>MHIY01000001.1:0-17298 GCA_001817755.1 Candidatus Colwellbacteria bacterium RIFCSPLOWO2_01_FULL_48_10
GTTTCTATTTCTTTGTATCCAAGCGGGTCGGTAAATCCAGCGACAAAAACAACCCCGCCAATCTGTTCACCCGGTGCTAATGACTCCAAATAACGCATAATGGTCGCGCAACCGATGCTATGGCCAATAAGGTACAGGTCTAGGCCGGGCGTTCCGATAACTTCTTTCAATTTCGGCAGCCATTTCGCCAAGTCCGGCGCATCATTGTCTGGCATCGCGGGCACAGTGACCTCAAAACCCCTTTTCTCAAGTTCCCTCTTCGCGTACGGATACCAGCAGTATTCCGGACTCCCGCCCCAACAATGCACGATAATTGCCCGTTTTATATTCATAGATCAATCTGTAAGAACATTCAACTCGTTCTCGGGAGTGACTTCCAAGAACCCGGCGCCGATCTGTATAGCGGTGCGCTGGTTCTGCTTGTCGGTTATGTGCGCAGTACCTTTTTCGAACATCGAGATCATGGGCTCATGATCGTCGAGGATGGTTATCTCGCCGGACAGGGTTTTGATGTTCAAGGCTAAAATTTCACCCTTGAATTTCGTTTCGGTCGGAGTAAGAATCTTAAGCTTCATTGAAATTAATTTAAAGATTAAAAATAAAATATCAAAATGACAGTGTAAAATGTTAAAGTTTTCAATCCAGTTATTTTTTAAACTTTAATCTGTGATTTTGATTTTTGCCTGCCCGGCCAGGGATATTTAAACTTTGATTTATTGCCCGCTTTCGGCATCAGCCAAGCTGCCCTTCAGATAGAAAAAGTCTTCGGGTTTGTCGTCGTACTTACCGTCCAGAATGGCGCGGAAATCTTTGATGGTCTGCTCGCGCTTCACGAATTTTCCGGCGCGGCCGGTAAATTGCTCCGCGACGAAGAAGGGCTGAGACAAAAACCTCTGCACCTTCCTCGCGCGCGCGACGACCAAACGGTCTTCGTCGGACAATTCTTCGACGCCTAGGATGTTGATGATGTCCTGGAGCTCGGTGTAGCGTTGGAGGGTTTTCTGCACGTCGCGAGCAACTTGGTAGTGGTCGGCACCGACAATCTTTGGGTCAAGGGCCGAGGATGTCGATGCCAACGGGTCAACGGCCGGGTAAATACCCAGCTCCGAGATGGCACGCGACAAAACTATGGTCGAATCGATGTGGCTGAAGGTTGTGGCTGGCGCCGGGTCGGTAATATCGTCGGCCGGAACATAGATCGCCTGCACCGAGGTAATCGATCCTTTGTTGGTCGAAGTTATTCTTTCCTGCAACTGGCCCATTTCGGAAGCCAATGTCGGCTGGTAACCGACGGCCGAAGGCACACGGCCGAGCAGGGCCGAAACCTCTGATCCAGCCTGAGAAAACCTAAAAATGTTGTCAATAAAGAGAAGTACGTCGCGCGATTCTTCGTCGCGGAAATACTCGGCCATGGTCAGCGCAACGAGCGGCGTTCGGAGCCTCGCGCCCGGAACTTCGTTCATCTGCCCAAAAACGAGCGCGGTCTTGTCTAAAACTCCCGACTCCTGCATCTCTTTGTAGAGATCGCTGCCCTCGCGGGTACGCTCGCCCACGCCTGCAAAAACCGATGCGCCGCCGGACTCTTCGGCCACGTTGCGGATAAGTTCCATCAGCAACACCGTCTTGCCCACGCCTGCGCCGCCAAACAAACCGACCTTGCCGCCTCTGATGAAGGGAGCCAGAAGATCGATAACCTTTATACCAGTTTCAAAAACCTCAGTTTTTGTGGAAAGCTCGGTAAAGTCCGGCGCTTTACGATGGATCGGCCACAGCTTATCGAATTTAACGCCCTTCTTTTCGGCATTGATGGCCTTGCCGAGCACGTTGAAGAGGCCGCCCAAAACTTCTTTGCCCACCGGCACCGAAATCGGCGCGCCGGTTGAGGTAACTTCCAAACCTCTGGTTAATCCATCGGTTGAGGCAAGCGATATCGCGCGAACTTTGCCGAAACCGAGATGCTTGGCAACCTCAAGCACAATTTCCACGCCCTCGTGGTTTTTAAGTATCAAGGCCTCGTAGAGGGCGGGCATCGCACCGGCGCCGAATTCTACGTCCACCACCGG
The DNA here is from genome assembly GCA_001817755.1 of Candidatus Colwellbacteria bacterium RIFCSPLOWO2_01_FULL_48_10. Lineage (GTDB taxonomy): Bacteria > Patescibacteriota > Minisyncoccia > UBA6257 > Colwellbacteraceae > 2-01-FULL-48-10. Next base: position 2,064 of record MHIY01000001.1, read on the forward strand.
GCCCAATATCTGAATTATCTTTCCTTTATTTTGATTGGTCATAATTTTAATTATTCAATGCTTCTCTGCCAGCCGTGATCTCGATAAGCTCCCTAGTGATTCCTGCCTGTCTGAGCTTGTTGTATTTAAGGCTGAGGCCGGCAATCAGGTCTTTGGCGTTGTCCGAGGCGTTCTTCATCGCCACCATTCTGGAAGAATGTTCCGAGGCGTTGGCCTCAAGGATTATGTGATGAATATGCATCGAGAGCAACTTGGGGACCAACGCGTTAAGTATATTCGCCGGGTCGGGCTCGAAAACATATTGGAAACTGTACCGGCTCTGAATGGCTTTTTCAATGGACCCCTGCGCCTTAGGCGCGTAGCGGCCGTGTTCGGGCAAAATCCCTAGAACCATCTCCGCAATGCCGTCCTTAGTGACTGGCAAAATACGCCTTACTGAAACTTCCTGGCGTAAAGTTGTTTTAAAATTAGTATAGACGGCAAACGCTTCATCGTACGATTTTCTCATAAACCAAGCTGTTACAAAATCAGCGACCGGATTGGTTTCCTTAAGCGCCGAAAGATCGCTGAAACCCGAGAAGCTTTTAACAACTTCTGCGCCGCGCCTCGAAAAATATTCCTTAGCCTTTCGACCGACAGTAACGACTGCGAAAGACTGGCCGGCTTTCTTCATTTTATCCGCAAGCTTCTCGGCCGAGCGCAGGACATTCGAATTATATGCGCCGGCCAACCCCTTATCTGAAGTAACAACGAGAATCAGCGACTTTTTTATCGGCCGCTCGGCGAAAAAATCCGGCAAAACTGGCGTGCGGGATATCAGGTTATCGAGCATCTCGAGGGCAGTGACGGCGTATGGTCTTGCGCTTAGGGCGACCATCTGGCTTTTTCTCATTTTGTTCGCCGAGACAGCCTCCATCGCCTTCGTAATCTGGGCGATGTTCTTGACCGACTTTATCCTCCTTTTTATGTCGCGGACTGATTCAGCCATAGTAGTATTCGCTAATAATGCGAATATTTAGGCAAATAATGCGAATTGCATATCTGCTTTATCCGACTTCTTTGTGTTTCTTGTGTTCATTCGCATTATTTGATTTGATTAGCATTATTCGTGATTACTATCTTTGAATTCTGAAATGGCACGCTTGAGCTTCTCCTCGGTCTCCTTAGATATCTCGCCGGACTTCAGTATTTCAGCAAAGACTCCCTGGTGCATCTTATCCATATAACCGAGCATCTGGTAAGAAATCTCCAACGCCTTCTCCGAATCTATGTCATCGAAGTAACCGTTCGTCGCGGCAAAGATCGCCGCCACTTGGCGCTCAAACGGCATAGGCTGGAGCTCGCCCTGCTTCAAAACTTGGGACAATATCTTGCCTCTCTGAATCCTTTTCTTCGTCCCTTCGTCTAGGTCAGATGCAAACTGCGCGAAAGCCGCCAGTTCCCTGAACTGCGCAAGCTCTAGCCTCAATTTTCCGGCAACTTTCTTCATGGCCTTGGTCTGCGCGGCCGAACCGACACGGGAAACCGAGAGGCCGACGTTCACGGCGGGCCGCATGCCTTGGTTAAAAAGTTCCGGCTCCAGGTATATCTGCCCGTCGGTTATGGAAATGACGTTCGTCGGAATGTAGGCCGACACATCGCCCAGTTGTGTTTCGATTATCGGAATAGCGGTAAGCGATCCTCCTCCGTTTTCTTTGTTCAGCCGAGCCGCTCTCTCTAAAAGCCTTGAATGCACGTAGAAGATGTCTCCTGGGTAAGCCTCGCGGCCTGGTGGACGCCTGGAGAGAAGCGCCATCTCGCGATAGGCCCATGCTTGCTTCGAAAGGTCGTCATATATCACCAAGGCATCCTTGCCCTGATGCATAAAATATTCACCGATGGTGCACCCAGCGTAAGGCGCGAGGAACCACAGCGACGACGGAGAGGAAGACGGCGCGGAAACGACCACGGTATATTCCATCGCGCCCGCTTTGGTGAGCGTGTCGACGATCTTCGCGACCTTAGATTCTTTCTGGCCGATCGCGACATAAATGCAGATGGGGCGGGAATATCTGGTCTCTTTACCCTGGTTGATTATCGCGTCGATGACAATCGAGCTTTTACCAATCTGCCGGTCGCCGATGATGAGCTCCCTCTGTCCGCGGCCGATGGGGATCATCGAATCAATGGCCTTGATGCCGGTGTGGAGCGGAGTGTTTACGGACTCGCGGGCGGTAACGCCAGGAGCGATACGGTCCACCGGGTAAAACACTTCGGCGGCGCCGGACTTGAATATCGGACCCTTTCCGTCCTGCGGTTCGCCTAAAGCGTTCACAACGCGTCCAATAAGCTCATCCCCAACCCGAAGCGAAAGCACGCGCCCGGTCGGCCGCACCACATCGCCCTCTTTAACTTTTAAATAATCGCCAAGGATAATGGCGCCAATATTATCTTCCTCCAAGTTAAAGGCGATTCCCTTTATGACCCCGTTCGAGGTCTCGAAATCAAGCATTTCTTGGGATGCCGCGCCGGACAATCCTGAAACTCTGGCGATGCCGTCGCCGACCTCCAAAACCTTGCCGATCTTTTCGGACCTTATCTCGCGGTCAAATCCCTCGATCTCTTTTTTTAGCGTATCAATAATTGAATCAGGCATAATAGTGTTCGCTAATAATACGAATTTACGCAAATAATGCTAATTTTTGGATTCGACCCATTTGATTTTTATTCGCATTATTCGTGATTACTCTAGAGTTCGACTTCTTTGTGTTTTTTGTGTTCATTCGCATTATTTGATCTGATTAGCATTATTCGTGATTACTCTAGTGGGTTCTGGTAAATATTTTGTTCAGCCTGCTTAGCGCGCTCGCGTCGATCAGCGTTTCGTCGTCAATCAGTATCTTGATGCCTCCGATCATGGCCGGGTTTACTTTTTCGCTCATGACTATTTTTCTGCCCACCGCTTCTTCGATGTCTTTCCTCAGCGTCTCGGCTGCAAGAGACTTTCCAGCAACCTCGACCTCTACCCTGCTCATGCCGCTAGCCCTGAAATACCCCCGTTCCGTCTCCCGGAGAATCTGGCTTCTTTTGGCCGAATCGCCGTTCTTCCTCAGTAGGGCTAGAAATCTCTTTATCATTGCCGGTTGTTCGTTCGCCGACTTGCCGTCCAAGGCCGATAAAAGTGAGTTTGCGTACTGTTTGTTGGTGTATTTCATCAGGAGTTTTCGCTAATAATACGAATTTATGCAAATAATGCTAATTCCGTATTCGACTTTTCGTATCCATTCGCATTATTTGATCTGATTAGCATTATTCGTGATTACTCTCGCTTCTTTCAGCGCATCTTTAATGAGCTCTCTATCCCTCTCCTCGACCGGCATCCGGCCCAAAACCTTCTCTAAAGCTAGTCTTAGAAACCCTTCAGCTTCAGAATAGGCGCCTTCAATCATCTTACCCTTATGCTCGTCAATGATCGTCCGCGCCTCCGCGACAACGTTGTCGCGCTTCGCGGCGGCATCTTTCAACATCTCCGCCTTGCGCAGATCGGCCGACGCTTCGGCCTGGGCTACGATGGAAAGAGCCTTGTCTTTCGCATCCTTGATTGTGGCCGACTTCGTTTCGTCGGCGTTTTTAAGGTTTTCCTCCGCGAGTCTGGTGAAATCAATTCCCTTTTCTATGTCCGTCTTGCGCTTGCGCAAAATGCTTACGATTGGTCCGTACACAAACTTCTTCAGGATAAAAAAGAGAATGAAAAAATTGATTCCCTGCGCGAGAAGCAATTTCCAGTCTACTCCAAATTTATCAAGAATTTCGTTCATGGTACATATATGACTGATTTAGTTCTAAGTCGTTTTCTGGCAGCGCGAGGCATGGAGAAAAAAGCGAGGAGATGGAGGAGGGCCTCCATCGACGAAGCTTCAGAGGCTCCATAACGAAGCGATTCCGGAAAACTGCAAAGAACTAAGCGAACTTGACGATAAGGGCCACTACCAACGCATAGATGGCGATAGCCTCAACGAAGGCGACGCCCAAGATCATGGTTGTCTGTATCTTCGGGCTGGCTTCCGGGTTGCGGCCGATGGCTTCCAAAGCTTTTGACACAAGCATGCCGATGCCGATAGCCGGGCCCAGCGCTCCGGCGCCGATTGCTATGGCTGCCGCCAATGCTTTTACTGATTCGATTTCCATTTTGTTTTTTATGATTTTGACCTTTTAGTGATGCTCCTTGACCGCAATACTTATGAAAACCGATGCGAGTATTGCGAACACCGCTGCCTGTATCAGGCCCACGAATATCTCCAGGGCTAACAAGGGCACCGGCAGGACATAGGGCAAAAAGAAGGCGGCGATCACAAGCATTACCTCGCCGGCGAAAATGTTGCCGAACAGCCTGAAAGAGAACGACACCATTCTAGCAACTTCGGAGATAAGTTCAAGTATGCCTACGAAAAAAGATATCGGACTTTTGAACGATATGAACTTGCCGAAATGCTTAAAGAAGCCGATGGCCACTATGCCTAGGATGTTGACACCGAGAACGGTAATTACCGCGAGGGCCAGAGTAAAATTGAGATCGCTGCCAGCAGACCTGAAAAACGGGACTAAGATGGTGTGACCGTTGTGCTCCTCGTAAACGCCAAGAGAACCGACGCCCGGCAATATCCCGAACCAGTTCGAGAACAGCACGAATATAAAAATGGTGGCGATGAAGGGCAGATATTTTTCTGCGTCCTTTCTCGAGCCGAAAATGCCCTCGGTCAGGTTCAGCAGCTGCTCTATCATCCACTCGAAAAGATTCTGCAAGCCTTTCGGAATGGCGTTAAACCCAAGCTTAATGCATAAAGCGAGAATGCCGAGGAATACGATGACTATCCAGCTCAGAAGAAGCGTATTGGTAACGTGAAAGCCGCCTATCTCGAAAATCTTTTCAGCCGCAACCGTAGGGATATTAATCATTGGTTCAGGGCATTATATCAGAGAGTGGCTTTTTGGGAATCGCTAAGAAAAAAGGTTGAGTCTATCGCAACGAACACAAACTCCTGCTATAACTTTTCACGGCCGTGAAAAGTTATAGCAGAGACAAGAACCAATTATCCATGGGGGGGCAGAGTCAGGGGGGTATGAAAGGAAATACCGTGCGGGTATTGTAGATGATCAAGCCTTCTCGCCGGCAAAACCTCCGGCCTGGATATCCCACAGTCTCTGATACAGACCCTGCTTGGCCTTCAGCAATTCTTCGTGCTTGCCCTGTTCAACAACTTTCCCACCGTCGATAACGAGTATGCGGTCCATCTGCATGATGGTCGAGAGGCGATGCGCGACAACGATGGTGGTCCGGCCTTTCATCAGCTTCTTCAAGGCTTCTTGGATGTACATTTCGCTTTCGCTGTCGAGCGATGACGTGGCCTCGTCCAGCACCAAGATCGGCGCGTCTTTCAAAATTGCGCGCGCTATGGCCACCCTCTGCCTTTCTCCGCCGGAGAGCTTCATGCCCCGCTCCCCGACCAACGTGCCGTACCCAGCAGGAAACGACGAAGCAAATTCGTGGACGTGGGCGAGCTTAGCCGCCTCGATCACCTCGGCATCGGTGGCGCCTGGCCGTGCATAGCGAATGTTTTCCATCAGGCTCCGGTGGAAAAGCATTGGTTCCTGCGGCACCAGCGCGAGGACGCGCCGCAGAGAATCCTGCGTTATCCGGGCGATGTTCTGGTCGTCAACACTTACCTCACCCTGATCAAGATCGTAAAACCGGAAGAGTAGTTTTATGATAGTCGACTTGCCGCCACCCGATGGACCGACAAAGGCAACGCGCTCTCCGGGAGCGATCAACAGGTTAAAATCTTTCAAAACTTCGACCCCCTCGCGGTAGGCAAAAGAAACTGACTTGAAATCTATCTTGCCTTTGCCCGGCTGCAATTCTCTGGCGGCAGGCACATCTTTAACGTCCTGCGGACGCAAAAGGATCTCGGTCATCTCATTCGCATCCGCCAATGCCTCGTAGATATAGCGGGTGTTTTTGGCAGTGTTCCAAAGGTTATCTATTATCCTAATGATATAGGCCTGTAAAAGTGCAACGTCCCCTATCTGCAAGGCGCCGTCCCGCCACAGCCGCAACCCAACATAGAGCATGCCCGCCTCGAGGGCGATCATAAGGATGTTCTGGATGAAATCGCAGAGCACTCCCAAATTAAGACTCTTTCGCCTGAAGTTGTACTGGTTATGCACAACATTACCGAACTCTTTGTTTTCGAGCGCATAGTTAGTAAACAGCTTGACGTTGATGTTGTTGGTTACGCTGTCGGCCAATCGGCCGGTCATTTCCGTGTCAGCTTCGGCTTGGCGGATGTCATAAGGAAGCTTAAAGCGCGCGAACCACAATGAGAACGCCAGGAAAACCACCATCCAAGCAAGCAAAACAAACCCCAGCGCCCGGTATTGCCACAAAAGCACAACCAATATCATCGCCACGATCAAGAACTGACGCCCCATGTCGTAAATAAACTGATCAGCCAATCTTTCAAAAGCCTTTTCGTATCGCTTAACCTTCGTAACCAGACTGCCGGTGAAGTTCGAGGTGAAAAATCCGAAAGAGTGCTTTTGCAAAGTCTGGTAACATGTATTATCCAGGTCGCGCATGACCGATGGCTTCACAAAATTCGTAAAAAAGTTGATTACGCGCCTGGTAACCGACGAAACCAGACTTAGGATGGCGATAACAATCACAATGTGTAGTCCTATCTCGAAAACACCCGGCTGTCTCCCCGCCGTAAGCGTGTTAATGAGGTCTCGGTACATAAGTGGTATGTAGATGTGGAGGGCAGTGAGCACCACATTGCCCACGGCAAGAACCGCCATCGAAAATGGATATTTCTTGCTGTGGTCCCAGAAGATCCTTAGCGTTTGTTTCGTTAAATACTGCATACGGACAAATAATCTTACTTTTCGACGAAAAAAGAAAGGGACTGACACTGGCTCGTTAGCGACATAGCTCTTTAGCTTGTTAGTAAACCCAGGTTACTATCGAGCTTTATTAACCAATACTACTGCATCGGCCCAATATCACATCTGAGTGCCGATCGGCACTCAGATGTGATATTGCGAAATTGAATTAAAGAGTTAGTAGACTACTGCTATGGATCTGATTCGCTATGCCGCTATCGAGCTTCTGCACTAACGAGCTATTCCCAGTTATCTCAAAACTATGGTCTTCCCGCCGCGGATCTCTATGAGTCTTGATGGCGCGCTGTCGATCGTTCCGCCGTCGGCATACAAGTTCACTTCTTTGCCAAAATACCGCTTGGCTTCCCTTATGTTCCGTGCGGGCGGCTGACCTTCAGGGTTCGCGCTCGGGGCAACCAATGGGCCGGTTTTCTTGATAAGCGCGCGAAGGCGCGCGTTCTGCGGCAGGCGGAAAGCTATGGATTTCTTGCCGCGATGAAGATATTGGAATCGGGACGAACGGCAGGCAAGGATAATGCTCACCTTTCCAGGCCAAATTCCGGCCAAAATCTTTTTCACCCTCACGCCGGGCCAAATGCCGAAAAGATCCAAATCTTTAATAGAGCCTATCAGGATTATCATCGGCTTCTTCAAATTCCTGCGGCGAAGCTTATAAAGGCGACTCACAACGTCCGGTCTAAGCGCCGAACCGACAACGCCATAGATGGTGTCCGTGGGCATGACCGCCACGCCTCCATCACCAATAACCTGCGCAAGTTTTTTGTAATTAATCACGATATTGTCTATTGCTTCAGCCGAGTATCTTTAACAGCTTGGGATACAGATATTTGTTCGCCGCAAGCAGTTCTTTGTCGCCGAACGACCACTCTTTCCCCTTGAAATTGGTAACCCTATAGCCAGCTTCCTTCAATATTATTGAAACGGCCGCATAATCCCATAGGCACGATCCGCTCGAGACGCACCAATCGCGCCGGCCGGAGGCCAGATAGATCGCGTTTATCCCTATGCACCCGAAGGAGTTGGCCCAAAAGGGTTCTCGCGGCTTGTGATCCATAAACTGAGCTATGATCTTCCTACCATTGTCGGAGAAGCGCGAGGTGAGCGATCCCCAGCTTTCGGCCCATTTTTTGCAATCCGAACCGCGCACTCTTTGGCCGTTCAAAAAAGTCCCCTTACCCCTTCTAGCCAGAACCAGCTCGTCCATGGAAGGATCGTAAACCGCGCCAAGTTCCATCTTCCCATTTCTGGCCAGGCCAATCATAACGGCAAAGAGCGGAGCGGCTTTGGAAAAATTACGCGTTCCGTCTATCGGGTCTATTATCCAAACGTACTCCGCGCCGGACTGGTGTTCGCCGTTTTCCTCCGAGATTATCCCATGGCTCGGATACTTCTTTTTGATGGTGCACACAATGAAATCGTCGACGGCGAGGTCGGCCTCGGTTACTACGTCGGTCGGGCTGGACTTGGTATATTTGACGCCAACCTTCCCGAATTTTTTAAGTGCGATCTTCCCCGCCGTTCTTATAGTTTCTTGCAAAAACTTCTCCATTGTCATGTTGAGAAGTATAGCAAAGTTGGCACAAACTGTTTTTGGGTGCCTAACGGGGATCGAACCCGTGTATCTTCCTCCACAGGGAAGCGCTCTACCATTGAGCTATAGGCACCATAACGAACCTATACTATAACGATGGAAACCAAATGACAAACTTGTCGGGCTGCTGGGACACTTCGTTATCTCACGTCGCTCATATCCACTCGCTCCCGATAGGGCTTCCGCCCTCTCGCCCGAGGCTAAACGTCTCGGTCACCCCCACGGGGAAACGCTAACGCCTTTCCCCGACCCCCTTTCGGGTTCGATTCCCAGCGGAATAAAATGATCCGAGTTTTTCTCGGATTATTTTATTATGTCGGGCTGCTGGGAATCGAACCCAGACCGTATGCCCGCCCCGTAGCGAGCTATGCTCTGCTACCGGGGCTCCCAAAGTCCCAGTACTAAAAATCATCTAGCTTTGTCGGAGCGCTGGGAATTGAACCCAGGCCACGTGCTCCCAAAGCACGTATACTACCACTATACTACGCTCCGTTAATTTTAGTACGGGACTGGCGCATATATACTACCATTATACTACAGCCCGCTTCGGGCTCTCGTGAGCCTATTTCGAAGTGTCCTCCCGGTTGGAATCGAACCAACATTAACGCCTTAGAAGAGCGCAGTTCTATCCATTGAACTACAGGAGGAATCAGCTTATTTCAGCCGCTATCAGATTATATTGATTTTGGAGTTATTTTCCAGGATGTGCCGCGGGTCAGAGTCTCACTGCTCGTCTCGCTTAGCGGGACTGCGCTTTCAGAACCCTCGGTTCTGAATAAAGATTATCATCTTTGCTCCGACGTCGCTCGGCCCAAATGCAAATGACTACATTTCCATTTGGCTCTCTCGCTAGTCGTAGTAATCTCCTCCACGGGAGGAAGCCGGTTGCCTTCCTCCCGACCCCTCCTTTGTTCGATTCTGACATGCGGAAAACTATCAACCCCATGAATGGGTTTGATAATTTTTTGTGCCGCGGGTCAGAATCGAACTGACAACCACTTCCTCTTCAGGGAAATGCTCTACCATTGAGCTACCGCGGCAAATGAGACGGCAGCGTACAGGAATATTATCACTGCCGCCGCAAAAATTGCAATTCGTGAACATGCAATATATTCTAGAAGCGCAATGCCTTCGTCGTTCAATGGATAGGACAGAGGTTTCCTAAACCTTAAATGGAGGTTCGATTCCTCCCGAAGGCACCAGACAGGAATCGAACCCGAAAGGGGGTCGGGGAAAAGCGTTAGCGTTTCCCTGTGGGGGTGACCGAGGCTTTAGCCTCGGGCGAGAGGGCGGAAGCCCTATCGGAAGGTTCGATGAATATCGAACTGACGTTCGCTTCCTCCCGAAGGCACCTCGTAAAAACTTATATCCGCCTTTTGGCGGATTTATAAGTTAACGGGGTAGGCCCGTGATAAAATCGGAGATTTTATTTTACGGACCACCCATCTATCACCCCTTATATCTCCTTCGGTGCGGTTTCGGGGTTACGGTCTCGCCAACTACGCGCGGATGCGGTCTGACCATAATAGCAGCGACAACCCAAGTGATGATGACAGGAATCGCGCCAACGGCCATGGTCCATTGCGGCCCTATGACATTGAACAAAAATCCGGCGGATATTGGGCCTATTGTCCAGCCGAGATCGCAGAAAAAGGTTATTATGCCGGAGAGCAGTCCGTCCTCGGTGTGTTTTTTATCAAGCCGATCAAGCCAAGCCCAGAGAGTAAGGCCAGCCAACTCATCGCCCACGGTTGCGATAAAACCGAGAAGTAGAAACCAGATACTCGTGCTAAAACCAATTGCGCTGCCGGCTATGGCAAAGATAAGTAATCCCGAGAAGACCAGTAGGCGCTGATTAAATTTGTCGGCCAGCCGCCCAAGAATAAATCCCAAAGCCACGACGGCAAAGTCAAAAATGGCCAAGCCAACGCTGGGAATGGGCGATCCACCGTTCGCGCTATCGAGAAGCAGAGGCACTACGAACCATATGGTCGCATAAAATATGCTTGCGCTGAATCCGAGTATTAATAGCATGCCGGAAGCAGGATTCATCTTCTTTAAAACGGCAAACGTGTGGTGTATGAAATGGCGCCGCACGTAGTAGTGATGGGCGGGGTGCTTCTTTTCGGCAACAGCCGAGACTTTATCCTTTGGCGCAAACATGACCGCGAGGAATGCAACCGCTATTAGAACCATCACTATAACAGCCATTACGGACATAGGAAGTCCAAGGACAAAACCAAGTGCGGCCGTCGCCAGAACGATACCCAGCGAAGAAAGCGTGTCGCGCACCGACATAACTCGGCCGGCATATTCGGATTGGGTATGCGAAAGGAGGTAGGCATCTACACCGGGACCAAAGAAGAGCCAGCCGAAAGCGCTGAGCATAAGCGTGGCGATAATGACCGGTGTCGACAAGCCGAAAAGCATCGCTGCGGCGGCCAATATGAATATGACCGAGGTGATCTTCAAGAACTTGCGGTAACCGTAACGATCCATTATAAATCCGGCCGGGACATCGAGAATAAGCTGTATAAAGGCCGAGCCTCCGATAAGCAAACCCATCACCCAAATCGGCAAAACCCTTGCTCCCAGCGGGGACATGAGAGTGTAGTGGAGACCGGCTCCGAATTTGAAGAGGAAGATAAATATCCAAATCGGAAGCAACTTAAGAATCGGTCTTGCAACGTTTGCGGCGGTCATTCTTATCTTTAGGCGCTATTCCTCTTTTCGAGTAAGGCCGTCGAACTTAGCCATAAGTTCACGGTATTTGTAATTCAAGTCATTGATGGATTGAGATTCTTCGTTCATTTGCTTGATGATGTCGGCCACCTCTTTAGCGCCCGAGGCTCCTTTGTTGGAAAATCGGACGCGCAACACATCAAGCAACTCGTAAATATAGCCGTTGTAATTGATGAGTCTTTGGACTAGCTGCGACTGGCCTATGATGGCCTGCAATCCCACATTCATGGCCGCTTTTGGCTTCACATCTCCGAGCTTCAGAGCCATCACTTCTAATTCGTTCGAAAGGCTGAGTGCAGATGCGCGTGCAAGCTCGTTCCTGGAAATCTCGCCGATCACTAGGTTAAGCCCATTGGAATAATCTCCCGCTTTGTCGGCATCGCTTATCTTTTCGAGATTTTTCAGAGATTCTTGGGAAAGTTTAATGATGTTTTCCGACAGCACAGATCCTCTCGCCCTTGCTTCCAAAAACGCGGGTGGTATGAACGGCGCCGAATTCCAGAAGAAGCGGACCGCAAAATATGCAGCGAGTCCGACAAGAATGACTATCGTAGCCGACCTAATTATATTGTTCTTTGTGCTTGTCATTATTTTGGGAGGCGGGTCTCCGCAATCAGTACTCCGAATGATATTACAGCGGCGGTGGGTTGTGAAGTCTCTAAATTATCTGCACCGGTTCTTTGCCTATTTCGCTAGCGCCCCGTATACAAATAGCTTGCCATGATAAGTTATTTGTATACGGGGCGCTAGATTGATATTTTTCCGAAAAAATGTATCATTCCAAATACTAAATATCTCGTTCCGGCTTAGCGGGGTTTGTCCGCCTAAACCGCAACGCAGTTTAGGCGGGATTAGTATAGTGGCAGTACGCTACCTTGCCAAGGTAATGGCGCCGGTTCGATTCCGGTATCCCGCTCACAATATAAAACACTCGCCTAGGCGAGTGTTTTATGGAGAGAATAACGGAATCATGGGAAAGGGGTCGGGAAAACGGGAGTTTTCCCGTAGCGGAAAAGCGAGCTCCAGCGAGCGATTTAAAACCGCTGGGTTTTAAGGAGCGCATGAATATGAGCGACGATTAGGGTATCCCGCTCAAAAAAACAAAAGACGGATTGTATGATCCGTCTTTTGTTTTTTTGAGTCCCTATATGATACACCCCGCAATTCGGGCGTACTTCCGTTGAGGTCGTAACTATAGTCATTCTCCATTGGCTAATTTTTCCATACCGGTCTAAAATCCAAGTATGGATGTAATAAAACTCCTAATTCGCTTGGTGAAGATCGATTCAGTTAATGGCAATGAAAAAAAGATTTGCGATTTCGTTTTCAAGCTGCTTCGTGAACTCGGATTCAAACCGAAGAAAATACCAGTTGATGAGAACGGGTATAATATTGTCGTTAAATTCGGGCAGCCAAAAGTATATCTCTCGGCACATCTTGATACCGTCGCTCCATATTCGCCGCCACAAGTGAGGCGCACCCATGTCTACGGACGCGGAGCGGCTGATGCTAAGGGTTCGGCCGCGGCGATGATCGTTGCCGCGATCGAAGCACGGAAAGAAAATATCAGCAATTTCGGCTTGATATTCACGGTGGGCGAAGAGTTCGACATCCGCGGGGCCATGGCGGTCGTCAAAAGCGGCCTTAAAATCCCGTTCGTAGTGGCAGGCGAACCGACTAAGCTGAAGGTCATAAACAGACATTTCGGCCACACAGACATTAAAATAAGGATTCGCGGGGTTAATGTCCGTGGCGATGTTGAAGAAGGACGGGTAAATTCCATAGACCGGATGGTTGATGCTATTAACATAGTTGATAAGGCCCTGGATGATGGCAAATTCCCCAAAGGGTCCCTGCTTAATATCAGCATGATCAGAGGCGGAGAGGCCTACGGGGCAGTTCCCAGACATGCTGAGGCGTATATAGATATAACGATACCGCCGCACAGTAATGTGGACCTTTTAAAAAAGATAAAAAGATTGGTAAAAAAAATCGGCGGAACAAAAATTGAGCAGGTAAGTTTCTTAAAATGGGTTGATTCCAAGATTCCCAGAGAACTGTCATTCATCCCTGTGGAAAAGAGTATTTCTAATTTTGCCTCTGATATTGCGGCTTTCAGAAAAGGCGTACTCCTGGGCCCGGGCAAGATAACCGAATCGCACGTTGCAAACGAGCGCATTGAAATAAAATCTCTGTTTAAGGCCATCCAGATATACAAGCAAGTCCTTCGTAACTTCCAAGTTAAAGCTTGAGATGACGATTATATATCCCTAAAATATTTTTTTGGGTTACCCCAAATTTTTCTTCGGATAGTCCCTCGCGAACCAACTCATCAAAATTGGCGACAAAGTGCGCCTGGACCTCATCCACCATAACCGACTCGTGATAGCCGATGTTTATCATATCCCAAAATTCTTTTAGATCGGCCCGCGGAATCAAGGAAATTATTTCCATAACGTCGCTCTTATATCCCTTATTAGTTGAAAACAACGCATGCGCGAGCTCATGGTCCATATATTCTGAGGGATTTCCCTTGGATGTGCCGATTATGTAGAAAGGTTCCTTGCGGCCGCGGAAAAGCTGCAGAAATTCTTTTTCTTCGGCTGAAAGAGGATCGAACCTGCCGTCGTAGAATGGCCTTAATATTTCGGAAGGGATGTTAAACCCTGGCCAGTCCTGCGCATATGAGAAACTCCCTCTTTTCTCGATATACCACCTCTCGAATTCTTCGCGTGTAAATACCCGACCGCGGAACTCCGGAGATTCGTAGTATTCCTGGAATCTCAAGAAAGTCATGGCCATTAATTCCTGTGTCGGAAAATCCAAATGAATCACTCCTGGGCGTATTTCTTCCAATATCACTTTTTCAAGAGACATACTCATGATGATAACAAAAAAACGCCCATGGTTAAAAGGACGTGCTTGGTGTTGGTCGTCTGGATAATCAGCATGTTTCTCAAGTACGCTTTCTATTTTGATTTTGAATAAAAATTAGAGTACTTTTACACTGTTGGGCCTATAGTTCAATGGTAGAATGATCGTCTCCAAAACGATCGACCTAGGTTCGATTCCTAGTGGGCCCGCATTAAAAATAATAAATTAATCTATATATCATGATTCCCGGTTGGCTAATCTCCGTCTTTACTTTTCCGGGTATTATTATCCACGAGTGGGCTCACAAGAAGTTCTGTGAGTGGCTTGGAGTTTTAGTCCATCAAGTAAAGTACTTTCGCTTTGGCAATCCTGCCGGATACGTTCTACACGAAGAACCCAAAACTTATAAACAAACTTTCTGGATATCGACTGGTCCTTTGATTATAAATTCGACCGTAGCAATATTTCTCGGTTTCCTGGCCTCTATAATAAATTCCGAGAGTATTATGTGGTATTTTCTACTTTGGACAGCTCTTTCGTCGGGAATGCATTCATTTCCAAGCGATCATGATATGAGCCATATTTCAAAATTTACCAAATCGAAAATAAAAGATGGCGGTTCGATATTTTATTATTTAGCTTTTCCATTTGTATGGCTTATATGGATTGCGAATAAGTTAAAATTCTTTTGGTGGGATTTAGCATATGCCATCTTGTTAATTTATATAGGTGGTGGATTTAAAATATAGACTTATGAATGAACAAGAAAAGCAAAAGATTGAGTTACTAAAAAGTAATATTAGAGTTGTTGAAAGCCATTCCGAGGTGTTGAAAGATATTATAAAAGCTCACAATGACGTTAGAGAAAGAGCCATCAAATATACCTACCAGTTGATTACAATTATAGGTGTTGTCGCTGGATTTGGCTTTACTGCGATATCAGCAGTTAATACAATTTATTTATTCGTTCTAGGAGAGTTGTTTCTTTTCTCTGCAATGGCCTTTGGTATGAGGTTTGTGAGAAAGGGATTTATTGATGAGGCGGAGCTTTACGCCACCTATGTGACTAAAGTCGGCAATGCTATAAAA
>MHIY01000001.1:17312-29395 GCA_001817755.1 Candidatus Colwellbacteria bacterium RIFCSPLOWO2_01_FULL_48_10
TATAGATTCAAAGTTTTTCTTCACGGTAATTTTATACTTATTTATGAGCGGTGGACTTTTTCTGTTATTAGCCTTACTCGATTTAAATTTTATACATGGGCTATTTAGTCAGTAAAAGTAAGATAAATGAGACACTCCAAATACCACGTTTCTGTGTCCCATTTGTGCCATTTACCCAAATAAGCCGATAGACACGTTCCCAGTCCTTTTTATAGTGTCTATTGTGTCTATCGAGACCCCGACCCACATGCCTAAAATTAACCCCTAGCGCGACCCTCGAAAAACCCTCATACTGATTGATATTACGAAGTTCTAGACCGACACACACCGCAGTCAAAGTATGAAGTATCAAGTGACTGAGCCGCATGCTTCTTATACTCGTAATTTTAAGTTAAACTTAATTTATGGAGTTTCAGAAAAATATTCCTGATTACGAGGGCAATAACCCAGATTCTGGAATAGATCTGGCTAGAGCTGAGTTATATAGAAAGATGAGTGGTCCAAGGATTTTAGACGGACTAAAAGATAGGAAAGATACCATACCTAAAATAGAGGCTAGAGAAAATATCTCGTTGGAAAATATCGCTGCAAAAGCCGGAGTATCTTTAGAAAATCTGGATAATTGGCTTAAAGATAAAATTGCTCTTTTTACTAAGCATCTTGATGGCGAAGTGAGCTATCCAAGTCAAGAATATTTTCCGCTTATTGATGATTTGTATAACATTTTTATTTTCTCTCAAGAAAATCCAGATGCTATTGGGGAATCTCCATGGCTAAAAAGTTTTCAGTCATTTGAAGAGTTTTGTACTTATTATTGTCCAAATGCTTCACCGCACACGCAAGCTTATTTAGCTCATAATATTCAGAAATTCGTGGAATGGCGCGTGTATCCATCCAGAGAAGTCAGCATTCGTCCTGGTAGTGCTTCTACGATAGTATCTGACAATAAGTTGTATATGGGTAAGGGTAATTGGACACTTATGCCTGAACCTTTTTGGGATACACCAGGAAGCGGGAGTTTTGTTGAAGAGGAAGTTATATTGGAAATAATATCTCTTATTAAAAATGGCTATAAGGAGCCGGATTACTCTCATGCATCAGGTTCTGAAGCCCTAGAAAATATAGGAAAACAGCAAGCGATACTTAGTGCCGCAGAAGCATTGAAATCGGGCGTGAAACCAAAAACAGGTGAATTTTTCTCGTACATTAATCACGATGGCAATTCTGTAACTGGCCGAGACACTGGCCTTGAGTCAGTTTACGCGGATCACGGAGGACCCAGATACGGATACCATATAATTCGTTGGTTTGATGAATTCTTTATAAATTTTGGTATTAACAAACAACACCAGGAAGAATTTATGGCCAAAACGGATTTTCGTTATGGGCACGGCGAAAATAGAAAAGATTTATCAGCAGATTGGGGTGGTGAAGGGATCCTTATTGGTAACAAAGTTCCGCTGTCTTCTATAGATTATGTTTATTACTGGAAACTTTATCATGACGTTATTAAGAAGTGGGCTGATAAGAATCTTCCCGGCATAAATCTAATATCTCTCGAAGCAGCCCAAGTTCTAGAAAAATATGGAAATAGTATTAATACTATCGCTTTACAAGAAGGCATTACTCCAGAAGAAGCCTGGGCTAAACTTATTGAAATATCGAAGACCGAGACACACCGCAGAGAGGTATTGCCTCAATCAGAGTATTCTATCGAATTTGTGAATTCCGAGAATGTTGGGTAAGGACCCTCGGTAATGTCTGCAAAGAACACAATACTTATTCTGGAAATGTTTTCATTGATGTTATTTTTTCGATCATGCGCTATTTCATGCCAACCCGGCCTGAAATCCTGGTTTGTTATGGAACGCATCCTAACTCCTGCCATTAAAATGGCTTGATTTTTTGCGGCCATGACTGGTTTTGTGGTTTTATTGTTTATGCCAATTCTTAGTCCCGGATTAGTTTCAGATAATAAGAGGGTCAAAGCGCACTTATCATAGTGTGGCCGCGCAGGGATCTTTTCTAAATCTTTGCCATATTTCATGAATACCAGGTGATATGGATTTACATTATGGTGGGGTACAAAATTTTTATGGATTCCAGGAAATTGTTTTTCTAGTTGAATTATTATCTCCTGCATGGCTGTTTTCGCCACCGCGTAGATTTTCTCCGCTGAAAGTATGAAATTATCTATTTCTGGAGAGTTAATGTTTCGTTTAATTCCCGGACTGTAACTTAAATATTCTTTATTTTCAGATTCGCTGTAGTTAATATTACTTTCTAGATTTGGACTAAGCTGATTCTTGAAAGAGTCTGGCAATTTAAGAAAATTAACAAAATTGTCGATAGCTTCTGATACATCCTCCTTTTTCACGGGAGATCGGATTATTAGATATCCGTTTTCTTTAAAACCCTTACTTATTTGGCTAAAAAAATCCATATTATATATAAGAATACCATCGTCAAACTTATATTAGCTTTATCCTGACCGACGCACGCCAATTTCGTTTGAATGTAGTGAAATTCAAAATTGAGCGCCCCGCCGAAGACGGGTCCTCTTTCTATTTCCTAACTCTCAAGAAATGTCTTTTGCCCACTTGAAGCACTCTTTCTTTTTTCAAGTCTACCGAGAACTCAAGATTGCCTACTTTTTCTCCGTCTATCTTAACCGCGCCCTGCTCTATCAATCTCCTCGCCTCGCTCTTTGAGGGAGTAAGTTTTGCTTCGAGTATAAGCTCGATGATGGTGATCGATCCGCGGCCAGCGGAAAAAACCGGCATATCCGACGGCAATCCTTTTGACTCGAAAACCTTCTTGAATTCTTCACGGGCACTTTCGGAAGCCTTGTCTCCATGATACAGCCTAACTATTTCCGAAGCGAGCTTTAATTTGGCCTCTTTGGGATTTATTTTCCCAGAAGACATGTCCGTAGACGTCTTCTTAATATCCTCCTCTGGAACAGAGGTGCAAAGCATAAAATATTTCTCGATGAGATTATCGGGAATAGCCATGACCTTGGAGAACATCGCATTCGAGTCTTCTTTGAGGCCGATATAATTCCCATAGCTCTTGCTCATCTTCTTAATTCCATCAGTCCCCTCGATCAGGGGTACAGTCATAACATCCTGCTCCTTCATACCGTAAAAACGCTGAACGCGGCGTCCCATGAGCAGATTGAATTTTTGGTCTGTGCCACCTAACTCGACATCGGCGGCTACTTTTACCGAATCATATCCTTGAAGAACTGGGTACATAAGTTCCAATAGGGTTATATCATTATCCTCGGAAAGTCTTTTTTTGAAATCTGCGCGGCGGAGAGTCTGTTGGACAGTTGCCGATGATGCAAGCTGCAGCATTGAGGCGAGACCCTGTTTCTTGTGCCACTCGCTGTTGTATCTCACCTCCAGATTCTTTTTGCTAAGGATTCTATGGGCCTGTTCGAGATACTTCTTAAAATTAGCCTTAACTTCCTTTTCAGTAAGAGGTTTGCGCGTTTCGGAGCGGCCGGATGGGTCGCCAATGGTAGCGGTAAAATCACCTATGATAAGAACGGCGGTATGCCCCAAATCCTGAAATTGCCTCAGCTTTCTTAAAACAACAGCGTGGCCTAAATGAAGGTCAGAGCCAGTCGGATCTATTCCAAACTTTATGCGCAGTTTCTGCCCCGAATCGAGCAACCCGATCAGATGGTCGCGTTCTATGACTTCCTCGACTCCGCGATCAAGGAGATTATTAATCTCGTTGGTATTCATGCTTCTTTGTGTCTAATCGTACAACGGGATGGAGATAGTATCAAAAATCCGCCGGGGCGGCGGATCCTATATGATGCTATTTTCCCTTTTTGATCACCTTGTCGATAACGCCGTACTTTTCGGCTTCCTCGGGCGTGAGCCAGAAGTCGCGGTCGGTATCGTTTCCGATCTTCGTGAGTGGCTGGCCGGTAATCTTCGCGAGTATCTGATTCATTCTTTCCTTGGTCTTAAGTATCTGCTTAGCGGCGATCTCGATGTCTGTTGCCTGGCCTCCAATGCCGCCATCGCCAAGATGGATCTGATGCAGGAGTATCTCCGAGTTCGGCAAAGAAAACCTTTTGCCCTTCTTGCCGGCGGCAAGCAAAAATGCGCCCATGGATGCGGCCATACCCACACAAATGGTCGAAACGTCCGGCCTAATGTGCTGCATAGTGTCGTATATAGCCATTCCGGAATAGACCGATCCGCCTGGAGAGTTGATGTAGAGCTTAATGTCTTCCTTCGGGTTCTGACTCTCCAAAAAAAGCATCTGCGCGATCACCGCGTTCGCAACTCCGTCGTTGATGCCTCCACCAAGGAAGATTATCCGGTCCTTCAAAAGGCGCGAGTAGATGTCGTAGGCGCGTTCACCGTACGGCGTCTTTTCGATGACGGTTGGGATCAAGTATTGACTCTCCGAGCTGATACTATTTTTTAACATAAGATTTGCTAATTACTGCTTCTGCCTCTTTAGCATCGCCCCAACCCTTCGGTTCAACTTTCTTGTTTTTCTCTAAATTCTTGTAGGTCTTGAAAAACTCTTCTATCTCTCTGGTTAAAGCTTCGGGGATGTCTTGCAGGTCTTCCCAGGATTCATAATAGCTATCACCCTCCGGCACGGCGATTATCTTTTCATCGTTATCGCCAGTATCCACCATTTTAAAAACGGCAATCGGCCGGCAAGGAACAACGCAACCCGGAAAAGTAGAAAAGCGGTTAATGATCATGACGTCCAGCGCATCGCCGTCATCGCACAAAGTGCCTTCGACATAGCCGTAATCCGCTGGGTAGCCGACCGAGCTTTTGAGCACACGGTCGAGTTTAATACGACCGCTCTCCTTATCAATTTCGTACTTGTTGCGCGAACCTTTAGTGATTTCAATTATTACGTCTAGCTTCATGGATTTATTCGCATTATTTGTTGCAATTCGCATTATTGGCGATTACTCCTACTCCTCGTCAGCTCCCTTAGGGTAAATAGGGGCTTCGCCATCGGAAACGGCAGCGCCAGAGGCCATGCCTCCCTCGGGGGCTTCGCTCGGCCGCGACTGCGAACGCACATCTATCTTATATCCAGTCAGCTTTGCCGCCAAGCGCACGTTCTGTCCGCCTTTGCCGATTGCAAGACTAAGCTCACTGTCGGGCACAAGCGCGAGCGCTTCGTTGCCGCGTATTTCGACTGACTTAACCTTGGTCGGCGACAGGGAATTAGCCACGAAATCTTCGGGCTTATCGGACCATTCGATGATATCGAGCTTTTCCGCTCCCAGCTCGTTCGTAACCGCCATTACGCGGGTTCCGCGCTGGCCTACGCACGAACCAACCGGATCAATGCCCTCAACCGGCGAATAAACGGCTATTTTCGTGCGGCTACCGGGTTCTCTGGCAATGCCTTTTATCTCAACTACACCGTCCGCGATCTCCGGAACTTCGAGCTCGAAGAGCTTGCTTACGAACTTCGGATGTGCGCGGGATACGATTATGGCCGGAGTTTTTAAATCAACTCCCACTGAAGATATGTAGAACCTTAAACGTTCGGCAACGCGGTAGTGTTCGCCGGGAATTGATTCGTTGTAAGGCAGTATGGCAGTTACACGGCCAAGGTCGACATAGACATTCCCACGCTCGAAACGCTGGACAACGCCACTTACGATTTGGCCCTCCTTGTCTTTATATTCCTTGAATATAGATTCACGCTCGATCTCGCGGAGCTTCTGTATAATGACTTGCTTCGCAGTCTGGGCGGCGATGCGGCCGAAATCAGTCTGGACCGGCAGGACTATTTCAATCTCGTCGCCAACCTTGATGTCTTTCTTCTTGGCCTGCCCGGCCAGGGCCTGCCCGGCCAGGGAAAATTCTTTTCTAGCATCGGCTATCAACACATGTCTCTCAGGAGAATAGCGCGGGAGCTTCTCTTCTCCTTCCACGGTTTCAGTCGCATCCTCGTCTGTCAGCCTTACAGTCGACTCATCAACAACCTCTTTTATCTGAGTAAACTTCAGGTCGCCGGTCTTGGTGTCCAGTTTGGCGCGCACCACTATCCCCTTTTCGCCATATTCTTTCTTGTAAGCCGCGGCAAAAGAATCTTCTATGGCCGCGATGATCTTTTCGGCTTCTATGCCTTTTTCAGTAGATATTTGATTAACCGTCTGTATCAATGCTTTTAGGTCCATCCCGTTAGAAATTTGTTTTTATTTAATCGACTAGCTTTATGAGAACCGTTATTTCTAACGGGATTCATATATTGTATGGTTTATAATTTATAAAATCCGCCTTCAGCGGATCATTCATGTTGGTAGTGTAGCACTGAGGATAGAGATGTCAACTATTCGCTCAATAACTTATTCTCTTGTGGCTCTCACTCTCATATTCTTGAGAATTTGAGAATAAAGTCGGTGAAAACAGACCGGAAAAGGCTGGTTATGACTAGCCAAGGAAGTGGTATTAGAAACCTAGCTGTTTTGCCGCCTCTTTCATGCCGGTGAATGAAGTCGAGAGAAGTATGTATGTCTTCTCGTCGAGCTTTATCGTGGCGAGATTGAACGACGCGCCAACTTTCGTGTATTGCAGATACCTGATTGACTGCACGTTGGCCGAGAATTTTGCGCCTTCTTTGAAGGCCGTTGCTTTGGGAGCGCCTGGGTCATCGAGATAGAAAACCTTGGGCGATCTTTCCATCTCAGCCAATAATTGGCTGATGTTTGCGCCCATGCTGACCTCCATAACATAACCGGGCCAAACTCCATCCTTATCCTTGTAGAAAAAACTGGTGAAGTCTTTTTCGATCGGCCAGATGGATGCCGCGAGAACAGGCAGCATGGCCGTGAGAAACTGATCTGCAGAGGCATCGCCTTCGGAGGTAACGAGCGCAAACTCCTTCAATG
The DNA here is from genome assembly GCA_001817755.1 of Candidatus Colwellbacteria bacterium RIFCSPLOWO2_01_FULL_48_10. Taxonomy (GTDB): domain Bacteria; phylum Patescibacteriota; class Minisyncoccia; order UBA6257; family Colwellbacteraceae; genus 2-01-FULL-48-10. The sequence goes on from MHIY01000001.1 coordinate 24,211, forward strand.
CTGGAATTTTGGTCTCGGCTGCAGCAAGCGCTTTAACACCAACTTTCAGATTGTCGGGGCCAATAGCAGTAATGTTTACGTCAGCAGAAAGAACACCGGACTGCGCTGGGAAAAGACTCCTGTGCTCGAAAGGTGGCGGGGGCGGCGGTAGTTCGACAACTTCTTCGACTGGAGTGGGTTCGATTGATTCAACAAAGGGCGGGGGTGGCGGGGGCGGAGATAAAGGCGCGGGTTTCTTTAAAACTAAGAAGTAGACAGCCGCGGCAGCGACGGCGATGACCACAACTGCGCCGGCACTTATTGCAACCATCTTTATATGATGCCTACGCGCTTCATCGCCCGATGGAGACGGCACGGCGGCTGCATCCTTGGGTTGGAAAACAGGCTCGTTGCCCAAAAGATCTTTGGGGCGGAATGTTTGCGTTCGGGGCTCAAGGCCGCCCGAAGACTCGAGTAAAGAAACGTCTTCGGTCATGGTCCTGATGCCGACCTGGGACTCGGTCGAGGGAGGAAACGGAACTTCTGCTTGCGGTGGAACTGACGGAATGCCCTGGTCACCCTGAGGCGGCACAGGAAGATTTTCGGGAACTTGATTCGGAAAATTATTATCTGGCATGGAATAATTATAGCACAATGTGCATCGCTCGATAACGACATAGCTCCTCTTTTCGCAAAGTTGAGTTTCTGCACTAATAAGCTATCGAGCTGGCTGTTAAGCCTTGGGAAGCTGTTTCAAAGAAAGCCCAATCTTGCCGTTGTCGATTTTTACAATCTTGGCTTTGACGACATCGCCGAGCTTAACCACGTCGTCAACCTTTTTAACGAAACCTTCGCGGAGCTCGGAGACATGGATCATGCCGTCATGTCCGCCGAATTCGACAATCGCGCCGAAGTCTAAAAGCTTTACCACCTTGCCTTCGATTATTTCTCCGATCTGGTACTCCTTTAGGATTGCGTTTATCTGGGCCACAGCCGCCTCGGCCTGCTCTACCTTCATGGCTGTTACAAAAACCCGACCGTCTTCTTCGATGTCGATGGAAGTGGCGCCAGTCATCTCGATGATGCCGTTAATTATCTTGCCGCCGGTGCCAATGACCTCGCCAATACGGGTCGGGTCGATGGCAATGGTGAGTATCCTTGGAGCATAACGCGACAGTTCCGGCCGGGGGGCAGAAAGCGTTTTGTTGGTAAAGTCTAATATGTGGAGGCGCGCTTTCTCGGCATCGGCGAAAGCGGCTTCGAGTATCTCGACGGTTACGCCATAGAGCTTCACATCCATCTGGATAGCGGTTACGCCGTCTTTAGTGCCGGCAACTTTAAAATCCATGTCGCCATAGTGGTCTTCTAGTCCCTGGATGTCAGTCAGCACCTTATAGGTCGGCGAGTCAGACATCAGAGTTTCTTCGTCAACGATGAGGCCCATAGCTATGCCGGCAGCCGGGGACTTTAGCGGCACTCCCGCATCCATAAGACTGAGGCTTGTCGCGCAAACTGTCGCCATCGACGATGAGCCATTCGAAGAGAGTATTTCAGAAACAACTCTTACGGTATATGGGAAGACGTCGGATTTCGGTACAAGCGGCAGAATTGCTTTTTCGGCCAAGGCGCCATGGCCGATATCGCGCCTGGCCGGGCCGCGGAAAGGACCGGTTTCGCCGACGGAAAAGGCCGGGAAATTGTAATGAAGCATAAACTTTTTCTTGCCCGAGAACTCGATGGTCTCGACGACCTGTTCGGAACCGGGAGAAGCCAGGGTAGTTACCGCCAACGCCTGGGTCTGTCCCCTTATGAAAAGGGCCGAACCATGGGTGCGCGGCAGAAGGGCAACTTCAGCATGCAGTTCGCGAACTTCGCCAAGTTTGCGGCCGTCCGGACGGCGCTCTTTGGTCAACACCTCGCGGTGCAAGAGTTTGTCCAGCTCTTCTCCGTAAATAGCCTGCGCGTCCTTTACATCCTGTGCGATAAATTCATTCGCCTTGAGATGCGCGGCGAGTTCGTCGCCCAGCTGACGGTAGGCCGACTTATCGGCGCTGAAAACCGCTCCCTCGATCCGTCCGCCTAAAAATTCCTTAACTGCGGACACGAGCTTCTCCGCGGGCTTGCGGAATTCGAAAACATCTTTAGGTTTGCCGATGGAACCGATGATGCCTTCCTGAAAAGTAACGATCTTGTCGAATTCGGCTATGGCCTCGCGGTATGCGGAAACAATGTTTTTCTTTTCGGCCTCGTAACCAGAAAGCTCAACCATGCTAATGCGGCCCTTGGGACCGGCAACAAAAGTATCAAACTCAAGCTTGTCGTGGTTTTCTTTAATGAAACTGTTCTTAGGGTTCATGTAAATTTTCGCGTCGCCCTTCAGTTTGGCGATGCGGAGTCCGGCTACCGGGCCATTCCACGGGATATTCGAAATGGCCAGAACGACTGATGCAGTCACGACAGAAACAAAATCCGGGTCGTTCTCATCGTCGTAGGACAAAACGGTCGAAACAACCTGTATGCCCCTCCGTATTCGGCTGTCGAAAAGCGGGCGAATAATACGGTCGATGAGGCGGCCCGAAAGAATCGAGCTCTCCGGCGCGCGGCCTTCGCGGCGCACATAGCGACTACCCAATATCTTTCCGCCCGCGTAAAACTTCTCCTCATAATCAACCGAGAGCGGCATATAGTCGACTTCGCGGTCTTTGCGGTCCATGACGGCGGTAACCAAAACTGCCGTGCCTCCATAAGTGCCGATCGCAGCGGCGTTTGTCTGAGAGGCAATCTTCGATACTTCGATCTTAAGCTCTTCTCCGCCGACGTTAGTGGTAAATATTTTTCTGTCTAAATTCATGTGTGTTTTATTTTTTATTGATGTCTACGCGCGACCGGTTTTCTAAGCGATTTGAAGACCAGTCTGGGGTTATTGTCCAGGTCGACGAACCGGTCGGTGGTCTCGCGAAGCCGCGCGGAACAGGTTCTCGAAAAGGCGGCTACCTCAACTCCCCGTCCAAGCCCAACCTGCAAATATTCCACGAGCGGCACAAAGTCGCCGTCGCCGGTAACGAGTATGATCACGTCCAGAGCGGGCGCCATGCGTATGGCATCAACCGCCATCCCTACATCCCAGTCGGCTTTTTTAGCGCCACTTGAGAAAATCTGAATATCCTTGATGCGAAGCTCGATGCCAACCTTGCCGAGAGCTTCGAAAAAGCTGTCTTCGCCTGTTTCGGGGTCGGACTTAACGACATAGCCAAGCGCACGGACAAGTCTGCGGTCGCCGATTAGCGTCTTCATTAGCTCGCCGTAATTGACGCGCCCGCCATAGAGATTTTTAGCCGAGTGGTATAGATTTTGGATATCGATAAAAATTCCGATTCTCTGTTCTTTGTTAGGTACGATAGACATAGGAGTGTTCGCTAATAATGCGAATGATAGCAAATAATACGAATGAATGCGATGCGCGTCTTATCTATTCGCATTATTGAAATGTGATTAGCGTTATTCGCGATTACTCTACTTTTTAAGTCCGAGCTTCTTCACCAAAGAACCGTGCCTCTTTGGAGAATTGGTCATAAGGTAGCTTAAAAGCTTGCGCCGTTTTGAAACCATACCAATAAGACCGCGCCTAGAATGGTTATCTTTTGGATGGCCTTTCAGATGGGAGGTCAGCTCTTCAATCCGCTTAGAGATAACGGCCACCTGCACATCAGCCGAACCAGTGTCTTTATCGTGAACCTGAACCTCTTTTATCACTTTTGCTTTAGTTCGAGTACTAATCATAGACGCCATTGTAATTTAAATCAGGTTTTTTGTCAAAAATGTTGTAGATACGCTTAACGAATAGCGCATACGAATAAAGGTTCCATGGGGCAGAACCCCGTGGTATTCGTGGAGCCCCGCTTAGCGGGCCAACCACTCGCGCTAGAAGCGCGAGGGATTTACCCCGTGGCAAAGCTTTACGGGGTTCAACCTTTGTTACGACGTCGCTCAGAGGGAATGTAAATGAGTATATTTCCATTCCCCATCCTCGCTTGTCGTAATAAATTCGTATCATTCGTAGTCATTAGTATATTAGTATCGTTGCTGTGTCGTATAATATATTAAGATCTTATTCAACACAGCTTCGCTATGTCGCATAAGATCTTATCTACCATGGCTGATATTAATACAATTATTAAGGACTATCTGGACTATCTCGCGATCGAGAAAAACCGCTCGCCGAAGACTGTCGCTAACTACCGCCGCTATCTGGATCGATTCGCAAACTCGAGCAAGCTCGAAAAAGTAAGCGATCTGACTGAAAATGCGATTCGCGAGTTCCGAATTACGCTCGCGCGCGCTGCGCCGGAAATAAAAAAAGTTACCCAAGCATATTATGTGATCGTGATACGGAGCTTTTTGAAATATCTCGCCAAGCGCGATTTTAAGGTTGTCTCGGCCGACAAGATAGAACTCCCTAAAATACCTCAGAGGCAAATACAGATCGTGGAATATGGCGACTTGGAGCGGCTTCTCGCGGTCAAGAAAGCGAAGGACGTAAGGGCGTTGCGCGACCGAGCCATGATTCATACTCTTTTTTCGACCGGTCTTCGAGTATCTGAGATGTGCAGCCTAGACCGCGACGTAAACCTAACCCGCGGAGAGATAACTATACGCGGCAAAGGCGGAAAACTGCGCGTCGTTTTTCTTTCGCCGGAAACAATCGAAGCAATCAAGGACTATCTGGAAAAGCGCGGCGATATCGAGCGGGCTCTATTTATAAGTCTAAGCAAGGACAAAAACCCGAAGGCTATCGGACGCATAACAACCCGAAGCGTGGAACGGATCATCCACCAAGCCGCCGCGGAAGCGGGCATTCCACGCAAAGTTACCCCGCATACGCTTCGCCACCAATTCGCGACCGACTTACTCGTTAACGGCGCCGATCTGCGGTCTGTTCAAGAACTCTTAGGCCACAGCAGTATCTCGACAACACAAATTTATACCCACCTTACGAACAAGGAATTAAAAGAGGTACACAGAGCCTTCCACGGCAAGAGGAGAAAAGAGTAAGTGGGCTCTGCCCCGAAGGACCTTTATTTAAAAACTTACCTAGGAAACACTTCTACTGCGGGCCTGAGGGTTGGGCGATGATCTCATTCGAAACAGGCGAAACGCCTGCGGCATTGACCGCCACTATGTGGTAATAGTAGTTAAAGTTATTAGT
>MHIY01000001.1:29406-33283 GCA_001817755.1 Candidatus Colwellbacteria bacterium RIFCSPLOWO2_01_FULL_48_10
AATATGAACTGCTGGTGGCCGGAGTTGTGCCTATCCAGTTTTTCCAGATGCCCGACTGATTCCCTCTATACACCCTGTATTCCGTGATTAAATAGTTGCCAGAAGAAGTTGGCGGATACCAGACCAGCGAGACATATTTATTGCCGCCCGTGCCGACCAGATTGCGTGGGGCAGATGGGGCGCCGGCCGCCGGTGCCGTGGTGCTACTGGTCGTGCTGCCGGAACTTGTGCCAGTTCCGCTGGTTGTTCCGCTACTTCCGGAACTGGTCACAGTGGCAACAGCTTCATTGGACAACGCGCCCTCGAATGACTGGTTTTTGGCCGAAACTCTGTAATAGTATGTAACTCCAGCCGTAACGTTCTTATCAATAAAAAGCGTGTTGGGATGAGCCACGAAACCGTAAAACGCGCCCTGAATGCTCGGCGCGAGACTACGATATATCCTGTATTCAAGAATTGAAGAGCTGCCAACAGTCGCCGGACCATCCCAAGCGATCGAGATATTCCCATTGCCGGCAACTGCTACCAATCCACGCGGAGCCGAGGGCGCAGACGAAGAAGACTTTGACGAAGACGATCCCGTGGTCGTTTTCGACGCTGAGGCTGCCGGAGCGGCGGCGGAAGAATCGGTAGAATAGGTTATTATCCCGGCCGGTGTGACCTTTATGATTCTTGAATCAACGGCCGAGGCGATCTTGATCTGGATATCGGTCGGCGAAGTAGTCTCTCCAGTTACCTTTTTGAAAACAATGTATTTCACCGTCTCATCGGTCGGCTCGATCAAAGAAATGCCGTCCGGCAATTTTACGGTGGACTCTATTATTTGTTTCGACTCAGCTGAACTGCCGATGCAGGGATTATTGGTCGGGGAGGAAACGTTGGAAACTATCTCATACAATCCGTTGTCGGTTTTCCCGTTGCGGAAACAAATTCCCCAAACGAGTCCATCAGCTCCCGTCTTTGAATGGGCCTGGGTAAGGCCCAAGTCGGCAACAATGCTCTTGGCCGCGTTATCAAGACTGCCTGATTTTACGGAAACATCAGTTGATACAGCAACGTCAGTCGCGAATTCGGGCTCTTTTTCACCATCCCAAAAACCGCCGTAATAAACAATTATAGATACGATCAGCACGCCGAACAAAAACACAGCAATCAAGTTGCCCAATTCCATAAACCCCGCGCGGTTGCTGTTATGAGACATGAATTATGTGAAGGTTATCACGGCTAAATGCGGTTATCAAGCGCGCGTATTCGCCAAGCAGCTAAAGCCGCCTCGCATCAATCTGGCGTTTAGTAGGCTATAGCCTACTAAACGCCAGATTGTGGAATACGGTGGAATGCTCCGGCGCGGTCTGTGCTTTCGACCCCGCCCCACCTGAATTCGTCGCTTCGCGACGCGCATTTTTGCCGCCCGCCCCTGCCGCGCCGCAAAGCGGGGCGGCTCTGTCCGAACGAGAAGTTTCTATTGTGAACAGGGGGGATTGAACGTCGCTCATATTCATTCGCTCCCGATAGGGCTTCTGCCCTCTCGCCCTCACCTCCGATCTGTCTCAGATTCGGTCACCCCCACGGGGAAACGCTAACGCTTTTCCCCGACCCCCTTTCGGGTTCAAATCCCCCTGCCCAATACAAAGAACAACATTTCTGTTGTTTTTTGTATCTGTGGACAGGGGGTGGATTTGAACCCCCATGCCTTGCGGCGCCCCGCCCATGATCTGTGCTCCCGAGAGGATTTGAACCTCTAACCCTTGCGGGACATGGTCCTAAGCCATGCGCGTATGCCAGTTCCGCCACGGGAGCATTGATACAGAACTACTCTACCCTGAAAATTGATAAATCGAAACCCCGCTCCGATTTTGGTCTGAGCGGGGTTTCTAAAATAGACTCTAGGAACCTTTACTTCACGAATGACTGCACTATGGTCGGCACAGCGTAAGCTATGGCGGCGATCACAAGCGCAATAACTGCGTAAATGATAATGTTTTTGGCGTTATCAACCTTTTCCTCGTCACCACGCGAAGTTACATACAAGAAGGCGGCGTACAAAAGGAAAACGGTCGCCAGAGCGATGATCAATCCGAACATCAACCCAAATATCTTGTTGATGAATCCGAGCAAAGCACCAACGCTGTTGATTGAACATGGCAAGGCATTGTTATCGACACCGGTGTGTTCGTAAGGGCTTCCTGCCGCCGGCGCTGCATACCCACTCGGAGTGCAGTGTACTGCAAATGCCGGGGTCGCTGTAACAGGCACCAAAAGCATCAAACCCAAGAGGACCAAACTAAAAACTTTGAAATTTGTCATTTAATTAAATTGGCGAAAATCGACCTTTTTTAATTATTGTTCATTCTAAACGATGTGGGCAATAATGCAACTAGCAACTACTTGCTGAGGAGTTCGTAGATTATGAGCGCGACTCCCTTGGCAAGAAGCACGGCGACAAAACCGATTACGGCATACTTTATGGAATCCCTGCCTTTCTCGTACTTGGATTCTTCGCCCATCGCGGTGAGTATTAGAAACGCTCCCCAGAGAACCATGATGGTAACGATCGGTACGGCAAGGATAATCGCAAAATCTACCACCTGATTCAGCAGTTCTTCGAACGTGTTGCTGCCAATGGGATTCGCAATGCCGCTCACACATCTGCCGGTGCTGTCGAGAATCTGTCCAGTCGGACATGAACCCGGAGACGCCGCCATAACCTTTTGGGCATAGAAAAAGGTCGTAAGCGCGAGCGGGGCGGCGAACGAAACTAATATCTTCTTTATACTTTTCATTTTATTGAGAGCATTTGAAGTTGCCAAAAACGTTCCATTGGCCGGTACAATTAGTGAAAAACTCGATCAAGGTGTTCACTATGAGCCAGGCTGAGAGGACTATTGTGATGCCGATGACCGCCGCGGTTATCGCTTGATGACCGCGCGATACCTTGTCTTCGCTGCCGCCGGAGGTTAGAACCAGAAAGCCTCCATAGGCCACGGCGAAACCAACCGCGATAACCGATATCTTAATGCCAAAATCGATCAGGTTCTTTATCAAAATAAGAAACTCGGCCTTACCGCAACCCGCAGCCGGACAGGCTGGGACTATTGCGAAAGCTCCCTGCATAATTCTACCCTTTACTGCCCTAAGCTTTAATGATGTCATCTTTTTATAATACTCGCCACCTCTTCCTGCGCCGTTTTTAATATGTTATCGGCCGAAAGCTTGTCCTTCAAATAGGATTCTATCATATTGTCGAATATGGTTCTAACCTTCCTGTCGTCGGGAACCGGCCAGTCGGTTGCAATAAGTGCCTGAGACACAAACACCTTTAAGGACGAGTTCTGCCGGTAATCGCTTATTAGCGAGCGCAAAGCGGGCGGATTGCCAGTCGAGGAAACATAAGAAGACGCCGCGCTGCGATCGGTCGCGGCAAAATTTATAAAATTCCACGCCGCGGCGTAGTTAGATACGCGGTTCGAGACCGCCATCGCCCAGAAGCTGGCTAGATTCGCGGAACTGTCCTGGTTAAACTGCGGCAAAGGCAAAACGCCGACGTTGGGCATCAAAAGCGGGTTGCGGGCGCGCACCGCCGGAAGCTGGCTGGAATACAGAAACGCCATTGCGGTCTTGCCCTGGGCAAAAGCATCAATGGAGTTGCCAATCGAATCGTCCCAGGCATAGTTGGGGCTGAGCGGATCGGCAAAATCGGCATAGAACTTTAAAGCCTGCAAGCCCTTCTGGCTGTAGAACGAGACCTTGCCGGTCGAAGCATCCACCATCTGGACGCCAACCTGCATCATTATCGAAGTAAGGATGTCGGTTGAATTTACAACAAAATCTTCACTCGACCCGAGGGCGATAGCCGCTTTCGTCAATTTGCCGGCAT
>MHIY01000001.1:33306-36679 GCA_001817755.1 Candidatus Colwellbacteria bacterium RIFCSPLOWO2_01_FULL_48_10
GATAGCCGCTTTCGTCAATTTGCCGGCATTCAGCTCGCGCAGTTTTGGAATTAACGCCTTAACGCCATCCCAGGTAACCGGAGGAACGGGAATCTGCTTTGAATCAAAAATACTGCGATTATAGACAAGCGCCAGAGTGTCTATCGAAAACGGGAGACCGTAAATTTTGCCGCCGAGCGACAAGTCTTGCCCCACGACTTGGGGAAAGAGCTCTGTTACGCGGATGGGGTCAATAAGCTCCTGCGGGGCGGGCGAGATCTTATTCTTGTGCTTTTGGACCCAGTCGTTCTGGATGAAAAACATGTCCGGGCCAGTGCCGGCGGCGAGAGCATCGATGAGAGCGTCTTCGTAGTCGGCCTCTGGAAAACCTACATACTTTAGAGTCGTACCCTTGTTGAGCTGGGTATATCTTGAGATAACACTATTGACCCCCGCTTCTTCTTTCTTCGGGCCCCAGAATGAGAGCTCCACTTGGATGGGCTTTACCGTCCTTGCGCCGGGAATTATGCCGGCGGCAAGCAGTAAAACTAAAATAATGACGAGGCCCACTGCGCCCACGATAATTGTTTGCGACCGCGTAAGTGACATTGGGTTTAGTATAAAGTATCTAGAAACTATTTCAAAATAGCCTCGATGATATGGAAGTGTTGCGAAGCTCTTGATTAGTTTACGCAACCGGAAGATGTACTGATTTTCGTCAAACGCATTATCTCTTGCAATACTAGGCGCGGGGAGGCAAATGAAGAGGCGCGGACTTCTTTTATCTTCCTGGATTAGCAAGAGGATTAGCAAGAACGGTTCTTGCTAATGCCGATGCCGCGGGGCTATGCCGACAAGCTAACCCAGCGGGGCTCTCTTGTCAGTTGTGATAATTGTTCCAGTTCCTTCGAGCACTAGAAGCTTCGACGAAGTCGTATAAGCGAAGCGATACGTCAAGGAGAAGCGACGCCACGATCGACGAACTGGGACAATTACAGGCACACGGTGCCGGCGATCTTGTCTCCTGGCTTCAGCCGCATTATACGCACCCCCTGTGCCGAGCGGCCGGTCTTGCGTACGCTTTTGATCTCTGTTTTTAATATCTGCCCTTTTACTGAAATCGAGAGGAGCTCGGCTTCGTTTTCGATGACGTGCGACGAGGTCAACTGTCCGGTCTTCGAAGTAATCTTCGCGGTCAGTATGCCGCTGCCGCCGCGGTTTTGCACCTTGTATTCTTTGAGCGGGGTCTGCTTCGCGAAACCATTTTCCATGACCACGAGCAGATTGCCCTGCTGGGCGGAATGGATAACGTCGAAAGCGCTTACCAAATCCCCTTTCTTGAGGCGGATGGCGCGCACGCCGGAAGCGGCGCGGCCCATCTCGCGCGCGTCGGACTCCTTGAAACGGATCGAGGCACCGTTGCGCGTGGATAATATGAGCTCGTCTTTTGCTTTCACAAGCCGGACCCACTTTAATACGTCGCCAGACTTCAATTTGATGGCTATTATGCCGCTCCGGCGCACATTGCCGAAGTCTTCAAGACTGGTCTTCTTGACCACGCCATCAGACGTAACCATAACCACAGACTGCGGGACTTTCTCGGCCGCCTTGAGTTCCGGATAGGCAACGATTGCAGTGATCTGGGAGTCGGCCGGCGTCTCGAGGAAGCTCTGGATGGTCTTGCCCTTTGCTGTGCGCGAACCAACCGGAATCTCGTAAACTTTGGTCTGGAAAACTATGCCTTTGTTGGTGAAGAATAATATGTTGTCATGGGTATTGGCGCGCACAAAGTGTGTCAGCCAGTCGGTTTCCTCGACATCCGAGCCGATGATGCCGCTGCCGCCGCGCTTCTGCACCTTAAAGGTGGTCGGCGGCAAGCGCTTTATGTAGCCGTCTTTCGACATGGTGATTATCGTTTCTTCCTGCGGTATCAGGTCTTCGGCCTTGAATTCTTTGAGGCCGCCCGCAACGAGCTTGGTACGGCGTTCGTCGCCGAACTTTTCTTTCACTTCGGCGAGTTCGTCTTTGATGACTTTGGCCATTTTAGCCTTGCTCTTCAATAGGTTTTCGAGCTCGGCGATGAGCTTTTTCTTTTCGGCGAGCTCATTCTCAACTTTTTCCCTTTCCAAGTGGGCCAGCGCCGAGAGCTTCATTTCTAAAATGGCGTCAGCCTGTAGGTCGCTCAGCTTGAAATTCTTAACGAGATTTTTCTTCGCGTCATCCTTGTCTTCAGACTTCTTGATGGTCGCAATTATTTTGTCGATGTTGTCGAGCGCCTTCACCAGGCCTTCCAGGATGTGGGCGCGGTCTTTGGCTTTCCTGAGATCGAACTCGGCGCGTCGGCGGATAACATTATGGCGATGCTCGATGAAGGAAGCCAAAACGTCTTTGATCGAAAGAGTATCGGGCTTCAGGCCGCCACGTAAGGCGAGCAGATTCATGTGAAAATCTTTCTGCAGATCAGTGAGATTGTAGAACTGGTTCAATATTTTTTGCGGGATCGAGTCGTTCTTTACATCGATCACTATCCTTAGGCCTTCGCGGTCAGATTCGTCACGGATGTCCCTGATGCCCTCAACCCTTTTTTCGCGCACCAAGTCGGCCATCTTCACGATGAGCTCGGACTTGTTAACCTGGTAAGGGATTTCCGATATCACAATGCGCTTGTCGCTAACCTCGGCCAAAGCGCGCACGGTAACAGTGCCACGGCCGGAAGCATAGGCGGCCACGATGTCCTTCTTGCCGTAAATTATCCCGCCGGTCGGGAAATCCGGCCCCTGAATGAAGCCCATCAGGTCTTCGGAAGTCGCATCGGGATTATCAATAAGATGCATCGAGGCGTTCAACACCTCGGTAAGGTTGTGCGGCGGGATCTTGGTCGCCATGCCGACCGCGATGCCGTCCGAACCGTTCACAAGAAGATTTGGGAACTTGGACGGCAAGACCACCGGCTCTTTACGCGAAGCGTCGTAGTTGGAAATAAAATCGACGGTGTCTTTGTCGATGTCCATCAACAGCTCTTCGGCTATCTTTGAAAGGCGGCACTCGGTGTAACGCATGGCAGCGGGGTTGTCGCCGTCGATCGAACCCCAGTTCCCCTGGCCTTCAATCAGGGGATAACGCAGCGAAAAATCTTGTGCCATGCGCGCGAGGGCGTCGTAAACGGACATATCGCCGTGAGGGTGGTATCGGCCCAAGACCTCTCCAACCACATTCGCAGACTTTCGAAGCTTGGCCGAGTGAGTAAGACCGCTGTCCCACATGGCCCAAAGAATTCTACGATGCACTGGTTTTAATCCGTCTCGCGCGTCTGGCAGGGCGCGGCCGACGATGACCGACATCGCATAGTCGAGGTAGGACTCTTTAAGTTCGCTCGTTATCTCACGCTTGCTTA
>MHIY01000001.1:36712-39179 GCA_001817755.1 Candidatus Colwellbacteria bacterium RIFCSPLOWO2_01_FULL_48_10
TTTTTATTTCTCTGTCAGCCATATCAATTTGGAATTAAATGTTTCTATATCCTTGAGCTTACCGACCCACTTTTCTTCCTTCTCGGGTTTTTGCCCGAGCTCGGATGCGAATTCTTTATGGTTGGAAAGCGGGATAATAATCTTGGGTTCCATCTGCCTTGCGAGTTGGACAACCTTTTTTACATCCATGCCGGATGCCGCCCCAACGATGAGAATATCCGTTTCGCCGAGCTTGTCTAAGGCGTCGTCGGAGACTTCCGCGCCGAGCAGACCCAAAAAACACAGCCGGATGCCGTCCACTATTGCAGTATAGGCCGTGCGTATCCGCTTGGCGTCCGATTCTCTTTCGAGCCCAGCGCCAATGACCCGTATGCCGGATATTTCGTACTCGCCCGGGCCGATCACGACGTTCTGGGGCACAGTTTCGAACGGCACCTTGGCCGCAGTATAGAGTACTGCATCCGCAGACCCGACTTTATCGGGGTCCACCAAGAGAGACAGGTCGCCCACCTGGCATTTGATGCCTTTAGTTTCAGAAACAGTTATTACCACGTTGGGGTAATTTTACTCCGAAAACAGTTGAAAATCAAAGGCAAAATAGCTCCGTCTTTATGTTTTCGGGAAACGGAATACCGGAGCACATAACGCTTTATGTGCTCGGTTTCTTCCCGCTCGCCGCCTTTTTTCTTGACAAATCAATAATATAGTGCTACAATTAAATGTGAGATAGTTCGTTAATAACTTTGTTTCGGCAGGGAAAAGAGCAGATTTCTCTAGATTTATGGAAGTCTATTCTTTCCCCTGCCGAAACGCAGGAGGTATTACCATGAACATCCAAACCACCGCACCGAAAGTCATCAGCACCGTCGAGGCATTCCTCGCGGCCCTCAAGATCGGCGACAAGTTCTGGCACATGACCACTTTGCACTGCAGGCCTACCTCCATCCAAGGACCACTGGCAGTTGTCGGTGGAATCTGGACAGTTGAAGTATGCAAGGTCTTCTGCCAGAACCAATATGGCCAGAAAGAAGAATGGCACGTAGGCGACATTGCGAATAAATGCAACAAAGTCTTCCTCACCGCCGAAGATGCGCAAGCATACTTCGAGGAGAGGAAGCTCGCCTACGAGACCGATCCGAAGCTCATCGCGCAGTACGAGCAGGATTGCGCTAGGAGCGCACGGGAGCTTCAAGAGCTCGATTCTTTGGAATCGGACTTGTGGCTCGATGATCCCATGGACGACCCCTACTAACCTCCTTCCTCCAAAAGAGTTTTGAGCATATCTCACAATGCTCCACAGACCCGGATGATGACTAGCATCACATCGCGGGCTCTTTTTTTTCGGCGAAATTTAAATACAAAGCAAGCGAGGCTGGAATGGCCTAAAAGGAACAACGCAGCGACACCAACAAAATCCGCAAACTCAATATCTAATCTACACCGCGGCCGCGGTGTAGATTAGATATGATATAATTGACCTGGTATTCACCCGGTTTTGAACGGGCCACAAAATATGAAAAAAGAAACGCTCGATAAGTTCAAAGATATTTCCGAACTGGTTATAAAGTGCGCTGTTGTGGGAATTGTCCTGACTAGCCCTTACGCCGGCCGCTTTGTTGTAGGCGCGCTAAGGGAGCATCTGGCCAAGGAAAGAAAAATCAAAGAAGACCAAATCAATTCCCGTTCTCTTTCTCAAGTTATATATCACCTCAAGAAAAGAAAGATAATAAGCCTTAAGAAAGAAGGCAATCAAACAATTCTTATTCTCACCGAAAGGGGTAGAAAAAGGAAACTCGAATATGACTGGGAAAATTTGAAGATAGAAAAAATGGCGGAGTGGGACGGCAAATGGCGTATGTTGATGTTTGATATCCCCGAAGACGCTAAATTAGTTAGGGACAGTTTGCGCATCAAGCTCCGGCAAATCGGTTTCATTCAGTTCCAACAAAGCGTTTGGATTTGCCCCTACCCATGCGAAAACGAGATAGATTTCATAGGCGAGTCTCTGCATATCCGCAGTCATCTTAACCTTATCACCGCAAACATAGATAACGACGAGCCGCTTCGGGAAAAGTTCGGCCTATAGTTGAAATAATTATTTACCGCCACATCTAATCTACACCGCGGCCGCGGTGTAGATTAGATGTGGCGTTGTTTTAGCTATAATATAGCTATAATAATTGGGCTTAGGATCAAGTGGGTTGATTTTAAGGTGGGTTTGGTCTAATCTAATTGACACAAATTAACGCTTTGTCCGAATAGATGCGGCTATTCACCAATATAAATCAATCCGCGGAAATATTAATCAGATGGAACAAGCAGTAATCAAGAAAACCGAGTCTGCGCAGATGCAGATGTTGAAAGCTGATCTGGGGCTAATGCCCGTATTGAAGGTCGGCGACCTCGTGGAGGCGAAGCTCGTCGAACGGACCCCGAAGGGCATATTCTTCGAAATACCGAAGATCGG
>MHIY01000001.1:39242-48720 GCA_001817755.1 Candidatus Colwellbacteria bacterium RIFCSPLOWO2_01_FULL_48_10
AGGACGAGCCGATAAAAGTTAAAATAATAAGCTCAAACAGCGGCGGATTGATAGCGACCATCGGCTCCGTGCAGGCGTTCTTGCCGGCTTCTCAGCTTTCGAACGAGCATTACCCGAGCGGCATAGAAACAAACCGCGCGAAAGTTGCCGAAGAACTGAAAAAGTTCGTCGGCCAGGAGCTCCAGGTGAAGATCATCAACCTGAACCCGCGGACCGGAAAGCTTATTCTCTCCGAGCGCGAGATAATGAGCGCCAACATTAAAGAGCTGGTCGCCAAGTACAAAGTCGGAGAAACAATTGACGGCATCATCTCCGGCGTCGCGAACTTCGGCGCTTTCCTGAAATTCGCCGACAACACGCAAGTCGAAGGCTTGATACACATATCGGAACTCAGCCATACGCTTGTAGACAATCCAAAAGACATTGTGAAAGTCGGCGACATGGTCAAAGCCAAAATAACTGAGATCAAGGACAATCAGATATCTCTTTCCTTAAAAGCTCTCCAGCCAAACCCGTGGGACAACGTTGAAGGCAAATTTAAAGCCGGCTCGGCCGTTAAGGGAACCGTTTACAAACTTAATCCTTTCGGCGCAATGGTCAATCTCGACCACGGCATATTCGGCCTCATACACGTTTCAGAATTCGGTTCCGTCGAGGAGTTGAAAAAGCACCTCGTGCCCGGCACCAACTACAACTTCCTTATCGACTCCATAAAACCCGAAGACCGCAGAGTCGTTTTGAAGCTGGCCAAGGCTTAAAACACAACTTATAGCTTTCGTCATCAACAGAACACGACTCCATCAGGAGCCGTGTTCTGTTATATGCGCAGTGTGGTAAATCTGCCGCGGCTTGATATAATTCTTTGACTAAATGCCAAAACTCTATAAAAACTTTCTGTGGGTCGTGCTGATACTCTTCGGCCTTACCATCCTTACGTCCTCGACATACGAACCGGCAAAACCGTCTGGCGACATAAATCTAAGCCAGCTCGCTGAAAAAATAAACGCGGGGGGCGTGGAGAAAATAATTGTGGCCGGAAACGACCTGGAAGTTCATACCACCGGCGAGGAGATCTTGCGCGCGCGCAAAGAACCGGAAGCCGGACTCACCGAAACCCTGTCGAACCTGAAGGTCTCGGCAAGCGCGCTTTCGGGAGTCGAGATAGAAGTGAAAGAAGAATCAACCGCCAGCTTCTGGCTCGGCATATTGATACCCACACTTTTGCCGCTACTCATAATCATCGGCATCATCTGGTTCACCACTCAGCGCGCGAAGGGCGGGATGAACCAGGCTTTCTCTTTCGGCCGGGCAAACGTTAAACGCCTTCAAGCGTCCAAAGACCGCGTAACATTTAACGACGTGGCCGGCCTCAAAGAGGCTAAACAAGAACTCGCCGAAATAGTCGATTTTTTGAAATCACCGAAAAAATATCTTGATATCGGGGCTAAAATTCCGCGTGGCGTGTTGCTGATGGGCTACCCAGGAACCGGCAAGACTTTACTCGCCCGCGCCGTCGCCGGTGAGGCGAACGTGCCGTTTTTCCACATCTCGGCTTCTGAGTTCGTTGAGATGTTCGTGGGCGTGGGCGCAGCACGCGTGCGCGATCTTTTTGAAACAGCTAAAAAAGCAGCGCCGGCGATAATATTCATTGACGAGATTGACGCCATCGGCCGGGAACGTGGAACCGGCTTGGGAGGCGGGCACGACGAACGGGAACAAACCTTAAATCAAATACTGGTGGAAATGGACGGCTTCGAACGCGATACCAAACTGATAGTCATGGCGGCGACGAACCGCGCCGATGTATTGGACTCCGCGCTTCTGCGGCCAGGGCGCTTCGACCGCCGGATAATTCTGGACGCTCCCGACATCAGCGAACGCGAATCCATCTTGAAATTACACGCAAAAAATAAGCCCCTTGAAACCGACGTTGATCTCAGAAAAATAGCCCAGCGCACTCCGGGATTCTCCGGAGCCGATCTGGCAAACCTTTTAAACGAAGCGGCAATATTCGCGGCGCAAAAAAATAAGAAAACTGTTAATCATCAAGATGTATTAGATTCGATTGAAAAAGTTATGCTCGGCCCGGCAAGAAGCAGCCGGATTGTGTCCCCTAAGCAAAAAGAGATAACTGCCTATCACGAAGCCGGACACTCATTGGTTGCCGCGAGCTTAAAAGAATCTGACCCAGTGCATAAAGTTTCCATCGTGGCTCGTGGGAATGCCGGTGGATATACGCTTAAACTCCCATCGGAGGATAATAATCTGAAAACAAAATCACAATTCATGGCCGACCTTGCTGTTATGATGGGCGGATATGTCGCCGAAAAACTGACCTTCGGCGACCTGACCACCGGCGCATCAAATGACCTTGAAAACGCCTCGAGCCTGGCGCGAGCGCTAGTTACCCGTTACGGCATGAGCGAAAAAATCGGCCCGCTGACTTTTGGCAAGACTAACGAAATGTCATTTCTTGGCCGCAATCTTGTGGCCGAAAAAAGCTATTCCGAAGCAATGGCAATAAAAATAGACGAGGAAGTTAGGAAATTTATCGACGATGCTCATAAAACAGCGATAAAAATAATCACCTCGCGCAAAAAGCTTTTGAAAGAGATCGCCAACGCGCTCATCGAAAAAGAAACTCTGGAACAGGAAGAATTTTACGCGCTCATAGGGGATTTGAAGCCTATCCTCCGTTAAGATTACCGAGGGTCGATATCGGTTTGGCCGTGCCTCCTGACAAAAATATGCCCAATTTGGGGCATATTTTTGTTTTACGAGGTGCGCGCACTTGGAGTCGAACCAAGGACTAGCGTGTATAAGACGCCGATTTTACCGTTAAACTATGCGCGCTTCTGATTAAAATATGCTTGCGATGCCTTCGAGCCCATCAAGATTTGCGTGCCGATTTTAACATTACCGATTCGGACATTACAAGTTCCATGACCAAAACCATTTTTGCCCTAAAAAGAAAAACCACGTTTTGCCGTTCGTGGGAGCAGAGATGTGCTCAGATTGAAAAAGAAGGGTTAGAAAGAGACATCAGTTCTCTGGCCACGATGAGTCCATTTTCGCTAAGCCGGTATAGCCATCTGGTTCTTGGGTAAGTATTCTCATTTGGTAGGCCATCGATTTCCACCCTTGTGACCAGATTCAAGCCGATCATGCTCTCGAGCAACTCGCGGATACGATCCTCTTTGCTGCCGACAAAGCCAACCAACTCTTTCGTTGACAATCCTATGGGAATCACCACTCGATCAGTCGTGGCTTTGAGCAAAGCATCGAAAATCCTCAGGCTCATCGATGCTTTAGGGACATCTCTCACTCCCAGAAGATCTCTAGCAGAAACCAGTGAACATGAATCTAGCAGTCTAACTGCGCGAAGGCCTTTCGGTGTCAGCTTGTAGATGGGTTGGTTTTCGCATGGTCTGAGAGAACCCATTCTCCGAGCTGCTTTCTTGTCTACCAACTCCTCTTCGGCTAGGTTGGCAGCGACAAGCCTGATGAGGACACTTTTTGCGTTGTCATCTTCGCTAGGGCAGCCGATGTTGCTTGCTAGCACCGAGAAAGGCAACCCTTTTTCGGCATTGAGTAGCGCCCTCAACATTCT
Source organism: Candidatus Colwellbacteria bacterium RIFCSPLOWO2_01_FULL_48_10 (assembly GCA_001817755.1). Taxonomy (GTDB): domain Bacteria; phylum Patescibacteriota; class Minisyncoccia; order UBA6257; family Colwellbacteraceae; genus 2-01-FULL-48-10. The sequence goes on from MHIY01000001.1 coordinate 42,853, forward strand.
CGGAATTATAGATGGCCTTGGATTTCTTTTCTTGAGCCCATTTATGGAAGAACTAGCGTTCACTTGTGATCACTCTTTGAATCTACCACCTATATACAGCTCGGTCAAAAGAAAGAAGAATCTACCCACGCTAGCGAGAGAGTATAACTTTCCAAACATTCAAGAGTTTTTGTGTTTCTTGAAAACGTGCCGCAGGCCGCGTAGGCGGCCGAGACTGAAGAAAATTTAGAACACTACATTATTCTGTTTTTCAAAAACACAAAGACGAACCATTAGCCTACTTCTTAGAAAGTTATGCGACCGAGTTCTTATATTCCGGCCTCAGTCTTTCCATTATTTCCTTCTCGACAATCGCGCGGTCGCGGCCGTATTTTAGAGACGAGATGCGCCTGAGGCCGGCGGCGATGCCCGTATTCCCCTTCTCCGGCGGATAGATGGACATCGAAAATGGCCTAGTCGTCTTTCCGTACACCAGAAGCCTCACATAGGCCTTGAAGTTGTCGATGTTGACCAGGTCGCTTTCGTTGAAGACAGGCGTAAACTGCTTTACTAAAAACTCCGCGTCCTGCGCCCCGACCCTCATGGCTAAAATGTTGCCCACGTTGCCAAAAACCGCGTCGCGAATCTCTTTTTTGAGCTGTTCGATGAACTGGTGGGCAATAATAAGGTCCAGGTGGTATTTTCTCGCTTCGGAAAGAATAGTCGAGATCGAATCCGTCGCGAAATTTTGAAACTCGTCGATGTAGAGATAAAAGTCTTTTCTGAGATTTTCGGCCTGGTCCACTCTGGAAAACGCCGCCATCAGAATCTTGCCGACTACGATAAGCCCTAAAAGCGAGGCGTTGATGTCGCCGAGCCGACCCTTCGACAGACTTACAATCAATATCTTTTTAGAGTCCATTATGTCGCGGAAGTCGATGCTCGTCTTAGACTGGGCGATAATCGGGCGTACGTAATCGTTCGCCAGGAACACGTTAAACTTTGAAGTAATGTAGGGAACCATGTTCGCGAGCGCAGCCTCTCCCCCAGCTTTCTCCGCTTCTTTCTCCCAAAAATCTTTGACCAGGATGTTGTTGCAGTTCAAAAGCAATGACCTCCTGAATTCTTTGTCAGCCAGAACCTTGGGTATTTCCAAAAGCGTGAAACCGCGTTCGGGGTGCTCCATAAGCAACAAAAGCGCGTTACGGGTATATTGTTCGAACATGGGCCCGCCAGTCGTCTTGAGGTCGTAGAGCTTGTCCAAGATATTTATAAGCTCGTTAACGATAAACGTTTTTTGTTCCGGATAGCGCGGGTCGTACTGAAGCATATTTAAGCCTATCGGCCGGGAAAGGTCGGCCGGATCAAGAAGCACCACGTCCTCGTAGCGGTTTTCGGGAATTAGGCCCATGACCTCCTCGGCGATATCGCCGTGCGGATCGATAAGCCCGACGCCTTCGCCGTTCCTAATGTCCTGCACGATCATATTTTTCATAAGAGTGCTCTTACCCACGCCGGTCTGACCGATCAGGTATACGTGCCGGCGCCGATCCTCGCCGGAAATTTTTATAGGACGCTCATCCCCGCGATAGACGTTTTTGCCGATAAGCAACCCATCCTTGGGCAAGTCTTGCGGCGGCTCAGAAACTCTTGCGCTCACCGCGCGCAGGCGCGGTGATTCGAGGTTGGTGTTCGGGAAGTGGTATATGCCAGATAGCTCCTCGACTGAGAGAATATTTTTTTCGGCCTCATTGAACAGCCGATACGAGAAATCGAAGAAGAAGTTACGCAAGCTCTTACCCTTGGGCCGCACCACTCTGAAGCCGTTCCAGACCGGATGGGCAAGCTGGGAAAACGAGTTTTCGATCTGGCGCAAAATTTCTTCGGCGCGAACCTCGGTGTTGGCCGAGGCGACTAGGCGCAAATTCACCTCAACCTGAGGCTTCGAAGCCTTAGCTTCCAGCACCTTTATCGCTTCTTCATCGCCGCCACGCCGCTCGGGCGGAGCCTCACCCGGTTTTTTCGCGGGCTTCGCCATCTCTCTGATCACCCTCAGGCCTATATTGCCTATGTTTTTCTTGGCTTCGTGGAGCGTTTCACCGCGCTTGATCTCTTTCATGAGCTTGAGGCCTTCTTTGCGCGTATCCCCTTTTGAAGGGCGAATTATGATTTGAAGCGCAGCGCCCTCGCCCACCTCGTTGAGCTTAGAAAGCGAGTTGATTATTTCTTTAAGCGGGTCGGCGTCGAGCTCCTTATACGTTCTCATGGGCAGAGCATCCATTTTTTGCAACTTCAAATATGCGCCAAGAGAAGAGCCGGCTGGGTTAAAGATCGTGTAGTCTTCCACCAGGGTAACCTGCGCCTTTGGGAAATAGCTGTAGATTTGTTTTTCAAGATCGTTCAAGAATTTCGACTGTATCGCAACAAAAAAGGTTATGGACTCGCCTACATGTGGCACAGCCAGCTCAAAAACAACAGACTGCCGCGGTTTGAAAAGACGGAAAAATTCTGGACCGGAAAAACGCATGGCCGCGACGGCCGCGTAAAATTGTTCCATGACAGCAATCACGTCTTTCTCATCTTTCACTGGTTGTTGCTGTTGCTGGGGTGTTATGGTCAAGTCGCGTGGCAAAACCACCGAGAGTAATTTCATGTTAAGCGAACGGGTGATCCTGGCGCGCATCCGCTTGTGTCCGACAAAAACCGCCCAGAAAGCAACCGCGGTGGCGACTGCGGAAACAACGACTATCGCCATGCCTAGCGTCCCGTTTACAAAATAGCTTGTCATGGCAGATGTTATTTTTCTATCATATTCAAGGCGTCGAGGAGCGACGCGTACCTGAAGGGTACGCTAGTGACGAGCAACATAGAAGATGATGAAAAAGACCGTCTGCCCGAAGGGAAAGAGAATTTTTGGCCATCTTCTTCGTCATTCCTCCTGGCAGTGCTCTTCAAGCACAGCGGTGTCGTCATTCCTTGAATATTGCTCAAAAATTCTCTTTCCATGGCAAGTTATTTTGTAAATGGGGCGCTGGATTGGCCGTTCATTCTTCTTTTAGCTGATTTCTCTTTATCAGCTCGTCGTGAAAACGGACCATGATGTCGTGAAACTGGTCTTCGAGCCATGGATCGCCGACCCGGCGCACCAGGAGAGACGCTTTGATGGGGCCGTGGGCCGAGGCATACTCCATGACTTTCTTAAGCTGTTCTGATTTTTGAGCGGACTTTATTTTTATGACTTCGTCGGCTGCATTGTTCGCGTCCGAAGCTGTTTGCGTAGATTGGGCAGTCGGGACCGCGTGGTCGCTCATGGCCTCGCGGAAAAGATCCTTTCTTTCTTTAGCGATGCCCTGCTCGGCATAATCAACCCTTTTTTGCTCGGCTGAAGCGCCGATAGATTCTATCTCTTTGCGGTGAGCGTCGGCGAGTCTGATGTCTTCAAAATTTATCTGTGGGTCTTTCATCGGGTAGTAGAAGTTAGATTAATTTATAATTTGATTTTCGAACTCGCTTACTGTTATGTTTAGAATGATATAGATTGTGTTTGGGTGAGATTTTGCGCTTGAAGGCGCATATCTAACTTTCACTACCCGATTCATTGATGCAACAACAATGATATAACAATCTATGTAATTTAGTAATAAGCCAATTTGCGCGGTTAGCTCAGTGGTCCGACCATAGTCGGACTCCGACACAAGGTCGGAGCAGAGCAATTATGAAAATTCCAGGGGTATACATATTGGAGAGTTTCAAAAACGGCCGTTATTACATTGGTAGTACCGACGATATCGAAAATCGTATCAGTTATCATAACAGTGGTTGGGTGACAGCAACTAAAAATAATCGGCCATTTAAATTGGTTGCATTCATTGAATGTTCCAACATAAACTTAGCCAGGAGTTATGAGTTCCGTTTGAAAAGGTATAAAAGAAGGGATATTCTAGAGAAGGTCATCAAGGACTTAACCTTTCCTTGGATGCACGATTAAGTCACGCGCGGTTAGCTCAGTGGCAGAGCAGCGCTTTTACACAGCGAAGGTCGGGGGTTCAAATCCCTCACCGCGCACCTCGTAAAATAACCAAAAAGACCTATTTTAGGTCTTTTTGGTTATCACGAGGCTGCGCCGAGTGATTACGAGGTAGGCCCGTGGTAAAATTATTTGTAATTTTATTTTACGGGCCACTACTCCATGAAAAACACTCCCAATCACATAGCTATAATCCCGGACGGCAACCGCCGCTGGGCCAAGAAGAAAGGCCTCGCCGCATGGAAAGGCCATCTTGAAGGGGCAAAAACGGCCGAGAAAATGATCAAAGCGGCTGAAAAACTGGGAATAAAATACCTCACTCTGTGGGGAAGTTCTTACGATAACCTGACTAAGAGATCGCCGGTGGAACTAAAGGTTTTAGACAGAGTTTATGGCGATGGCGCCGAAAATATGCTCCATAGCCAAGATATTTCAAGAAATGGTATAAAAGTCAGTTTCTTGGGCGAGTGGAGTAAGTTTTTGAGCTCAAAAACAAGTACGTCTATAAAAAGAGTCGAGGCAGCGACAAGGAACAATGCAAAGCTCAATCTCACAGTTCTCCTTGGATACAACGGAGACCGGGAAATGCTTTCGGCTATAAACAATTTGGCAGGCAAAGCCACCGAAGAATCTATTAAAAATGCGCTTTGGACCAAAGATCTCCCGCCTGTGGATATGGTGATAAGAACCGGAGGCAATCCTCATTTAAGCGCTGGCTTTATGATGTGGGACATAAAATACTCCTTTTTATACTTCAGCGACAAAATGTGGCCCGAGTTCAAAGCAAAAGATCTTGATTCGGCTATTGAGTATTATTCAAGCCAAGATAGAAGAAAAGGGACGTAGAGAATTCGATTTGTTTGCTTATTTTATATCCGCGGCAATGTTTTAATGCGCCCAAATAAGATTGCAAAACTGCATTATGTTTTTCATCGCTTATCAGGCCATTTTTTAATTTTTCGCCTAAAAATTTGGTTCTTTTCAAGATTCTCCTTTTTGTCTTCGTGCGCATAACGATGTAATGCGGCAAAATAACATAACCAAGAAAATCAATTCCTTGCTTAAATTTCCGGATGATTATTTTGTTGGGGTGTATCCCTAAACTAAGATTCTCCCGCAAAAAGTTACCCATTTCCAAAACAAGTTCTCTTAAATGATTTTCGTCATCGCCTAAAATAATAAAGTCATCGCAATAGCGCAGATAGTACTTCTCTTTCAGTTCGTGTTTAACGAATCGGTCCAGTTCATTCAAATAAATATTAGAGAAAAGTTGGCTGGTCACGTTGCCTAGAGGTAGGCCCCGACCCGCTTCTTTGCAGAAACTATTTATAATCATCTTCAAAAGCCAAAGCGTATCGGGGTCGGTAATGGTTCTTTCAATGAGTTTAACGAGAATTGTGTGATCAATGTTGTCGAAAAACTTTCTAATGTCACATTTAAGGGCATATTTTCTTACCCTAAAATTCTTGCTCGCTTTCCGCATAAAATCATATAAGCGAGCAACTCCTTTATGCGTTCCTTTATTAACACGGCACGAGTAAGAATCATATATGAACTTTTTGTCGAAGATTCCGTCCAAAACGCGGAATAGGGCCTGGTGCAGAACCCGGTCGCGCACACTCGCTTTATGTATATGGCGCAATTTCGGATCATTGATATAAAATGATGAATAGGCGGCCGGCAGATAAGTTTTATTGTTTAAGTCGGAATGGAGCGCAAACAAATTGTCTTCTAGGTTAAATTCAAACTCCCTGATATCTACCTTTCTGTCTTTGCCCTTTTTGAACTCGCGCCAACCGGCGAAAATATTTTCAAGCGAAATAATCCTCTGAAATAAATCATGGTCACTAATCCCCCCCCCC
>MHIY01000001.1:48769-57692 GCA_001817755.1 Candidatus Colwellbacteria bacterium RIFCSPLOWO2_01_FULL_48_10
CGATGGAGTTTCTGTTCCGATTGTCCATACTATTACTGATTTATACAAAAATCTGTACGGCCTTGGCAAACAAATTCCAAAGAGGGACAAATTTGGAATACACTCGGAAATAGAAAAAGTTTGTCTGGAGTCTATGAGCCTATCTATTCAAACAGCCCTTTCGCCGCAAAATGAAAAGCAGGGTCCGCTAAAAGAATTGCGGATAAATATCGAAATAATTAAACGGCTAGTCAGAATCTCTTGGGAAACAAAAATATATCCCGAATCAAAATATATTTTTATCCAAGGACGGTTGCAGGAAATTTCTAAAATGGCTTCTGGGTGGCTGAAATACATAAATACAAAAGGAACCGTGTAAGCGGTTCCCTTGCCGAGACTTCTGCACGGGCCCGGATGTTCGAGTTGGCATTGTCAGGGTTGTACCAGTTGACGTTCAGCTTGTCGTCGTTCCAGTTCACGTTCGGGACGTTGCCATTCGAGTTCCGAGAACCCATGTATTACCAGCTTCCATCCATTTCACCGATTGATCAAAATTAGATCGCTCTGCGTTTCCGGTGCTCACCGGCTTAGTTCGGAGTCTAACTCGCGAGAAATTGGTAAGCAGTTCTCTAAAACTTGGCAAACCGACATTCCAAAATCGGAACCGGCTTATTAGCCCGGATTAATTTTGGCAAAAATAATCCCCCATCGCAAGCGACAGAGGTTTTGTTGTGGGAAAGAGAGGAAGAGGATTCAAGTCTCAAGAGACAAGAGTTCCATCAGAGAACTGCTGCACGGGCCCGGACGTTCGAGTAAGCATCGTCAGGGCTGCACCAGTGGACGTTCAGCCTGCCGCCGCTCCAGCACACGTACGGGACGCCGCCATCCGAGTCCCGAGAACCGGCACAGAGCGTGATGTTCTCCACGTCCAGGTGTTCGCCTGTTTCCATGAAGAACTTCAGCTGGTAGAGCAGGCACTCGAGGAGGGTCATCGTGATGATGCCCTTTGCCTTGATGTCGTCGGCCGAGACGTTTTGCAACTCCTCGTCGACTTCCTGAACGTCCTTGACCCAGATAGCATAGGTGCCGTTCTTCGGGTCGCGGTCGTTCTGGGTGACATCCTTGTCGAGGTTGTCGAAGTAGCTCCACGTCGGGAACTTGCTCTTGCAGGCCCTGAAGACTTGGTTGAGGGTCGCTCCCTTCGCCACCAGAATCAGACGCGTGAAGCCGGCAGGTTGAGCCGGGATCTCGACATTGGTCAGGTTGACCTTGATGCCGAGATGGTCGCGGTAGAGCTTGATCCAGCTCGAGAGCTGGGCTTCGGCCTTTCCGGGCTGGAGGATGTTCTCGCGGCCTCCCTTGTTCTGGATGAGCATCTGAAGCCCTCGAGAAACGACCACGGCATCCAGAGATCCTTGGCGAACCCTCCGGAACAGGTCGTTTTGCTGTCGTGCAATCTTGCCTAGTATGTCGTCTGCGACGTTGGTCATGACGTTTTCTCCTTGTGTGCAAACTATTGATTTTGAAGGAACGGTTGTTCGCTATTGACAGCGAATATTCCATTCATTTGCCATCGTTAGCTTACGGGGTAAGTGTATAGTAAAAGTGCTATTCTGTCAAGCAAAGCTAAATCCCGATTTGGGTATAATTCTAAATGGCAATTGCTATTTTGCCGTTTAGAACCATGGGAAAACATGTTAAATGCGTAAAACAAAATTGTTTCACAGTCGGACTGTGAAACATCGAAAATGTTTCACACCTGAAAAACCCAATAAAACCTAGGTTTTTGTGGAAATCGTAAAAGTGGAAGTTTCACGAACCACATGTTGTTTTATAGGAACTTCTGATTCTTGGTGTAAAACCCAGACTTATGTAAGCGGTAGAGTAATTTATATAAATCCGGCACCCTTGGATCATTGCCAATCTTTTCTAACCATTCAACAAATTGCTTACCTTTATATCCAAAAAGCCTGTTGTAAAAGAGGGGGATTATTACATTTTTTAAGGCTCCTATGTCCCTAACAAATAGAGTAGATTTCCTTCCTCTATTGGCACCATCTCCTAAGCTGGGTTTATGGTTATAAACCCTATTTTTTAGTCCCAGCTTATCTCTAAGAGCAGTTATTAAAGCTTCGTCTCTCTCGTGCATTGATATAGCAAAAACAGGAATCCTCATTTTCTCAAATCCGCTACCAACTCTTCCTGGTACGGTGTGGAAAGAGAAGCATCCTTCACCATCAACCAAGCCCCTAATATAGTCGTAACTGATTTCTTTTTGCATGTTTCACAAACCACACCTTATAATGTTATACAGTATAACATTAATAAGATGACCAAAAAATCAGAAATTGGTATTGCTGGCGAGGAAGCTGGTGCTAAATACCTCAAAAGTATCGGATATAAGGTACTAGAGCGTAATTACAGACAAAAATTCGGAGAAATCGATATAGTTGCTCTCGATTCTAAGAAAATTTTGGTGCTTTTTGAGGTTAAAACCGTTGCTGGCGAAGATCCAATGTTCACGAGCGAGGATCAGATGACAAAGCAAAAAACATTCAAAACCAGGCGAATAGCCGAGTTCTACGCCAACAATCACGAATCACTGTCTAAAAAGGGCTGGCGCATAGATCTGCTAGCGATAAAAATAGTAGGGGACAAATATCGAATAAAGCATTACGAGAATATATAATGGGTTTGTCTTTGTGGTGTTCAGCGTATCGACTACCTTGAGACGAGTTCAGATAGTGCTAAAATAGTTCCATGGAATTGCGTAATAAAGTGGTCGTCATAATTGGCGGCAGCCAGGGGTTTGGAAAAGCGCTAGCAGAACTTTTTATTAAAGAAGGCTCGCAAGTAGTTATTGTTAGTAAAACGAAAGCATCTATAGAAAAAACTGCTCGAGAAATATACGCTACGGCTTTTGTCGCTGATGTTCGAAACGAATTGGAATTGCAAAACGTTGCTAGGAAAGTAATTGATTCTTTTGGAGAAATCGACATTTGGATAAACTGCGCTGGTCTTTTTATGGTCTTCTCTAAAGACGATCTTATTGATTTAAATAAGGCTCACACGATGTTTGATGTAAACTTTTTTGGATCGGTGTTCGGATCTCGTACTGCTCTTGTTTATATGAAAAACGGCGGTGTAATAATAAATGTTCTTTCGAGTGCTGCTCTCGATGCAACCCGCGCAAAAAATGCGAAGCTATACGCAGCAAGCAAATGGGCCCTTCGCGGTTATGTAGAAGCATTACGGGGAGAAAACAAAGATAGTAACGTGAAAATATTATCGGTTTATCCAGGAGGAATGAAAACGCACTTACACGACGAAGCTATCCCAAGCGAGTTCGAAAATTTTATGAATCCTGTTGATGTGGCGGAAAAAGTAATTGAAAACTTAAAACAGAATAGCCCTGTATCCGATTTGGTAATCAAACGGCCAAGCCTTAACTCGTAGCGCGAGCGCGCTCGTGGTTGACTGTAATTGCTTTCTTATATATTATTTCATCCACAAATACACACATGCCAAAGACAACATCAGCCAAGAAGGCTCTGCGCCAGAACATAAAGCGCCGCGCGCAGAACATCGAGAGAGCCAAGAACCTTAAGAAGGTCATGAATAGCTACCTAAAGCTCATCGACGCTAAGAAATTCGATGAGGCGGCGAAACAGCTCCCAGCCGTTTACAAGGTACTCGACAAATCGGCGAAGGTAAATCTGATAAAGAAGAATAAAGCCAGCCGGCTGAAGTCCCGCCTAACTCAGAGACTGAAGTCTACCAAGGCTTCTTCGTAATCCAGTTTTCCGGATTTTATAGCCACATCATAATCGGCCAATCGGCCGATTTTCTGTCCGTCAAAAAGCCCGAAACTTAGGCCATTAAAAATGCGGGCCGGTTCGTCGCCACGCAGGCTGAGAAGCGTTTCAAGCGCGGTTAGCCTACGTTCGTGGTCTTGGTCGAACTTTAACGTATTCATGTTCTCAAGATAATCATGCACGGACTTGCGCTCGACCGATTTTGATTCGGTAAGAGATATCTTGTCCAGTTCTGTCGCTATAGCCCACAGGTCCGTACCAAAGGATTGTGATAGATGATGCACGTCCTCCGCGGTCAGTTTCATCCCACGCTTACCCGCCTCGGTTGTTATAAATCTCTCCAGGTCTTTGCCTTTTTCGATCGCTGGGAATCCCTGCGAGGCCTTAGGCTTCTCCAACAGGAAAACAAAACTTTTTGGCGCCTCAGCGTCCGAGACTATTATCAATATCGAATTCTTATCTTCAACGTGTGGTTCGAGGATCTTTTTGAGCTCTTTTTTCTCTTTCGACTCGAAAGGATTCTCGATCACGGCAAAAAGCTTGTCGCCGAAGATCGATGTGTTTGCAAGAAAGCTTTCTAAATCCGCAGTCTCGGCGGAACCTGCAAAATCGAACCTAGCGGCCTCGGCATTGCCCATGCGCTCACGATATATGCCATAGACCTCAATAAACTTCTTAGTCCGCGAATACGAATCTTTGCCGTAGAGAAATACAATCATTATAAATAGTGTATAGCGATTAGTAATTAGTGGCTAGCAGGACTTATATAGCCCTGAAAAAAAATGCCCCGAGGCAAGTCGTTGAGCGTCGCGACTAGTAATCGGAGCTGAACACAGAGGCCGTAGGGCTGAGGCGAATGATCACAAGCATTTTGATACCTGCGTGGATTCGTCGAAGCTCCCTTGCAATTCGAGTGCACCGCTCTTGCTTGGTGCGCCGCAGTTCGGGGAGGTCGTCTGTCTCGATTGTCACCACAATTTGGTAATTGCTGTGCAAATCTTGCTTGCCGAACGGAGCCGCATAAACGATGATTGAGTCTGGGGAGGGTTGGTTATCCCGCTTGTTCCCCGCAAGCCCTTGATGCACGATCATCGGTATTCTGGACATGAAATCCTTGAGGGTCTCGGGATTCATGCAACGGTCGGAATTTGCATATCGAATTGTCACAGTGAGTGCCATGTCAGTCACTTCCTTGAGAAAGAACGGGAACTGGGTTGATGCTTCCATCCTCGCCCTTATAGAAAGAATAATCGACGTGGTTGTGCCATGTCAAAAGACGATTTCCGCCCATAGGCTTATTCGCACGAATATGCCTATGAGAATTTGAGAGTTTCTGCTAATCGCTAGTAAAGCACGGCAAGCCGCGCGGCATTTACCTTTCTCCGACTTCGTCTCGCCTCGCTGGAGCTCCGGCGAAGCGGGTCGGCACAAATGAATCTTCGTTCATTTGGCTCTCTCGCTTGTCGTAGTAATGAAAAACAATCATTCATGGATATCATGATGCTAACAAAGGATTCCTATTGGTCGCTTGGGAATTGATTGCTATCAAGCGTGAGCTCGATAATGTTATAGTTTATAGGTAGATGCGGGAAAATTTTCTAAAAATACTTTTGTTGCTGGGAGCTGCGTTTTATTTGGTGGGCGCAATAGTTCACTATTTCGGCCTCACTCTTTTCCCTTGGTTTGATGGCACACTATACAGCCCATACCATGATTCTATAATCGCAATGGCGTCATTGGCCATTTCGGGATTTTTCTTTGTTACATATTTGGATCCTAATAAAAATCTTGGGAATCTGCGAGTTATTATTATAGCTGCCTTAATAAGCGGTATTTTAACGATCGTGATGGCTTACAAAACTGATTTTGTCAGCCTATACGGAAGCACGCTAAAGAATTCTCAGGCCTGGGTGGAGGGAGTTTCTCTTATAATTTTTTCCTTTTTAATTTTTATATTAAAGCCGAATAAGAATTCCTAGGGGTAGAATCCCGAGATACTCAACCTTTGTTGCGACTCGACTCCGCTCCTCGTAGGAATATTAGTGGTTGTCGAGTGGCTAGCCCACAAATAGATCGATTTGGAGTTTAGTCAGAAACTGAATTACTAACAAGCTAAAAAGCTAAGCTTTGCCGTAATCGGCAATGCTATCAAGCTAACCTCTGGCACCGCGGGCAGAAATGCGCCGAACGAGCGGCGATAACAATCCTCTTTATGAGCATGCGGCAACGCAGACAGGGTTCGCCTTCCCGGCCATAGACTTTTATAAGCCTCATATATCCGCCGGACTCGCCCGAAGCATCGCGATAGTCGGACATTGATGTGCCGCGCATCTTTATCGCCGAAGTCAAAACTTTTTTTATATTGTTGAACAGCGCCTTTGCTTCGCCGTCCGACAGCGAATTGGCCCTCCGTAGGGGATGGACCTTCGATGTCCACAAGATTTCGTCAGCATATATGTTTCCGATGCCGGCAATCTTAGTTTGATCCAACAGCATTTGCTTTATCCGCCCGCGTGAAGACGATAAAATTTTTCTGAGTGCCGGTAGGTCAAGATCGGATCCCAACGGTTCCGGGCCAAGACTGCTCAGCTCTTTCGAGCCCAAAACCTTTTCTTTGGCGCCAAAAATTATCCGCCCAAATTTGCGGGCATCAGAGTACCCAAGCATCGAGCCGTCTTTAAACCACAGCAGGAAATGTATATAGCTGTTTACTTTTTCGCGTATCGCCTCCGCCTGTCGGCGAGACAAACCGTAGGACGCGGGAAGAGGCTTGCCGCCTCGCATTATCCACTGGCCGGACAAGAAATGCCCGGTCATCTTGGGATGGACGGCCAATATGTGGTCGCCTGAGAGACCGATCAAAACATTCTTGGCCCGGCGGCTGACCGAGACAACTTTTAACCCGCGCAATTTTCGGCCAAACATCGTTCGTGAGGCCGGATGATGGCCAAGATGCCTGCGCCCATTTTCCAACTCAAGATGGATCATCTTGGGCCAGTCGTACCAAACCTTGCGTATTGTTTTCCCAACAATAGCCTTTTTCAGATCGCGCGCCATAGTCTCGACTTCTGGAAGCTCGGGCACGTTAGTTAATGTAAAATTTAAAAATCAAAATGGAAAATAGCAATTCAAAATGCAAAGATTTAAATATTTTTATAAATTTAATCTGTGATTTTGATTTTTGATATTTCAATTTTAAATTATTCTTCATATGGCGCTTCTTTATGCGGGATATATTTTGGGTCGGTGGGCAGAGTGAAATAGAAGGTGGTGCCGCGTCCTAGAACCGACTCGGCCCAGATGCTCCCGCCGTGGCGCTTGACGATGTTTTTCGCAATGTATAGGCCCAAGCCAGTGCCTTCGGTCTGCACCTTCACAGCATTTTCGGCCCGGAAGAATTTTTTGAACAGCTTATCCATGCCTTCCGGCGGGATGCCTACGCCAGTGTCCTTGATTGCAATCTTCACAAAGGGCTTATCTGGCAAACGATCCAAGCTAACTGTCACCGAACCATTTTTTAGATTGTACCTGATGCCGTTGTCGATAAGGTTCGAGACCGCCATAGCGAGCTTCGCCGGATCGATATTGATCGTTAAAGTAGTCTCTTTGCCCGGATCAAAATACAGGTTGACTCCAGCGCTTTTGGCCGCGGGAGCGGCGTTCTTCATGATCTCGCCAAAGAAAGAAGTAATGTTCACATCTTGGAAATTGTAGCCGAATTTGCCTTCCTCAATTTTTGAGACATCGAGCAGGTCGTTTACTATTTTCGACAGGTTCTGCGACGAAACAAATCCCTCGCGAACAACTTCCTTACTTTCTTCGGAAAGACTCGCGTCTTTGCGGAGTATGTCCAACGCCCAATATATGGTTGTAATGGGATTTTGCAGCTGATGAGCCGCGACAGTGATAAATTCGGACTTGGAACGGTAGATCTCGACCTCGCGTGTTCGATCAATGATCACTTTGATAAAACCAGCAGCTTCGTTACCGGCCAGCACGGGGCTTGTAGCTACCCTTAGCTCAAGCGCGGGGTCAGACAGAGAAATGTCGACGACCTGCGGTATCGCGCCGGGTTCGGAACGCTTTACGGCAAGCGGCGCAAGCGACGGAAAAATGGTCTGCGCGAGCAGCCGTAGCTTTGGGTCCTGGGCACGATTTGGACCGATGGTCTGGCCGACTATTTCATCGCGCCGAACGCTGAAAATTCCCTCGGCGGCCGGGTTGAATATCGTTACCCGGAAATCACGGTCGTACACGATTACTCCGTCGGGAATGGTGGAAATGATGCCCTCAAGCCGCTCTGAAACCGCCCGGCTGAGCTCAGCCTTTTTAATAATCCTAAGGATGCCTGAATACAAAAGTAGCGCTAGGGCGAAAAGAATTATTGCGCTTGCAACTGCCCAAGCGAGATCGAGGTAAAGAAAATCAACCGCGACGAGAAGCAGACTGGAAAAAACAAATATCCAAAACGGCCTCATCTCGCCTGAGAAAATAATACTTGTCTTTTTGGACTCGGGAATAGCATTCGCCGCCGGACTCGGAGCGGTCGGAATATCTGCGTGGTCAAAGTTTGCCTCTTTGTCCGTCATGGTAGAAATATACTCCAAGACCTTGAATTACGAAACTCCTATGAATGGCGGCATTCGGAAGAGTCTCCCGGAGCGCGGCGGCGCGAGGGCGAGACAGAAATTCAGCAGAATTTCATGTCGTGCTCTTCCGAATGTTGCACGACATAGGAAAGTTTCGTAATTTGGAATCAAAGACAGCCTTCTTAGCCATTTCGCCACCCGCGAAAGTCCTATCGAGAAGGCTTCTGTTCCCCTTCAAGGCGAGCCACCAGAGCGCTAAAACCGAGACTTTTGAAATAAGGCAAGGCAGACACGATGTCGATTGCTCTGGTTTCAAGGGCATCTAGGTTAACCTCGATGGGTACGTCGGAACGAAGGGTAGCGAGACGTTTGGACATAAGGGCGCGGTTGCGGTTGCCCTTCAGCTTGGCTTCAAGCTTTTTGTCGGAGAGGCCAATTTCCTCGATGTCGCGGAAAAGCGTTTCCAGCGGGCCGTATTTTTTGATTATCGAGGCGGCGGTCTTAGGGCCTATCCCGGGAACGCCGGGGATGTTGTCAGAC
>MHIY01000002.1:0-833 GCA_001817755.1 Candidatus Colwellbacteria bacterium RIFCSPLOWO2_01_FULL_48_10
AAAGGGGGTTGTGTGCTAACTTTTTGCGTCGCGCTCGCCAGGACCAGTTCCGGAAGGCCCCAGAATACGAAATGGACGCAGATAGCTATATGGCGGATCGCGCCGATACAGCTTCTTGAGTAGAACGTCTTCTATGCGCTCGTACACGCGTACTTCATCCCAGCCGTTGGGATATGCATAGGTGGGATATTCCCACGAAGCGGAACGGGCAATATATATCACGCGCATCTTTTTGTTTGGCTCATCTTGCATTGCCATCCACGCACGGTGGCCGCCATCATGCAATATGGGAATTTGAAGACGCACTTTGCGGCCAGGATAATGCAAACTCCCCGTCCTTTTTGCATAGAGAACTAGCTCTTCCACCAATTCCACGAATGGGGGCGTCATAAGAAAACGCTTTCCGTTCTCATCTTCCAACTCAAGACATTCCTCAAGGCACAGGGTATCAATACCATGACTGTCTAAAAGGGTGCGGCGAATTTCCCGCTGGCGCGCAAGTGACCCCGCAAGAAGATACAAGGTGCTTGGGTTGAGTTCGTCCGGCCATACATCGCGCACTTCAATGCGTGCATCTTGAAAGACACAAATTTCTTCTCCCTGCAGAGGGCTTTCTAGTAGTCCTGTAGGGAGCCGCACACAAAGCTCTTCCATGGGAATTGTACGTATAAGCCGGATCATTTCTTTCCTCCAGACGCAATTTGGCAAGTACTGTATGTAGAATATCGCAAAAAGAAAACAGCGCGCAATCTTGACTTGCGCGCTGTTTAACTGTGTATGCGTGTCCCGCGAAATGGTTTGCCTAAAATACTGTTATGGAGATTTTTTAGATC
>MHIY01000002.1:855-5264 GCA_001817755.1 Candidatus Colwellbacteria bacterium RIFCSPLOWO2_01_FULL_48_10
TCCATACCCTTTTCTTGTGCAAAGCGTGCGGCCACCGGATCCACCGGTGTTTTCATGCCCGGAGTCCATTTGTCCCCCACCATTTTGCGGTATGTTTTCCATGTAATATCCGGCAAGGGTTTTGCATTTTTGTACTTGGCAATATCCGCGTCGTACACGTAAGGAATTTTGGTGGCAATAATCATTTTGCTTGCATGGAAACGATTCGCGAGGAGCACCGATACATAATCAGTAGACCAGCCTGGCTTCCACCCGGCTCCAATAAAAAGCGAATGGCTTGCCCAGTCGCTTTTGGAGATCGGCCGCAAAGGATTATCAAAAATAACCGGGTATGCCTCTTTGGCAAAAATGGTGCGCAAAAGATGCGCATTAAGACGCGTGGCGTGCAATCCCAACCAATCCTTGTCTTCATCGGTTACCGCATGAATGGCCGATGCCGCTTGCTGATAGTTGCGCGCGGTAGACCCGCCTCCAGTCACCACAATAAAACGCCGCTCCTTGAGGAGCGGCAAAAGCATGGAACGGAAACGGGCAAGAAAACGCGTCTGAATACTACGCGAGACGATAATAGAACCGCCCAAATCAATAACGATTGTTTCTTTATTTTTTTTCATATTGCTAATCATTCATGATAAGGCCCCGCAAGCACGATGGCCTTGGGGCCTCATTATGGGACTTTCCCTGCCGAAGTTCGGAAAGAAGACACGTGGGTGCTCGCGGTCCAGCGCCACAGCGCCGGACGATATAAAGCTCCCGAAAAATCTAACTTGACCCGAATTTCAACTAGGAAAGCCCTCAACTATATTGTAGCAAAACGTATCCTATGTGCAATGATCAGAACATGATATCTTCCTCCGCTCTCTTGTAGTCATGAATTTCTTCTTTGCCAAACCAATGTTCCAATTCATGCGCGGATTCCGATTGATCACCGGATGCATGTACCACGTTGCGAAGCGCCCGCTTGTCCATGTTGGCAAGGGTGGGAGAGTCCACGGAAAAGTCCCCGCGAATGGTACCCATTTCGGCAAGCGCGGGAACCGTTTTGCCCACGATCTTGCGCACCATATCCACGGCATGAATACCTTTAATAAGAATGGCGACCATAGGGCCTGATGTCAGAAAATCCACATTCCATTCTGCAACCTTCTTTCCAATTTCAAGGGGATCGTCCGTGCCTACTTCCTGCTTGGCGTCTTTCCCATACTTCGCATAATTCTCCAAGGTCTTATTGCCCATGCCGCGGAACCAATCGTCGGTATTGGGATAGTGCTCGCGTGCGTGTTCCGGCGTTGCTTCAATCATTTTAAGCGCAATAACTTTAAGTCCGCGCATTTCAATGCGCTTCATAATCTCGCCAATAAGCCCGCGCTTTACGCCATCGGGCTTTACAAGGAGTACTGTAGTTTCTTCTTTGGGATGCATATGCCAATTTTGCCCGTGAAGGCAAGTTATTTATAACGCAGCCTGAACGGCTGCAAAATTGAGCACTCCGCGCCCCGCGGGGCGCGGAGTAACCTTATTTAAAAATCAAAGTGTAAAATGACAATGTAAAATCTAAAATTATGTTACACATTACCGAGCGTATTATTATGTAGCATAATTTTGTCTCCCTTCGGGAGATCTTTATGACATTTTAGATTGTCATTTTTATTTTTGAATTCTCCCCAATACCTATTATAAAAATCGCTTGCCTTTCGTTGGCTAAAACGTATCACCATCGCTTACAAGAATTATATCCCCATTTTCATCTGTTCGTAAAGTTTCTATTCCCGTATTGGTGAGTCGCTCCAATATCTCATGGTGCGGGTGGCCGTATGGATTCTTGGTGCCGGCAGAAATAATCGCAAGGTGCGGATGTACGCGCGCGAGAAAATCCTCGCTTGTGGAAGTGGAGCTTCCGTGATGCCCCACCTTGAGAACTTCCGCGTTGAGTGAAGCGCCAAAAATTCCGAGTAGTCGTTCTCCGCGCTCTTCCAGATCACCGGTAAATAAAAACGTGTCATTGTTATACACGAGGCGCGCGACGATCGACATATCATTGGTATCACTTGCGGGAAAAACTTTCTCTCCTTCCTTGGGAGGCCATAAAATATCAAAATAAATTTCCTCGTCAATACGCACACGATTCCCCGCCTCGGCATACAGCACGGGAATGTGGCGCTCTTGCACAACGCGCATGATGTCTTCAAAAAATTCTTCGTCTTTTGCTACATGGGGCATGATGACGCCCCCCACGGCATAATTGCGCAAAATAGTTGCCGCCCCCGCAACGTGGTCTTTGTCGGGATGCGTGAGAATAATAAGATCAATGGAGCGGTCAAAGAACGGGCGGTGCTCGGAAAGTTTTTTATCAATTGTATGGGGACTCGCTCCCGTATCAATAAGCACCTCGCGGCCCCCGGGAGTTATAATGAGTGACGCATCCCCCTGCCCCACATCAAAAAAATGCACGCGCAAGGCGCTCGTCTGTGCCGCCCAAAAGAACACGAATGTGCATAAGCCCATCGCAATTCCCCAGCCAATCCATATAATATGGTGTTTATGAAAGCCAAACATATATCGTGAAGCGTGAAACATGAAGCCTGAAACATACGTCATGAAACACGCAACATGAAACATGAAACATAACGAATGATACGTCTGTATGCTTCATGCTTTATGCTACATGCTTCATGATTAATGTTTCAGGTTTCATGAAATAGCCGCATAGATGCGGTAAGCGGATTATATCCCTTGCGTATGAGCCATATCATAAATCCCGCCACAAACGCATACCCACCTAAAAGAACCCACGCCTGCCCGGCGGCAAATGTTATGGAGCTGATGGGAAGGGCATCGGTAAACATGGCGGCCTCTTTGAGTAAAAAAATCAAAAACCATGCTACCCATGCCAACGGTGCGCCAAGTGGCACCATAACACTGCCAAGCGCAATCGCGCAAAAAGCCAAAATAAGCACGAACGGAAAAAGCGGCACCGCGATAATGTTGAGCGCAATGCCGACAACGGAAAAGACGCCAAAGTGATATGCGCCAAGCGGTGCGGTGAAAAGAATTGCCGCAAGCGACAATGCGGTTGTCTGTCGCACAAGGCGCCAAAGAGCGCTCGTTTGTAAAGTGGTATTCCGCGTGTACCAATCCATATCTTTGGCGGGTGCACCGATGTGGCTCAATTGCATGTCGAAATAGGGCGCGCACAGTACAATGCCCCCGATAGCGGCAAAAGAAAGCTGGAAGCCGACATCGCCGAACAAAAGAAAAGGATTAAAAAACAGCATGAGTGAGGCGGCATACAAAAGAAGCCGAAGCATGGAAAGCGGCCTGCCGACAATGCTCCCCGCATAAAGAATAACGCCCATAATGGCCGCGCGCACAACGGAGGCCCCAAGCCCAACTAAAAAGACAAATAAGACAATGCCCGCAAGAGACAACAGTATGGATTTTTGCCTGCGCAAGCCCCACGTGATAAACACGCCTGAAAGAATACTCATGACAAGCGCAATGTTCATGCCTGAAATTGCCACCAAGTGTGTCACGCCAGCACGGGAAAAAAGTTGCTGAGTATCACGCGAAAGCGGATAGCCCAGGGAAGAGGCGATGAGTACCTCGCCCTCCACACCGCCCACGTATCGGGCAAGAATTTCCCGCGCGTGTACGCGCATGCGCGCAATTCCCGCAAGAATCGTTCGGGCAATGTCGCTTTGCGCGGGGGAAGGCAATGCCGCTATATGTGCACGGAACATAACCGCCCCAATTCCCTGCGAAGCAAGGTAGCGCGGGTAGTCGAATGTTTCTATGGGTTGCGGCTGTGTCAATTTCGCGCGGACGGCAACATATTCCCCTACCGCCACACGCGTACCCAAGGGCGCAAAGGCAAGAATGCTTCCCGTGATTTCTTCTCCGCGCGGGGACTTCGACGCATACAGTTCTTTCGCGTCAATGCGCACCTGAAGATTACGCTCCGTTTCTTTGCGCACATCGCCGACGTATCCATGCACCTCAACTTCCCCCGTATATACTTGTGCAAAATATCCGGCTGAGGGAAACGCAAAAAATTCCTTCGTGCGCGCGTCCATATGCCAGATACCCAAAAATAAGAAGGGCGCAAAGAACGCGAACGCCAATATACCCGCACGCCATGAACGCCCCTTCCATGCAGCGAATGCCCACGCGCCTAAAAACAATGCCGCTAGCCAAAATACTTTTTCTTGCCAATTCCCCCATGACACCAACGCAATGCCCGCAACAAACCCCAGGCATGCCCATACAATACCGTTCGCCCACAAAACAGTATTTTTCCAGTTCACAAACATGGGGTCATTCTATCAGCGCAATATAAAAAAGAACAAGCCCCCAGCATGCTACGTTACATGACAAAAATAAATATTTCTCCTATCGTTACTTTCGTGCGG
>MHIY01000003.1:0-6851 GCA_001817755.1 Candidatus Colwellbacteria bacterium RIFCSPLOWO2_01_FULL_48_10
CGCTCCTCCACTACCGCCACCTCCTCCTCCATAAAGAGAACTGCCACCTGATTTTCCCTGAACAGCGTCCGTTCCAGCTCCACCTCCGCCGCCAAATTCGCCATTTTTACCTGCTCCACTCGTTAAACTTCCAGCTCCCTGTCCAGCTACGCCATTACTCCCAGCTGTTGATGCAGGGTCGCCACCCAATGAATTAGCGGCAGATTGACCTACTTGACCAACTCCCGCTGAACCACCACCTCCACCACCAGAACCAGTTGAAGCGAAACTACCACCCCCTCCGCCACCATAAGAAGAAAGAAAAGTACCAAAAGAAGAGGTGCCACCAGCAGACCCATTATTACCCGCCGTACCTCCAGTTCCACCAACTCCGACTGTTATGGAAATAGTCGCACTCAAATCAGATGCTAAAAAGACATGTTCTGTAATCGCCCCGCCCCCGCCTCCAGTACCTGCAACGCTACCTATATTACCCCCACCACCTCCACCTCCCGCACCAATCGCTACAACCCTCACAAAATTAATTCCTGCGGGCTTAGTCCAGGTTCCATTCGCAGTGAATATCTGCGCATCAGCTGTACTTGTGGCAACAGCCCAAGTAGCATCGCCTCTTAGAAACTTCGTGGTGTCGTTGGGGGCTTTTGGAACAAAACCGTGTTTGGATGTTGAAACATTGCCTGTCGTGTTATCAGAAAGACTTAGGTCTGCTTCACGAACAGTGAGAGTATTCGAGGCGCCAGAAATTGTTTTGTTGGTAAAAGTCTCTGCCCCGGCTAGAGTTGCAAGAGTTCCAGATGTCGGCAGGGTTATATTTGTCGCTCCGGTTGATGTGAATGTTATTGAATTTCCGCCCGAGGTCGCGAGGGTACTGCCGTTTGCGAGAGTGAGCGTACCGGTTGTGGTTGAAATGGTAAGGCCATTTACGGTTATTGGGGTTATAGCGCCAAGAGACAAGGTAATTGCCGGAGTAGTTGTTGCGTTTGCCACCGAGCCGGAAACACCATTTGCCGAGACAACCGACACCGAGGTTACTGTTCCACTTGATGTGTTCTGCCAACTTGGAGCCGAACCGGAACCATTGCTGGTTAAAATTTGACCGGATGTGCCTGCGCTTCCTCCGAACAGAAGCGAGCCGCTGGTTGAGATACGAAGCTTTTCACTATTATTCGTAATTACCGACAAATCAAAATTATCCGTTGTACCAAGTGTTGCGGTTTCTAAAAATGAATTGCCGCCTTGAAGAAAGAATCCTGGAGCCGCCAAAACTGCCGCACCGCTAAAAACAATGCCGCCTACGACAAGACTAACAACTGACAAAACTATATTTTTTATCTTCATATTTGTTACTTTGTAACCGCGGATCTACGCGGACTAGACGCAGATTAACGCAGAATTTTTATATTGATTTAAGTGTAACAGATGGAGGTGAATTCTTTATAAAGAATATCCAAGGCTTTTAGATATGCGCTTTTTAAGCTGTCCTAATATGCTGCCGTAATTTTTTAAAGTTGATTCTCGTAATCTAGCATCATCTTCTGAAAGATAGGCTTCATAATAAAAGATTTGCCATGGCTTCTTATCCTTTGTCACATCAACTTTGCCATAATTGTGATCTTTAATTCTCTGTCTTAGGTCAGCTGTATAGCCGATATAAATATTTTTGAATTTGTTTTTCAACAAATAGAAGTAGAACATAAGTTGGATTATAACATCCTCAACAAAAAACCCAGCCAGTCCTGCGGACCAGGCGGGGGAATTGCAATCTCTACTAACTAAATCTCCCTACTCCGCTAAAGCTTCGAAGGGCGTGGCAAGTAGTTAGAAGGGATTAGTATGTTCGACAAGCTCACCATGAACTGGCAAAGGCGCTATCGTTAACAAACCATCAAAAGGGGTTCTTGATAAACAACTGAATTAGTCAGCTCCATAAATCCAAATTTTCGAGCCGGTTCCAAAAGCAATTGCCCCGTTGCAAAAAAATAAAAGGTTAGAAATTTGTTCCGAAGTATTATTCCAAATGACACTACCGAAAACAGGTACTCCCGCAACTGTTCCTTGATTACCCTCTACTTGGCCAGAAAACTGGCCATGTTTTCTATACGCTGCCCAATTTACCAAATCGAGAATCATAAACCTTTCGTTAGTTGAACCTGCTCCACCTAATTCTCGCCAATAAGGTTGGGTAGATTGCGTTGACAATGCCGAACCCGCCGTGAGTTGACTTAATCCATAATTGTTGCCTCCATCAGTATTGACCATTGCTCGCAAATCAGCAGAGGCACTTGGTGCGGTTATTTGGGCTACTATGTGTAAGTTATTTTTCGGAGTAAAGGATATATTCATGCTGCCTAGGGCGTTTGTCCAAGTGTGCGTTCCTGTCCCAGCGTCCGTAATAGCTACAGAAATGCCATATGGTATGTCTTGTGCTAATTTGAAAGTGTTAGTCGTCTTTTCTATAACGAAATAGCCACCATTGGTACCGAGCGGCGATGGAAGTGTTCCCGTTGAGCTAACCTTAACTTTGTCCCCATTTATCAATCCATGCGCATTTGATGTAAAAATATCTGTCGCTGGGTCAACCGTGAACGTTGCGCTAGTGGTTGATGAGAATGAACCCGATGCCAATAAAGAGAATCCATCGGGCGCTTGAAAAGTTGGGTCATTGCCCGCTCCATTGGAAGTCAAAACTTGCCCTGCTGTGCCCGCGGAAGTTGCCTGAACTGTGCTTGTGCCATTTCCGATTAGGACTCCGCCATCTGTAAATGTTGTAGCTCCGGTTCCACCATTTGCTACACCGATTGTAGAACCATTCCAAACACCCGTGGTAATTGTTCCTATTGAAGCAAGTGAAGAAAGAGCCGTAACTCCTGTGTTAACTAAAGTTCCAGAAGTCGGCAAAGTAATGTTGGTTGCTCCGGTTGAAGTTAGGGTA
The DNA here is from genome assembly GCA_001817755.1 of Candidatus Colwellbacteria bacterium RIFCSPLOWO2_01_FULL_48_10. GTDB lineage: Bacteria > Patescibacteriota > Minisyncoccia > UBA6257 > Colwellbacteraceae > 2-01-FULL-48-10. Next base: position 2,933 of record MHIY01000003.1, read on the forward strand.
ATTGAGTTTGGACCAGAAGTTGCAAGCGTACTGCCGTTTGAGAGAGTCAATATTCCGGTAGTTGTTGAAACAGTTAGACCGTTATATGTTTTGCCAGTTAATGTGTTTGCTAAGTTTGCGTCTGTGATACAGCCTGCACAAGTTAAAGTTAATCCGCCGAAAAGAGTAGAAGCACCCGTTACGCTTAATGTTCCCCCGACTGTTGTATTGCCTGTAATATTGCCAGTCCCCACCACATGAAGTTTAGAACTGGGACTTGTGGTGCCAATCCCCACATTGCCTCCTGTTAATATTCTTAGTTTCTCTGCATTATTTGTAATAACCCTCAGATCAAAATTATCGGTTGTGCCGAGAGTCGCGATTTCCAGGAATGAATTGCCTCCTTGCAAGAAGAAGCCAGGCGCGGCCCAAGCGATAACTCCGCTAAAAAGCGCTCCGCCCACAAACAAACTAATGATTGATAAAAATATTTTATTTTTCATAGGTTAAGTATAACACAATAGAAAGAACCCCGACTTTTGGTCGGGGTTCGATCTTTCTAACGCTTTAGGTAATTCTCAAGTACCTAAGGTTAGTAGCTAAGAGTTCCTCCGATAACCGGAATGCTCTTAGTAACGGTTGTGATTCCGTAGTGGACTAGGTCGTCCCAGTTAAGGTCGCCAACGGCTGCGATGTCAGCACGAAGAGTATTCGTGGTGGCTGCGCCTGTTGTGTCGCCCTTAACAACAAACGTCATAGTTGATCCGGCAGAAACTGTTTGACCAGTCTCGGTCGCGTAGTTCGTAGTAGACGAAACCAAACCGGTGTAAGCAACTGCAGAGCTATTCTGGTTGTTGGTAATAGCGTTAGCTACAGTACCACTCAAGTAGTTAGTCACGATCGTTCCGGCCAAAGTAACGGCTGAAACGGTCATTGACGTGCCACTTCCAATAGCTGAGATAACGCCACCGGCGGATGAGATTCTCTCAGTGCCAGTAGAGTCGTAGCCTCTAACAGTTACTGTGTCGCCGAGGGAGAATCCATCGGTGCTGGTAACGGTCAAAGTTACGTCGCCGCTAGTTATAGCGTCGGCTGCTTGGTTACCACGGCTAATAGCTGTCTGCGCGCCGAAGTAGACTTTACCAGTACCTGGCTGCATCGGACGGTAGTAGAGGTCATCGCTGACATCAACATCGTTAGCTGCGGCTAGAGCAGGAGTAAACGTTACCGTTGTGTCGGTGGCATCGTTGGTGAACGATACTACTTCGACTGTGGCACCGTAAGCAGCAGCGGTATCGTCATAGATTCTGACGTTTGCGCCTACTGGAATACCATTCATCGATGTTAATCCATTATCAACAAAGGTGGTCGTGGTTCCGCTTAATGCATTGGTCGCAGTCACATAGGCCTCGGTAGCCAAAGCAGTTACCAAGTCAGTTGACTTGTAAAGGTTGGCGTTACCAGTGCTCGTTGTGTTAACTGAACCGGCGAGAGTTACTGCGACAGCATTAACAATTGCATCGTAGTAAGAGTTTGCCGCGACAGTGAATTCAAGAACGGTAGCATTAGCGCCTGCGGTTTGTGTACCGGAAGGCGATGATCCGCCCTTCGCGACAATAACTCGTGTCCTGTAGACATCCTGTTGAGTGCCTGTAGCTGAAGTAACGGTTTCTGCAATTGATGCACCCGACTGCGCACCACGGGTTGTGACATTCGCATTCGAGGCAAGGTTCAAGGTGTGCGCACTGCCAGAAACTGCGCTGCCGTAAGCATTAACTGTTGCTTTAACAGTCAATATCTTTGAGGTGTTCCTTGGAATCACCCAGTCGGAAGCGAGGTTGAAGGCAGCTGTGCCGTTTGACTGCGCGCTAAACGTCGCAATGGTTCCCAAAAGGGTTGAGCCATCGTAAAGCTTAACGTTTGCCAAAGAGCCAGCGAAAGATGAAGTGTCAGTGATTGTGATCGCTGATACGTTCATAGCTTCAGATGCTCCAGCGGCGAAGCTCAAGGTAGCCAAGGTTACATCGGTCTCACCCATTACAAGCTGGCCAGCAACCGGAGTTGAGGCATCAGCGGTAATAGTAAGAGTACCGGCAGTAGCAATCGCTAGGACTTGTCCGTCACGAGTTGTTGCCGCTGCTAGTGATGCATCAGCGCTTGTGTTCACGCCTGTTGCGGCAGCGCTTGCCAACTCAAGACCCACTTCAGCAACCAAGTATTCACCAGCATCTCCTGCGCTGGTCAAGATGTCTGCGTAGGCATCAATGACGTATTGAGCGCCGGCAGCAATCTGGACTGAAGGAGTAAGAGCAAATGTGTAGCTAACTCCCTCGGTGGTTGAAAGCGTTCCTTGGGTAGCGGCAATGGCAATGCCATTGTTCTTCAAGGTTAGGTTCTGGAAACTAGCACCGAAGTCTGACGCAGTAACTTCATCGTCATCAGCTAATACGATCTGAGTAACGTTTACTGCTTCACCGGCGCCCGCGGTAAGAACCCATGATCCAACCCTTACATTAGTTGCACCAACAACGCCAGTCGGAGTGACTGTAGATGCATCGGCAACTGATGTGTTCTTAGCTCCTGACAAAGCACCGGTCTTAACAGTCATTGTGTTGCCTGTTGCGCCAGATGGAGTCAGGTTAGTCAAAGAAACTTGACCAACTGCGTCGCCTGCTGTACCCGCAGTCAAACTAATTACGATTGTCTGGTCTGCGACAAGATCCGTGCCATCTGCCTGCTCGATGTTAGCGCGGTATTCAAACACACCGGTTGTCCCAGCGGCGATGATTACTGAGCTACCAAGCGAGTAAGCTTGATCGGTAGTGGCATCAACGAAGTCGGCAACTGAATCATCAGTTGTTCCAACCTGTGAACCGTTGTAGTACAGCTTACCGTCATTCAATGTAAGGTTTGACGATGCTTCATTCATTCTTACACGAACAGTTGAAACCTTGATATCTTCGCCGGCTGCCTTGTAATCAAAGCGGGCCAGAGGAATATCAGTACCACCAGAGGCAACGTTGCCTGAAGGTGAGTTGGTTGATCGTGAAACAGTAAGAGTACCGTTGTTGATGTTCGTGCCGTCTCCGGTTGAATCCGGGTCAACGACAGTAAGAGCGGCTCCAGCTAGAAGAGGAGCTGTGTCTACAGCGTAGTTGGTGTCATATGACACAAAGTCAGCGCTTGATCTAACGGTAAATTTGAATGCGCGGCCTGTGCCCTTAGCAACCTTGCCGGACAAGATCATAACTCTGTTCTGTCCTGAAGGAATTTCGTAAGGAGTCGCAAATTCAAACGTTACTTTACTGTCAGAACCAATCTGCGCGACTGGACTAACATTTACCCCTCCAACACTAAGCACCAAGTCCTGAACAGCATCGGTAGAGATTGTTCCAACCATAGTCATAACAATTCTCTTGATCTGCATCTTCTGAGAGTTGGCTGTAGCGGTAAACCTCCATAGTTCCTGAGCAGCAGCGCTTGGATCAATGGTGGCTGGGAAGGTTGTAGTGTTCGTCAAGTTGATGTAGCCAAGGTCAGTAATAAACGCAGTAGCTAACTCAACGCCCTTGAGCGGGAATACGCCGGCGACTGTCGCTGTCGGTGTGACAACAACGTCGGTTGCGGCATTAAGAGAAAATCCAACGCTGAAAGGACCTGACGTAGCGGCAACCATCGATACCCCGACCCAAACAGTCTTTGCGCTGTTGGCTGGGATAGTGAATAGGCCGGATGAACTGTTGAACGAGAATACTTTACTCGAAACAGAGCTCATTTCAGCAAGCTTTGTCGAACCCTCGTAAAGGTAGAGGTTGCTGATGTCACCATCGGCAGAAATACCTGTGCGAGTAAGTTTAACAGTGTTAACTTTCACTTCAGTTGAATTACCGTTTGTGAAAACGTATTTTGCGACCGGAGTAATCGTCATAACACCAGTTGT
>MHIY01000003.1:6867-17635 GCA_001817755.1 Candidatus Colwellbacteria bacterium RIFCSPLOWO2_01_FULL_48_10
TTGTAGACGTACAGCCAGCCGGAAGGGTGGTTGTAGTCGTGGTGGTCGTAGTGGTGCCCTGACCAGCAGCGACTAACTTAGCCCTAGAGATAGGACCAAAGTAACCGGCAGCCGGGGAGATGCCACTGGCGGCCTGCCAAGCGGCGACAGCAGCCTTCGTGAGAGGGCCAAAGTAACCGGTTGGGGCGGCGATTTTAAGATAACCGCCTGAAATCAAAACGTTCTGGAGAGCAGTAACATCCGCACCCTTTGAACCGACTGTGAGGTTGACGGTAAAGTTGTACGAAGTTGTGCTAGTTCCAGATAAAGATGTGAGCTGAGCCTGCAAAGCGGCGATCTGAGCCTGAAGGTCAGAAATGCTGGTCGTCTGTGCGTTAACAGGGACGATTACAGCAACCGCCAAAGCAAGAGCAATCACAACTTTGGAAAAAGTTTTACTCATTTGTAAGTAGTAATCGCGAATAATGCGAATAGGCATCGAATAATGCGAATCCATATCGTTGCGATTAGAAAGTTGTTTTTGTATTTGTTTGTTTTCGGATGACTGAACGCAGTTAACCATCATCGACCAGCTGCCTTTTTCCTTCGTGAGGTTAAGGCGGCGAGCTGATGTCCGCGAACGGTCCTAGTAACTTTGTGAATAGTAGTTAGTTCGTTAGCTCTATAGCTCGTTAGTAATTGGATTTACTTTTCCTAGACGGCATCAGCCGCTAGCGAGCTAAACTTGCTGTAATCAGCAAGCTAAAAAACTAACCTCTATAGTGAGGTTTTGAAATGACAAAAACCGGAAGACGGCCAAGAAGCCGTGAATCAGGTTTGTATTATGTTAGGTCCGCCTCACTGCGGGCCTAAAACAGCACGAGTGTAAGTGTATTACACTGCTTTATATAACGCAAGAGAACGCAAGGCGTTACAAGGGTTCTCTTGCGTAAATCACAAATCTCAAGCACCAAATTTCAAACAATGTCCAATGTCAAAATCCCAATTTACAACCAATAGATCATCCTTCGACATTAGAGCTTCGTCATTTGGAATTATAATCCTAAAACCATGAGGTAATAAATTGCCGTTTGCCGGATGAATTGACGATTTTGCCGTTTAAGCATAGGATAACGGCTATTATGAACAATTTGTCATATAAAGCCCATGATATTGTCTTTGCCGTTTTCCGGGTGGCTACTCTTATACGAAATGCCGGCCTGCGCCGGGAGCTTGAAGATGCGGCAATAGGCTTTTTGTCTAAGTTTGACGAGCAAGCCCTCCATCTTGGCCTGCCGACTGTTTTCGACAAGCTTGAAAGGTTTATACTTATTGCAAAATCGGTTAAGGAAATGAAGGATATCAACGCGGATGTGCTGATACGGGAGATCGGTTACCTGCAGAAAGCGATGCAGGAAAAAATAAAGGCTCCGGCGGCAGGACCGGATATTGATTTAGGGAAGGAGTTTCCAGTAGGAAATTTAAATATTGAAAGATTTAATGATTTAAAGATTGAAACATTGAAACCCTCCTACGCCAAGGCTATGGAGGGTAGGGATCTAAGGGCAAAAGATGATTTGTTGATGGAAGAGTTGCCGTTATCAGCGAATAACGAATCTAGTACGAATATACGAATTGGAAGCGATGCGGCAAATGATTTATGGGTAAGCGGCAATGGCGAGATTTCTAAACGGCAAGAGTCTGTCTTGAATAAGATCAGAGAAACGCAACTTTGCCGTTTGAGAAATTTAATGGAGACGTTTCCAGATATCAGTGAACGCACTATTCGCAACGACATCCAGACACTTATCAACAGGAGGCTTGTTCGGAGAGTTGGCGGAGGCGGACCGAACAGCTATTTTGAATCGCTTGAGGTCTCGCTACCGACTGAAACACATTTGCAAAAAGCTTAGACAAAACTGCCCATCTGGGCAGTTTTTAATTTCAAAGGTCTTATGAACCGAAGTCGACAAAGATTTTCAGTTTCACAGAAAATAGATTAATATTCGACTATGAAAACGTATGTCTTTATAGATGCATCAAATCTTTTCTATGGAGGCGAGAAAAGCCTGGGATGGAAAATAGATTATAATAAGCTTTTTAAGTATCTAAAAGAAAAATATGTCGCTACTAAAATCTTATATTTCGGCGGCGTAGAAACGCGCGACTTCAAATACGACTACCAGGCAAATGAAACCGTTCCTCCAGACGCGGTCGAAAAACATCTGCTTACTTTACTTCAGAACAAGCACCTAAACGAGGCGGATATAGTGCTTATAGGCAGGCACCTTCAAAGAATAAGATTCTATCAAAGACTTGATAAGTTTGGTTATAAGCTTTTGTTAAAACCAGTCAAATTATACGAACAAGGGGATGGAACAACCAGGAGAAAAGCAAACTGCGACGTGGACATGGCCTTCCATTTAATGAAAAATCTCGATGATTTCGATAGAGTAATTATTCTTTCGGGAGATGGTGATTTCTTGCCCGTCCTAAAACACCTTAGGGAAATAGGCAAGGAGGTTATCGTGCTAAGCAGAGGGCCTAGAACAGCCAAAGAAATAAAACAATTTGCCGGGAGTAATTTCAGAGATTTCGAATATCTTAAATACTTATTGGAAAGGGGGTAAAAACAACGAAAGGCACCCATGTAGGATGCCTTTCACGTTTAGTGTCATAATTATATAAATAGCAAAGAATATGTCAACACGTAGAACTATCGTAATGGTGGTAATGGACGGATGGGGCATTGGGAAGAAAGACGACTCTAACCCGATCTATATCGCCAACCCTAAAAATATAGACTACATCAAGCGGCACTTCCCCGCCGGAGCTTTGCAGGCATCTTCGATCGCGGTCGGCCTTCCCTGGAACGAAGAGGGTAACTCGGAGGTCGGCCACCTGACACTCGGCGCCGGACGGGTGATATATCAGCACTTCCCGCGCATCAGTCTGGCGATAAAAAACGGCTCGTTCTTCGAGAATAAAGTCTTGATGGAAGCGATCAAAGTTGCAAAAGCCAAAGGCAAAAATGTGAATTTCGTCGGGATACTGACTGAAGGCAATGTCCACGCCGCCATGGACCATGTAAACGGCCTGATCAGGCTTGCCCAAGAGGCAAAACTGCTAAGGGTGAATTTTCACTTCTTTACCGACGGCAAGGACGGCCCGCCCAAAAACGCTCTGGCTTTGTTGGATAAAGTGCGCGCTGAGGCCGCGAAAATCGGCTACGATGGCGTACACATCGGAAGCATCGGCGGCAGATATTACGGCATGGACCGCGACCAGCACTGGAATCGGACGGAGAGGGCTTACATGGCCATTACCGGCCAGAATGATACCAATATACGAATGGGTACGAATGACTCACCACAAGTAGATGCGGGTGGTGCGGAAAATTTAAATATTGAAAGATTTAAAGATTTAAAGATTGATCCTAAAGAGATTATTGAGGCTTCGTATAAACAGGGGCTGACAGATGAGTTCGTGGAACCGAAAACAGCCGACCCGGAGGGAACGGTGAAAGACGGCGACAGCGTGATCTTCTTTAACTACCGCGAGGACAGCATGAGACAACTGGTCGAGATGTTTCTAAACCCGAGCGCGGTAAGCCAAGCCATTTCGCCGCTCAAAGACCTTCATATGGCGAGTTTTACGGAATACAGCAAAAAATTCGGCATTCCCGTCGCCTTTCCGCCGGAGAACGTCTTGAACCCACTGGGCAGCGTGCTCTCCGAAAACGGCAAGGTGCAGCTTAGGATAGCCGAAACTAATAAATACGCTCACGTAACTTATTTCTTCAACGGGTTCGTGGAACAACCTTTCCCGAACGAATACCGCGTGCTAATCCCCTCCCAAAACGTCGCCCGCTATGACGAATTCCCTGAAATGATGGCGAAAGACATAACCGCCCGCGCAATTGAGGCCGTTTCCGAGAACGCCTATGACTTCATACTTATAAATTACGCCAATACCGATATTGTGGCCCACACTGGGAACTTCAATGCGACGCTGAAAGCCGTTGCAACGGTTGACGAACAGATCGGCAAACTGATGGACGAGGTTCTCCGCGCCGACGGAGTTATGCTTATAACGTCTGACCACGGAAACGCCGAGCGCTTGCGCGACCCGGTCACCGGCCTTCCAGAAACGAAACACGATTCATCCGCCGTACCGGTCTACGTGATAGCGAACGAGCTGAAAAAAGAAAAAGACAATTTCGAGGTCGAGACCTCGGAACACGAAGTAGCAGGGATACTGTCGGATGTCGCGCCGACCATACTGGAGCTGATGGGCATCCCCCAGCCGGCGGAGATGACGGGAGTGAGCCTTATGAAATTACTTAGATAGCTCGATAGCGACATAGCGAGTTAGTGCAGAAGCCTGATAGTAAATCCTGAATTACTAAACTCTGAATTCCGCTTTCCGGGATGAGGAGCTAAAGAGCTACCCTTGGCTAGCCACTATTGGCTAATCGCTATATACTATTTCTATGTTCAGACTTATTCCAAAGCTGATTGCCGCAGTGGCCGCGAACACGCTGGGCCTCTATCTCGCCGGGCGATTCATAACCGGGGTCATTATCCCGACCGATCTTAAACAGCTGCTTATCGCCGCCGGGGTGCTGACGGCCATCAACGTTCTCGCGAAACCGATCCTGAAATTAGTGCTCTCGCCGATAATAATAATTACACTGGGCCTAGGGCTGATAGTGGTAAACGCCATTACGCTCTATATTCTTGACTACCTGATGGTCAGTGTTACAATACCCGTGCTTTTGCCACTTGTTTATGCAACGCTTCTCGTAAGCGTCATAAATTATATAGTTAGAAAGATATAGGAGGTATCGCTAATAATGCGAATTGGGGCGAATAATTCGAATAAATAACACCCCGTTTAATACAAGAATAACCAAACAAACATGCTTTTAATCAACATTGGACTTATAACTATATCAGTGATCGCAATCGGCTTGGTGCTTATACAAGACAGGTCTTCAGCGACCGGTGGGGCTTTTGGCGTAGGCGAAGGTACGTTCTACCAGCGTCGCAGAGGTATAGAAAGATTTGTCTTTATAGCCACGGTTGTAGTGATCGCTGCCTTTGCCGGGTTCGCTATCGGCAACCTTTTGACGACCGACAAAACCACATCAACCGGACTGCCAGAAGTTGAGCTCACAACCGATAACCAGGGCGTAACAGTAACCCCGGTTACCGAACCCGTTAGCCCGGCCGGCGAAAAAACCGGCAATTAATCCGGGCCTTCGCTCGGAATATGTTTCATCCGAGGCAGCTGGCTTCCGTTTTTTGAATCATGATACCCAATATAATCCCAGTACTGTCAAAAGCTGAACGCATCGCGCTCTTCGTGGCCGCGGTAACTTTTTTCGTATCCGGCTCAATCGTGGCCTCTTTTTACTATCTGGACAGCACGACGGTCACCGAGGCGCGCGGAGGCGAATATCGCGAGGGCGTTGTCGGCCAACCGGTCTTTATAAACCCGGTGATCCCGGTAACTGAGGCCGACCGGGACATGTCGAGATTAATATTCGGCAGCCTTTACGACATAGCGACAAGCATCAAGCGGTCGGAGGATGGTAAAACTTGGAATGTGAGGATACAAGAGGGTTGGAAGTGGCACGACGGAAAAAATATAACCTCGGACGATGTTATCTTTACGCTGGGGATTATCCAAAACAAGGACGCGCGGTCATACCTTTATTCGTCTTTCCAGGGCGTTGAGGCCGAGCGCATAAGCGAACTGGAAATAAAATTCCGACTGCAGGCGCCATATGCATTCTTTGAAGATGAGCACATAAAAACCCTGATGGTAATCCCTAAGCACATCTTCGGAGACTCGGAAGTGCAAAATCTGCGGTTCTCGAAATTCGGCCTGAACCCCATCGGATTCGGCCCTTACAAAGCCGTCGATTTCGAACACGATGACCGCGGGGTAATACAAACCTTCCGCCTGATCAAAAATGATGATTATGGAAATCTGCCCGCTGGCCGGACAGACGGCCAGACAAAAAAGCCGAACATAGCTGGATTTATTTTTAAATTCTTCCACACCGAAAAGGAGCTCGTAAGCGCATATAATTCCGGGCAAATTGACGGATTCGGCCTGAACTCGGCTGAGAATCTTGTCGTTTCAACAGACTCGAAGTTTAAGGGCAAGGACGCAATCAACATAAGGCACAACGTGCACGAGCTAAAATCGTCGAGGCATTACGCGATATTTATAAACCAGGGGCTGGGCGGTAAAGAACTTAAAAACATAAAGGTGCGGGAAGCTCTCTCGAGGAGCGTCGACCGCCAACTCCTGGTAAAAGAGGCTCTAGGTTCTTATGGATCGGTGATCTACGGCCCGACTGTCCTGACCATGGAAAAATCCGGCTCCTACGACCCGCTACTCCTGAATGGCCTAGAGTTGGCAATCGTCGTTCCCGACGAAAGCTTCCTGGTAAAGACCGCTGAGATAGTGAAGACGACTTGGGAAAGGCTGGGAGCGAAAGTAGAGCTGTCTGTTTTGCCGCTCAAAGCGGTCCAAGAAGACATTCTTAGGAATACCAATTACGAAATGCTGATGTTCGGCAACATTGCCGGCGCTTCGAACGACCTGTTTTCCTTCTGGCACTCTTCGAGGAGATTCTATCCGGACCAGAACCTGTCTCTCTTTCAAAACAAAAAAGTGGACGCTATGCTCGAAGCGTTCCGCAAAGATTTCGATGAAACGACTCGGACAGAGCGGCTGCGAGCGCTCAGCGACGCGATAGCCGCTGAACATCCTGCGGTGTTCCTGTATTCGCCCGATTACGTCTATATCAGCACTCCGAACCTCGGCGGATTCAGCGATCTGAAAATCGTCAATAATTCATCAGACCGTTTCTTGGACATCGTGAGCTGGCACCTTAAAACAAAGAGGGTGTGGAAGTAGAGCAATGACAAATGCCAAAGCTCAAATGTCAGAACAAATCTAAATGATCGGATCTAAATTGGTCATTTTGATCTATATCGTTGGTTTGAAATTTGGATTTGGACATTAGAAATTCAGTGGAGAAAATTGACTTATTTAAGCAGGTAAGCTAATATGGCTGATAACGAAGCGGCTTTAATGTTTCATTTGTCTCTCACATGCACCAAACGGGGTCATCGGCAACAGCTCTTTGGTGCTGAGTAAAAGTCTATTTCGTTAACGCATTTCCAGGCATTGAGCGAGTGGTCCGACCTGCTGTCGGACTCCGATACAAGGTCGGAGCGGAACCCCAGTAGAAGAGCGAAGCTCTCTACGGGGCGCGGCGGCAGACGAAGTATCAATAATCGAGCGAGTGGTGGAACGGCAGACACGTACGCTTCAGGAGCGTATGCCGCAAGGCATGAGGGTTCAACTCCCTCCTCGCTCACAAAAGCCATTTTTCCATTCAAAGATTCAGCGAGAGAGGATTTGAACGGGAAAGGGGTCGGGAAAACGAGAGTTTTCCCGTGGCGGAGTTCACGAACCGATGGGTTCGTGGGAGCGAATGAATACGAGCGACGTGAAACTCCCTCCTCGCTCACAGAATAGGAATTAGCCACTAGTAATAACTAGAAAATAAAAATAAATAATAAAATGTTAAACACAAAACACAGCGAATCAGCTGACTCTGATTCAAAAAGAGCTTCGGCCGGATCCGGCGGGAGCCATGTTTCAGATGGCGCAGCGGCGGGCCATAGGTCATACTCGACCTCTACCGACCGGCCGCATTCCGGAACCGGAAGAAGTGGCGGTCATCGGCCGGCGCGGAGCCATGACGGCATGAGGTCCGGACGCGGCGGCGGATACCGTTCGCATGAAGCAACCAGAGGCACGGCTCATCGCGCGGCGGCGCATCATGTATCCATAGATCCCGGGCACGCCCACAAAAAGGCTCCTCAAAACGAAAACGCCACCCGGCTTGTCCCTCTGGGCGGCCTGGAAGAGATCGGTCGCAATATGTCGTTTGTCGAGCACAAGGACGAAATAGTCATCATCGACATGGGCATACAATTCCCGGAGGAAGAAACCCCGGGCATAGATTTCATAATCCCGAACGTCGATTACCTGGCGCCAAAGAAGGCAAATATCCGCGGGCTCGTGCTTACGCATGCGCACTTTGACCATGTTGGCGCGATTCCATATCTCATCGGGCGCATCGGCAACCCAACGGTATACACAACAAAGCTCACCAAGGCGCTGATCGAGAAGCGGCAGGAAGAATTCGTAAACGCCCCCAAACTGAACATCGTAGTTGTCGACAACGGCGACAAGGTGAAACTCGGCAAGCATATTGAGCTTGAATTTTTCGGGGTGGACCACACCGTGCCCGACACAATCGGCGTGGTGGTAAAAACTCCTGAAGCTAATATTGTGCACTTTGCCGATTTCCGCCTCGATTACGACGAAGAAGGCAACGCCGCCAAGCTCGATGATTTCGAGCGCATTGGCAAACTCGGCATTCACACCTTTATGATCGACAGCACCAACGCCGAAAAGGAGGGTCACTCGGTCTCCGAACGCCTAGTCGAAGAAAACCTCGAAAAGCTATTCGTCGAAGCCGACGGCAGGATAATACTCACCACTTTCTCGACAATGCTTACCCGCATCGCCGAGATAATAAAGATCTGCGAGAAAATCGGGCGCAAGGTCTTTGTAAGCGGCCGCTCGATGAAAGACGCAATCCAGATCTCGCACACACTCGGCTATATGAAGTTCAAAAAGGACAGTGTTCTGCCTATCGAAGAGATCGGCAAGTATGACGATGACAAAATACTGGTTCTCACTACCGGCGCGCAAGGCCAGTCTAACGCGGGCCTGATGAAAATAGTCACCGGCGAACACAAATATGTGCAAATAAAACCGGGCGACACGATGATATTCTCATCTTCAGTCATTCCGGGCAATGAGCGGAGCGTCCAGCATCTCAAGGACCACCTTACCCGCCAGGGAGCAATAGTCTTTAACTCGGAAATGATCGACATCCACTCCAGCGGACACGCGCCCAAAGCCGACCTGCAGACGGTCGTAAAGCTCATCAAGCCCAAGTTCCTCATGCCCGTGCACGGCTATTACTTCATGCGTTCGGCTAACGGAAAGAACGCCGTCGAAATCGGCCTGCCCAAGGAAAACGTGCGGCTTATGGACAACGGCCAGGTGGCCGAGCTCACCAAGGAAACATTCACCATCATCAGCGAAACTGTTCCCGCGACCTACGTCATGGTGGACGGGTTGGGCGTCGGCGACGTCGGCGAAGTCGTTATCCGCGACCGCCGGATACTTGCGCAGGAAGGCATGGTGGTCGTGATCACCACGATCGACCGCAAGACCGGCCGGGTGCTCAAAAATCCCGACATAATTTCGAGAGGCTTCATCTATCTCAAAGAGAGCCAAGAGCTCTTGAACGAGGTGCGTAAGAAGGTCAGACTCATTATCGGCAAAATTCCGCCTGGCCAGCTGGACGGCGATTACCTCAAGAATCTCATGCGAGACCAAATAGGCCAGTATCTCTACAACAAAACCTTCCGCCGGCCGATGATATTGCCGGTGATCATAGAAATATAACCCCACTACCAATATTTGGATATCCGATATCCAGATATTGTGTTTAGTGTTCTTTACGTCGCCTGATGATTGATATTGCCGATCATCTTGTCCCCAAAGGGCGCGGGCCAGCAACTATTCTTCATCATCGTCTGATAGAATCTCTATTTCGTCTTTCTTGTCTTTGGGAATATCGGAAATTATTATCTCATCCTTCTCACTCTTTGGAGCGTCGGAGATTATTATTTCGTTATCTGGAGTATCAAGGATTGTAATTTCATCTTTCTTGGGGCTGGGTTGTTCTCTAAGATCACTTATGCCGGTGGGGTTATCGGCTACAATCCTTTCTTTAGGAAGTCTCCTTAGATCTATATCAATCCATCCCTTTTCCTCGGTTGGCCCAAGCTCAATGTCGTCTTGCGATGGTTGTTCTTTTGGTTTTTCTGTGAACATGAGTTAAGTATATACCAAATAAGCCTAACTTTATTGCGGACTTCTTCCATGGTCTTTGCGGCCACGGCGCTTGCTCCACCGCTTTCATTAATGAAAGCGTGACTTTTCGGCGCGATTAACTCTAAAACAACGAAACAGATCGGGATTTGAAGCTGCACAGAAATTCGTGTCGCTTTCATTAATGAAAGCGACAAGGTATACTGCATACATGAAAACTTCGGGCAAGGAATTGACACGGCGGCAGCGCCAGAAGGCGCTGGAAATTCTTCTGCGAGAGATCGCTGCGGTCAAAACCGGCATGAACCTAGGTAGACTACTTGATCTCCTCCTCACGTATCATGAAAAAGAGGCGATCCTGAGGAGATTGACCATTGGAAACATGCTGAAACATAAAAATACCTATAGGGCTATAGGAAAAGCGCTTGGCGTCTCCGCCATAACCATAAGCAAGGTACGGGATATCCTTGAGGCCAGAGGCTACGGCAGGAATCCCCAAAGGAAGCGGATCTACTCCCGCGACAAGGATACGGAAGATAGGCCTCTTCTGGGATACTATAAAGGCGCTCGGAGCATTGTATAGATGCTTTCATTAATGAAAGCAAGGAGCCGGCGGTGGCTGTTCTTAAAAACAATGGAAATGGATTCGGTTTGGAATTCCAGCCCCTTTACCCGCTTTCATTAATGAAAGCGGGGTGGGCTAAATATCCCACTAACAAAACTGATCTCCGGTCTTGCCGGTCATATTAGAGATCTGGCGATCAATTACCCACGCGGCAAGCCG
>MHIY01000003.1:17664-20304 GCA_001817755.1 Candidatus Colwellbacteria bacterium RIFCSPLOWO2_01_FULL_48_10
TTTGAATCTAGAAACCCTCCGCCGATCGGTAGGGTTCTTTTGATCGTTTCGTTATGGAAAAAAAGAAAACCCCCGCGGCTCATTGAGCTCTGGGGGCATGCGCGTCTTTCAGGCAACTACCTTACACTTGGCCGGTTCATCCCCGTATAGCTTGCAGTCGAGGGGATCTTCGGGATGATCAGCCCAATGGGCGATCGCAGACCCGCTGAAGGTTGCCGCTTCCCTGCCGTCGCAGTCGATACTCAGAACAGCATGGTTTTCGCCATCGAAGTTCCCGGCTGAACCAAGATCCAGACCGAGGCATTCGCCTTCCCAAGTTAAATCCCGGTCTTCGGTTAACTTGACGGTTACGACCAAGATAAAAGCAGCCAGCACGACGGTCACCGCGACCAAAGCTATGAGTACCACGATCGGGGAAGGGCGCTTTCTAAGTTCAGGGTGCATTTCTTAGACCTCATGTCCGCAACAATAACGGACAAATTGATACTCTCACACAACAACCCCTCGGTCAAACTAGATAAGCCCAGTTTTCTCTCTGACTTCTTTCATTGTCGCCTCTGCGATTTTAGAAGCCTTCTTTGCGCCCGAAGCAAGGATTGAGGCTAATTTTTTTGGGTTTTTCAGGAGCTCGGCGCGTTTTTCTTGGAACGGGATAAGCGCGGCAATGATGACTTCCGCGAGCGCCGTCTTGAACTCAACGTACTTCTTTCCCTTGAACTCGGCAACGATTGTTTCAATTGGTTTTCCGGAAAACTCGCTGTAGATGCGAAGCAGGTTCGCGATCGCGGGGCGTTTCTCCGGGTCGTAACCCACTTCGCTCATTGAGTCGGTCTGCGCGCGCGCCACTTTAGCACGAATTTCATCAGGCGTGTCGGTAAGGTATATGCATCCGGAGGCAATGGACTTCGACATCTTGCGCGAGGCATCGTCGAGACTCATCACTCTGGGTGCGGAGGTGTGCGCCGCCTTGGGTTCCGGGAAAGTTTCGCCAAAGCGCGCGTTGAAGTTCCGCGCTATCGCGCGCGTTAGCTCAAGGTGCTGTCTCTGGTCCTCGCCGACCGGAACAACACCGGCCTTGTAAATAAGGATGTCTGCGGCCATCAAAACTGGGTAATTAAAAAGACCGGCGTTCGGCGTTTGCCCATCGGCCACCTTCTCCTTATATTCCACCATGCGTTCCAGGTCGCCCATCGAGGTGACAGTGCTCAATATCCAGGCTAGGTTTGCGTGCTCGGGAACATGCGATTGCACAAAAAGGACGGATTTCTTTGGGTCAATACCGGAGGCAATAAGATCGGCGGCGATCTCAAGCGTCTGGCGGGTCATTTCGGATGCGGGGACCTTTTCGGTCATCGCGTGGTAATCCGCAATAAAGAAAAGGGGTTCGTATTTCCCAGAATTTTGGAGTTCGGCGGCGAGCTTCGCCATGCCGAGATAATTGCCGATGTGCGTTCTGCCGGTCGGCTTGATACCTGATACGATGACTGGTTTCATGATAGTGACTAGCGACTTATGGCTAGTGATTAGTATGATAACACGAGATGAAATCCTACAGCGTCTTTAGTGCTATCCAAACCGGACGGCCGTCTACCTCCATTTCCTCTAGGGCATCGAATTTGTCGGTTCTCTTAAAGATCATCTCGCGGGCGCCGACATTGGCTTTGAACGCAACGCCCTGCGCTCTGATCCATTCGACTATGTCCGCCGGGCCATCGAAATATATATCCACCTTTTGGTTCACCTTCAATTCCGCTTTCTGGCGCAGGCTCTGCATGGTGCGGTTAAGATCGCGGAGTATTCCCTCGCGGCGCAAGTCTTCGGTCAAAACAGTGTCGAGCTCGGCGTCCCCTTCTGTCTTTTGGTCAAAGATCACCGCCTTAACGTTTATTTCGTCCTTTAACACATCCAAGAGCTCGGGGGTAAGCGCCGGATTGTCTTTTATCTTCAGCGAAGCCAGCGGCTGGCGAACTTTTATGCCCTTCGCCGCGCGAAGCGCAAGAGCGGAGGTCGAAAGACGTCTTATTTCTTCCATCGCTTCCATAAGCGGAATATTCACAAGCTTGGCATCGCTCTGCGGCCAGTCGGTAAGATGAACAGACGGCTTTTCACTGGAACCGCCCAGCGACTGATAAAGCGCATCAGAAAAGAAGGGTGCGAAAGGCGCGATAAGCTTGGACATCTCGAAAAGCACGTAACCAAGGACTCGCGTCGCCTCTTCGCGGTTGCGGCTGCGACGGATGTACCATCTCGAGAGATCGTCGGCCAAGCCCTCTATGGCTCTCGCAGCCAATCCTATTTCATATTTCTCTAGGAGCGCAGTTGTCTCCTTGATGGTCTGGTGCAGACGCGATATCACCCACTTGTCCAAAACATGGCGTACGTTTGGCCGCAATATCTGCTCGGCCTTATGCGGCGATGTGTTGTAGAAAACAAACGAGTTATAGAGAATCGAGAAAAAACGCCGGTATACCTTGCCAAGGTCTTCCTCATCGAAATTCTTAGGCTCGCCGGGCGGGTTAACGGTATAAAAATACCAGCGAATGACATCCACTCCATACCTGTTTATCATCTCCATCGGGTCGACGGTGTTGCCCTTCGACTTAGACATCTTCTGGCCAAATTTGTCGTGTATCAGGCCGA
>MHIY01000004.1:0-10603 GCA_001817755.1 Candidatus Colwellbacteria bacterium RIFCSPLOWO2_01_FULL_48_10
CATATCGGTTTTGAGCTGTCTCTCGCTGGGAATGGCTGTGGATTTCGCCATCCATTTCATCAGCCGTTTCAGGCAGAGGTTGGCCGAAACGCAAGGCGATAAAGCGATCCCGGTGGAGGAGTCCTCCATCACGGAAGCCCTGCTCTGGACCGCGGCAAGACCCGGTAAAGGCATCGTGCGCAATGCCGTGCTCTTTGCCTCCGCGTTTTCCGTGATGCTCCTTGCGCCGCTCACGCCCTACGTCACGGTCGGAGCCTTCATCGTCAGCATGATGACGCTTTCAGCTCTGATGACGATCCTTTATCTGCCGGCTCTCATTGTTCTTTTGAGAGGCTGGCTCTTTAAGCGAGGTGTATAAAATGATCAAAATAGTTGCGCTCCTGTTGGCTGGATGGTTGGCGCCTGTGTCTTTGTTGCACGCTGAAGCGCTCCCCGCCGAGGAAATCATGAAACGATACGCCCAGGTCTTTTTCTATGCGGGGCAGGATTTTCAGGCCAGAGTCTCCATGCGCCTTGTGGATAAGGCGGGAAGGGAACGCCGGAGAAGTCTCGCCATGCTGAGGATCAACGCCAAAACCGGCTTAAATCAAAAATATTACATGTACTTCCATGGGCCCGCAGACGTGCGGGGAACAGCATTTTTAGTTTGGAAGTATGCGGACAAGGATGACGACCGTTGGCTCTATATCCCGGCCATTAAACTGACCACTCGGATCGCGGCCAAAGACAATCAATCGAGTTTCGTCGGCTCCGATTTCACCTATGAAGACGTTTCTGGAAGAGATTTGGGCGCGGATTCCTATAAAGTCCTCAAGGAAGAATCTTTAGGAGGAAAAGATTGTTACGTTGTGGAAAGCGTCCCTAAAGGAGCATCCGCTTTTGCGCGGAAGGTCTCTTGGATCGACAAATCCTCTTTTTTGCCTCTGAAAGAGGAGTATTACGACGTGCAAAACGAGATATATAAAGTCTTTACCGCCGGCGAGGTTAAAGAGATCAAAGGCCGTCCGATCATCGTTCAACGCACCATGAAGAACCTAAAAACAGAGCACTATACCGAGACTACGTTTGAGAACGTGAACTATGATGTGGGCTTGGAGGACGGTTTGTTCTCCGAAAGGTATCTGCAAAGACCTCCTGAAAAATGGATCAAGTGAGGCGATGAGATCAAGACTTTCTTCCCTTGTCGTTCTATTCCTTGCGTTTCAGAACTCATGGAGCGCGGAACTCAACATGCACGGGTTTGGGCAGGTTAGCTACAGCCCCCGCGTCACCGGACTCAAGCCCTCTGCCGGGAAGGGAGATTTTATATTTGCGGAAGAACGCCTTCAGCTTTCCCTTTCCGGAAGTTCAGGATCCAATGGATTTCTCACGAAAGCTGATTTTTTTCACGATGGCTTGACTGGAAAATCCGACCTTGAAATCCGGGAAGCTTATCTTGACCTGGGAGGAGAAATCGTTGAAGCCAGAGTCGGGAGGCAAATCATCACTTGGGGAACGGGCGATCTTCTCTTCATCAACGATTTCTTTCCGAAGGATTGGACGGCTTTATTTGCAGGAAGACCTTTGGAATATCTCAAGATCGGGTCAGACGGCATGAAAATCAACCTGCATCTTAAGACCCTGGAAGCGGAAGCCGTCGTCATTCCTTTCTTTGAAGCTGACCGAATGCCGTCTTCTGACAAATTTTTCTTCTTTGATCCCTTTACCCAAGTCACGAACCGGATCACAAACAAGCCCAATTCAGACCTTGAGAAAACCGAGTTGGCGCTCAAGATATCTCACACATTTTCGAGCTGGGATACCGCCCTCTATACGAGCCGCGGTTTCTTCCACACGCCCATCATGATACCCGACAACTTTACTTCCCCCACGCAGATCACCTTTGAGTACCCTCGCCGTAATGTCTATGGAGCATCTGCACGGGGATCTGGCATAGGCGGAGTTGTAAACTTTGAGGCGGGATATTCCGATTCGAGGCAAGACCTGTCGGGAGGCAATCCGCTCATCGCCAATTCTCAAGCTCTTTATTTGGCCGGTTATCAAAGACAGCTGGGAGAAGACCTTACCGCCGGGTTGCAATATTACGGCGAGTACATGATGCAATATGACCGTTACCTCACGAACCTACCCGCCGGGTTTCCCAAAAGCGATGAATTACGGCAGCTCGTTGCCACAAGACTTAGTCGATTTTTTAAGTATCAGACCTGGAAATTGTCTTTGTTCGGATACTACAGCCCGACGGATGAAGATTTCTATCTTATCCCTGAAGTCTGGCACAGCCTGGCGGATGGATTATGGATCAGTATGGGCTCCAATATTTTCGGCGGCGCCAGGGAAACTACGTTTTTCGGGCAATTCGATAAGAATGATAACTTATATGTAAACATGCGATATGAATTCTGAAAGGGAGGGTTCAAAATGAAAATGGGAGTGATCATTTCAAGCAACGATGCCGAGACATGCTGGAACGCGCTGCGGTATGCGAACTTCTGCCTCGGGCAAAAAGATGGGGTCAAGGTTTTCCTGATGGGGAAGGGGGTTGAGTATCAATCCGTCAGCACCGAAAAATTCAACACGATCGAGCAGGCGAAGAAATTTTTGCAGACCGGAGGAAAGATACTTGCCTGCGGCACATGCATCAAGTCCCGAAATCAGGAAGGCAATGAAATGTGTCCAATCAGCACCATGAAGGACATGTACGAAATCGTTAAGGAAAGCGATAAGGTGGTCACATTTTAAAGGAAGGTTAAACCATGGATCAGAAAACAATCGTTATTTTGGGAGGCGGAGTGGGCGGGCTGGTCGCGGCTAATAAGCTGCGGCAACTCCTGGGAAGCCGGCATCGCATTATTTTAGTCGAAAAGGAATCCAAACATGCGTTCGCGCCATCCTTTCTGTGGCTGATGGTTGGACAACGCAAACCGGAGCAGATCGTTTGCGAAGTGCGCAATTTGGTTCGCCCTGGGGTGGAAATCATTCATAGCGAAGCCCGCCAAATTGATGTTGCCAATCGCAGGGTGATCGCCGATACGATGAATGTGGCCTACGATTATTTGATTATCGCACTGGGTACCCAGCTTGCGCCGGAGGTGATCCCGGGGCTATCTGAGGGAGCTCATACCTTTTACACTTTGGAAGGCGCCAACCGGATCAAAGAGACACTTCCATCATTCAAAGCGGGGACGATCGCGATTGTCGTGAGCTCCATGCCTTACAAATGCCCCGGTGCCCCGCATGAGGGAGCGATGTTGATCGCAGATTTCTTCAAGCAACGGGGATTGCAGAATCAGGTCAGGATCGAAATGTTTACCCCGGAACCGCAGCCCATGCCGGTCGCGGGCCCGGAACTAGGCAACGCGGTTCGGCAGATGCTCGAATCAAAAGGGATTGCTTTCCACCCCTCGCATAAACTGACCTCGGTCAATCCTCAAACCCGCGAGCTCTCATTTGACGGAAAGCCTTCTTTCCAATATGACCTACTGATCGCAATCCCGCCCCACCGGCCGCCGGCCGTTGTCCAAGGTATCGGCTTAACCAACGAGGCGGGATGGATCCAGGTCGACCGCGCCACATTGTCAACCAAGCATGAAAACGTCTATGCCATTGGAGACGTTACAGGTATTTCAATTCCGGGACGATGGAAGCCGGATGTGCCTCTTATGTTGCCGAAAGCGGGCGTGTTTGCGCACACCCAGGCGGAGGTGGTGGCCGACCGCATCGCAAGCGAGATCAACGGCCAGGCGCCGAAAGAAGAATTTTGCGGTAACGGCTACTGCATGCTGGAAGCTGGAGAAGAGCTTGCCGGGTTCGCCTATGGCGACTTCTTCGCCGAACCATCCCCGCAGATCCATCTGCACCGTGTCGGAAAAAGCTGGCACATCGGCAAAGTGCTTTTTGAAAAGTGGTGGCTTGCCCCATTCGGATTAAAAAAGAGGATTCTCGGCTTGACCATCCGGCTCGGCGCCAAAGCAAAGGGAATTCCTATTTCACTTTGATGATGGAATCAGTTGTTAATGGGATGGCTCTGAGCTTTTGCCGTTTCGATCTTCATTATTGATTCTTTGGATGGCGACGAGCGGCCGGATTCGTAGGACCATGCCGTTGTGCGGTCTACCCCGATCTTCTACGCGAATCCGGGAATGCTCATCCCCAGGCGCATTCTAAGTTGCTTAATTTCAGTCGGTGTTAGTGCAGAATCAGACGCCCGCGGGATTTTCGTATGCCCGAAGGAAGGCAGATATATTGTAAAATTCATAGGGATTCCTCGCTTTTTGAAGGGATAAAGCCCGGAAAACAGATTTCGTGTCTTCGTCCTATCGGGGGAGATTTTTACCACGAAGACACGAAAAGGCTTTTTTAGCGTCAGAGCGCTAAGACGGCCTTTTCTTTTTATATCCTCGATGGTATTGTCGAACAATAAGACGGTTAAATTGCAATTTCCCATAAATCTTGATAGTATGACCATGGGTTCAAGGACACAGTTCTGTACATCCTTGGAGGATAAGGAATGATGGTCGGGCCGCCATCTCTGGTTTATACCAGTGATGGCTTTTTTGTTGCCGATAACTGGAATATTCCACCGGTTATCGGATTTTTTATAGGAGGGCATGAATATGTTTAACTTGTTGAATGAAAGAATGAAAGGACTCACTGTTTTTGATATATCGCTGGTTAAGCTGTCCGTTTTTTTCGCAACCATCGTTGTTGCGAAGCTATTCCCCAAGCTCTTGCATATGAACTATCCGGTCTTGATCGTTCTCGTGCTGGCGTTTTCAGCCAAGCCGCTATACGATTTTTGGTTCAGAAAATAAATTGTAAAGGAGGTTACTTATGTCATTTCATTTTAATTTCGCGCAGGAATGGCCGGTTCTGATTCTTATCGGTCTTTTTGTAGGGTTTTTCGTATACATCATCGTCATTGGAAGGAGGAATCACGATAAGGATCAGGATGCGAATAAAAAATAGGCAGAAATGGTAAAGAAATCGGTACCCAAACCGAAAATAATCCATCTCTCCTCCATTAAATTCACCGCTTACTGCCTCATAACGGCGTATTTAATATCCATGGGGGGTACTTTTTATCCCATCCCTTCCTGGATTATAGCTATCGAGGTCTTCCTTACGGTCATTTCCCTGTTCGTGTTTGGCTCCATTCGATACCGTTTGGATAAGAATGCCTTGACTTATGGAATGGGGCTTGTAATCACCACGACTTTCTGGTCGACGTGGTGGCATGGCTCCTCTTCCCTGCGTCAAGCGTTTGCCGTGGAAGGAGTTGCGGCTTTCCTGCCGAAAGTCCGGCACTATCTTTTTACCCTGCATGGATGGGACGAGCTGATCCACGCCGATACCATGCTGTTCATATTGGGGTTGACTTTCTTTGTCGCGGTCATCGCACAGACGCGGTTGTTGGAATCGGTCAGCTTCAAAGTCTTGGAAAAAAGGCGCGGGAACGTCGTCGTCACGATAGCTCTGCTGGCCGCCATCGTGTCGTTCGCTTCCGGGATACTGGACGGCGTTTCCATGATCGGCCTCATGATCCGCACCATGATCGTCATCCTGTTTCTTTCCAAGGCCGCGGAGAAGGACATTGTTTATGCCGTCATGATCTCAACGGTCGTGACGACCGTTTGCGGCATGTGGCTTGCTTACGGAGAGCCTCCCAACCTCATCATGAAATCCAACCTTAACCCGCATTTGGACAATGTATTTTTCCTTCGGTATTGCCTGCCTGTCGCAGTCGCAAGTTATTTCATCGTCTTTTGGAATATGCGCAGGAGACTGGCTGGCAGGACGGTGGAAATTCATAAGCTGGATATCCTGGACCGGCATACGGCGGATGTACGGTTCCTGCAAGCTTCGCGACATGGCGAGATGCTGACACCGATTGAGTTTGTGGAAGAGCATGAAGAAAAGCTGGGCAATCATTTCCACCCGGTCATTGAGAGGCTTCGCAATGGCGAGCCGTTGGGAGAGGCGATGGTCAATGAGAAGGTTCCGGTTGCGACAAGAAAGGAACTTCTTGGGGAGTTTGTATGGGAAAATGTCGCCGAGGATCTGGATCATTATTATGTACACAGTTACGGCGAAGAAATAGAGAAGAAAGATGATGCTTATCGAAGAATTCAAAGCACGCTGGAATCCGCAAGCCGGCAAAGACGGAGGTCTCAAGTTCTGGGCGCGCTCGGATTTGCCCCTTTCATCGGTCTGCTCATTTGGCATGCTGTCGACCATAACGTGCCTCTCTTTCTATCCTCTTTCAGTGGCTTTGCCGTGTCCTGGTTTGCCATCGCCTCGATCCCTAAAATGCGTCGATTGGCGCTGCGAGAGGCGGTGCACGAATACAGGGAATATCTGTTCCTCATACCCCTTTTCTTTTCCATCACTGTTCTTCAGAAGACGGGTTTCTTGAATCAACTTTCACAAGCATTGGTCTACGCCATTGAAAAGCTGGGCTCCTCGCATGTGGCATTCGCTCAATTCGCCGGGACCACAGTCCTGTCCGCGATCCTCGACAATAATGTGGTAGCGGATTTCGGAGGCCGGGCGCTGCAGGGTTTGGAGGTGAACTTGATCCACTTGTTTTCACTGGCCCAGATCGCGGGGTACGCCGTCGGCGGGTGCTGGACGCATATCGGCTCGGCTCAATCTGTGGTCGCTTACGCGTTCATCAAGAAAGACATCGACGAGAACTTCACTCCTTTTCAGTGGATCAAGATGATGACCCCCGTCATTGTCGAGATTTTCATAGCCGCAGCCATCCTGATCTACCTGCAGGCCGCTCTGGGAGCCTAAAAGTTTGGCCGCCGCATGGGTCCGAGAGCCATCACTTCGTGATAGAATGGTAGAAATCCAATGAAGATCACCTTACGCCTCATCACTTCGCTGCTTATTGTCACGACCTTTGTGGCCGGTTCGTTTTCGTACGTTCAGTACCGCGCAGAAAAAAACCGCCTCGTTCGCGAGTTGGAGCGGAGGGTCGTCATTCTGTCGGACGCGCTCAAAGAATCTCTTGAATCCCCGCTGGAAAGCAAAAACCTCTCAAAGATCAGCCGCGTGATCGAACGCTTTTCCAAGAGAGAAAAATTATTGGGCTTGGTCCTTTACAAAAATGACGGGACGGTCCTTGCCCAATCACCGGCGGATTTCAAAGATCTGAAATCCCAGGCTTCCTATCCGGATGAAGGATGGGCTGAGAACGAAAGCTCCGGCCGGTTTGAAAAGATCGACGGCAAACTGGCTTACGCCTACCGCACGCCGCTGGTTGCGGACGATCAGCCGCTCCAATCCCTGCTCATCCTCCAGGACGCGCATTACATCGATGTCAGGATAAAAGGAATCTGGAAAAACAATTTCATCCGCTTGCTTATATTGACCGTTCTGATCGTTTTGACCACGCTCTTGGTCGTCCGTTGGAGCATCACGGGGCCCATTGCCCAAGTCGCCGATTGGATCAAACAGCTAAGGTTAGGTGAAGCGCAACAGCCCCCTAAAGCGCTGAGAGGAGATATCCTGGGGCCGTTGGCCAAAGAAGTCAGCCAAATGGCCATGAGCCTTCAGGCGGCGCGCGCCGCGGCGGAAAAGGAAGCTCAACTCCGGCTGTCGGGTGAATCCATTTGGACCCCGGAAAAACTAAAAGAGCATGTCCGTGTCAAGCTGGGGAACAAATCGTTGTTTCTTGTTTCAAACCGAGAACCCTATATGCACGTCCGGCAGAAGCGCGCGATCGAAACCATTGTGCCGGCGAGCGGAATGGTCACCGCGCTTGAACCCGTGATGCGGGCGACCGGAGGAACATGGATCGCGCATGGCGCCGGAGACGCGGACCGCGAGGTCTGCGATGCCTCCAACAAAGTGCAGGTCCCGCCAGGAGAGCCGGCTTACACCTTAAAACGCGTGTGGCTGACCAAAGAGGAGGAGAACGGACACTATTACGGGTTTTCCAATGAAGGCCTTTGGCCGCTGTGCCACATCACGCACACGCGCCCCGTTTTCAGGCTCGACGACTGGATCCAGTACCAAAAAGTGAATGAGAAATTCGCCGAATCCCTTCTTCAGGAGATCGGGAACGAGGAATCGCCCCTCATCCTGATCCAGGACTATCACTTCGCGCTTCTGCCTCTTTTAATAAAGAATAAGCGCCCGGACGCCAAGATCGCCATTTTCTGGCACATCCCATGGCCGAACCCGGAATCTTTCGGGATCTGCCCGTGGAAGCAGGAAATCCTCATGGGGATGATGGGCGCGGACATCATCGGATTCCACACCCAGTTCCACTGCAATAATTTCCTGGACACGGTGGACAACACTCTGGAGTGCAAGATCACCTGGGAGAATTTTTCCCTTGAGCGCGGCGGGCATGAAACCTTGGTGCGTCCTTTCCCGATCAGCGTCGCGTTCCCCGGAAAAGACGATTCGGGCAAGGAGGTCTCCGAACTGCGCCAGGAAAGCGAATCGCTCAAGGTGTCTCTTCTCAAAGACAACGGGATTTCGGCGAAATTCCTGGGCGTGGGCGTGGACCGGCTGGATTATACGAAAGGGATCATCGAGAGGTTCAGGGCGATCGAGCGTTTTTTGGAAAAATACCCGCAGTACATAGGCCGGTTCGCCTTCGTGGAACTGGGCGCGCCCAGCCGCACCCACATCCAAAAATACCACGACTTCGTCGCCGAGGTCGAAAAGACGGCCGAGGCCATCAACTGGCGGTTCCAGAGCAAGACCTGGAAGCCGATCCTGCTCCTGAAGGCGCACCACAGCCATGAAGCGATCGCTCCATTTTACCGGGCGGCCGATCTCTGCCTGGTCACTTCCCTGCACGACGGAATGAACCTCGTGGCCAAAGAGTTCGTCGCTTCACGGTCCGATGTGGACGGGGTGTTGATCTTGAGCCAGTTCACCGGCGCAAGCCGCGAACTGCCCGATGCGGTGATCGTGAATCCATATGACGTTGAAGCAATGGCCGATGCGATTTATGTGTCGCTGGAAATGCCGCCGGAAGACCGCGCCAGGCGGATGAAGCAGATGCGTTCAGTAGTTCAAGACCGCAACGTCTACCGTTGGGCAGCCAACATCATCACAGCCATGTCGCGGCTGCCGTCTAAGGGAAACAAGAAGGAAAGCGAGCTCGTCTGAGGCCGGCGGCGCCCATGCGGTATTTAAACGAGAATCTGAAAAAGAAAATCACGGATCAGGCGCTCGGGTCCGGCCGTGTTTTTCTGCTTCTGGATTATGACGGCACCTTGGCGCCCATCGTCGCGAGGCCGGAGCTGGCGAAGCTTCGGGAACCCGTCAGGCGGCTTCTCAACAAGCTCGTGAATCAACGCGGGATTTCCATCGGGATCATTACCGGGAGGACGATTCGCGAGATGAAATCCATCATTCATTTAAAAAAAATGATTTACGCCGGGAACCACGGGCTGGAATTGGAAGGGCCTGATTTCAGCTACACGCACGCCAAGGCAAAGCGATATCGAGGAATCCTCAAGAAGATCGCGGCGGAGCTGAAACCCCTTTCCAAATCGTTTCCGCGAACCTTTCTGGAGGACAAAGGCGTGACTTTGACCTATCACTTCCGGCTCCTTGAAGCCCGGCGGGCCCCCGATTTGAAAGCAGAGATATTAAAACGAGAGTCTCTCCGGATCAAAAAGGGGCTCATCAAGGTTTGGGAGGCGAAAAAAGCACTTGAAATCAGGCCGAATTTCAATTGGGACAAAGGCAGCGCGGCGCGCTGGGTCCTTCTTCACCAGGATCCGGATTGCCTGCCGGTCTATATCGGCGACGACAAAACGGACGAATCCGCCTTCAAGGCGCTGAAAGGCCGGGGAATCACCGTCAAGGTGGGTTTTGACCGCCATTCAAGCGCGCAATACTTCGTCAGGAGCGCGAATGAGGTCGGAAAATTCCTGTCATTTTTTGTCCGCGCCCGCGGCAGGAAAAATTGAAGATGGCTTTCAAAAGAGCGGATCAGCCGTTCCGGTTCGTCACACAAGCGGCCCTCACCCAGATCACGGGGCGGAAGGCAAAAAATCTCGCGGAACTGTCCGGGCATCTCAAAGATGTGTCCGGCTCGGTCATTTATTTCCACACGCACCGCTTTTTGGAACAGCATCAGTTCCTTTCTCCGGAACCGCCCAACGATTTTGCCTATTGGGTCACGGCGGCCCTGCAGGAAGAGGAACTGGGAGAAAAGCTCGCCGGGATCGATACGGTCCGTTTCACAACCATACGCGCGTTGCGGAATAAAATAATTGATACCATTGAAAAGCACATGGCCGCCAACCCCAATGGCCGGAACGCGCCCCAGGGTCATGAACTTTATCTGATGCAATCGATTAGTTTCATATTGCGCACGCCTTACGAAGCATGGGATTTGCCGGAGTTCCTGGATGCCCTGAAAAAGATCAGCATTCATTCGTTATATCACCATATTTTCGAAGGCAGAATCCGTCCTCCTTTGGGGGTCAACGATTTTTCCAATTGGCTTGAAAATGGATTGGGAGAAACCCGCCTTGCCAAGGCCATTCACAGCATGGACCCTTACACACAAACTCTGGATGGGTTAAGGCAGCGGATTGTTAAATTGATTGAAACCCGTCTAAAAGAG
>MHIY01000004.1:10657-11332 GCA_001817755.1 Candidatus Colwellbacteria bacterium RIFCSPLOWO2_01_FULL_48_10
TTCGGAGCTTAGGCTCATCGCGGAAAAACTCAAGGGCAGGCGGATCCTCAATATCAATTCGACCGCGGTCGGTGGGGGTGTTGCGGAAATATTGAACAATATGATCCCGCTTCTCAAAGACATGGAAATTGACGCCGCTTGGGAAGTGATCAAAGGCGGCGAGCAATTTTACGCCGTCACGAAAAAGTTTCATAACGCGCTTCATGGAAAGCAAGAAACGTTCACGGATGAAGAGTACCAGCTTTATTTGGACACGGTCGCAAGCAACGCGCCGCAGCTCTCCTTGGACAGCGATATCGTCTTCGTGCACGATCCGCAGCCGGCGGCGCTGATCCGCGAAAGATCAAAGCATAACAACCGCTGGGTTTGGAGATGCCATATTGACCTCTCCCAAAGAGACCAAAACTTGTGGAACTTTTTGAGGCCTATTGTCGAGAAATATGACGCCTCTGTTTTTTCCGCTCCGGCGTTCGCCCAAGGCCTTCCCAACCGGCAGATTCTCATTTCCCCGTCCATCGATCCTTTGAGCGACAAAAACAAGGAACTGCCGGACGAGACGATCAGAAAAGTCCTGGAACAATTTCAAATTGATTTCCACCGCCCAATCGTCACCCAAGTCTCGCGCTTCGATTACTTAAAAGATCCCGTCGGAGTCATCGAGGCCTACCGCCTGGT
>MHIY01000004.1:11346-11858 GCA_001817755.1 Candidatus Colwellbacteria bacterium RIFCSPLOWO2_01_FULL_48_10
ATTGCCAGCTCGTTCTGGCGGGCGGGTCGGCGGATGATGATCCCGAAGGCGCGAAAGTCCTTGCTGAAGTGCGCGAAAAGGCCGCCAATGACCCCGACATCCACATCCTATGCCTCCATCCCGCAAGCCACATCGAGATCAACGCGCTTCAGCGCGCCTCCACCGTGATTTTGCAGAAATCACTGAAGGAAGGATTTGGCCTTACTGTCTCCGAAGGGCTTTGGAAAGGCAAACCCGTTATCGCAGGCGCCGTAGGCGGCATTCCGCTCCAAATTACACACAGATATTCCGGCATCCTCACCAGATCAATTGAGGGAACGGCATATTGGCTAAAGCAAATACTGCAATCTCCTGCGTTTGCCAAAAAACTCGGCGACAACGGGAAGGAACACGTGCGTAATAATTTTCTCCTGACCCGGCATCTCAAAGACTATCTGCTGTTATTTTTATCCCTCTCCCGTGACGGCGAGAATGTCATCTATCTGTAGCCCGTCGCCGCAGCGGGGGAAGTT
>MHIY01000004.1:11884-14741 GCA_001817755.1 Candidatus Colwellbacteria bacterium RIFCSPLOWO2_01_FULL_48_10
ATATTCTACGTCAGCACCCGTAGCCTTTTTCCCGCCTTTGTCCTGCGATTCGACAGGGCAAAATTTTAGTATGCTATGAAAGTTACAATGGCGATGGAGTTCGCCAAAACCGCCTTCACAGGCTGATGACTCCTGCCAATTATGGTAGGGGTCTTTTTTATATTAAGCTATGATCAAATGGATAAGTCTTTGTTTGGGCAGTCTTATCGGCGGCGTTTCACGCTATATCCTTGCCGGATTCGTCCATCAATCCTTTGGCAGCGGTTTTCCTTATGGCACATTGATCGTTAATCTATCGGGATGTTTTCTGATTGGTTTTCTCAACGCTCTGGCCGAAGTGAAATTCCTCTTGACCCCCAATGCCAGGATACTTCTCATGGTGGGTTTTTGCGGAGCTTTTACCACTTTTTCCACGCTTATTCTGGAGACTTCCAATCTGATCAAGGATGGAGAACTGATCAAAGCGCTCATCAATGGATTGGGAAGTTTTCTGCTCGGATTGTTAGTCTTCTATCTAGGACAAGTAACGGCCAAACTGATATGAGCTTGGGAGGTGATGATCGATGAAAATACCAGCGGACGGAAAATTATTGAGAATCTTTATCGGTGAGACCGATCAATGGCATGGACAACCGCTTTATGAAGCGATCGTGCATCTTGCCAAGAAGGAAGGCATGGCCGGCGCTACCGCGATCAAAGGCTTCATGGGATTCGGGTGCAAGAGCCACATGCACACCGCAAAAATATTGAGACTTTCCGAAGATCTGCCTATCGTCATAGAGATCGTCGACAGCGAGGAGAAGATCAATAAGTTCACGCCTCATCTGGATGAAATGGTCAAAGAAGGTTTGATCACCCTTGAGCGGGTCAACGTCATCATGTA
Source organism: Candidatus Colwellbacteria bacterium RIFCSPLOWO2_01_FULL_48_10 (assembly GCA_001817755.1). Taxonomy (GTDB): domain Bacteria; phylum Patescibacteriota; class Minisyncoccia; order UBA6257; family Colwellbacteraceae; genus 2-01-FULL-48-10. The sequence goes on from MHIY01000004.1 coordinate 12,768, forward strand.
CAGGGCGAATAACGTTGAAAGGATTTGACTCTGCCGGCTGATCAAATGGGCTCAGCGGTCAAGATTCCTAAAGGCGTCTGGGCGCTTGGCTTTGTCAGCATGCTGATGGATATCTCATCTGAGTTGATTCATAGCCTTTTGCCCGTCTTCATGGTCTCTACTTTGGGCGCGAGCGCTCTGGCGGTCGGGCTGGTCGAAGGAGTTGCAGAGTCCACAGCCCTCATCTCCAAAGTTTTTTCTGGCACGTTGAGCGATTATCTGGGCCGGCGCAAAGGACTTGCCGTTTTCGGTTACGCGTTAGGCGCACTCTCAAAACCACTGTTCGCGATAGCAGCCAGTGTGAACGCGGTACTGGCCGCCCGTTTCATGGATCGCATCGGCAAAGGCATGCGCGGAGCCCCGCGCGACGCCCTGGTCGCCGATCTGACTCCGGAACCGATCCGAGGCGCGGCCTATGGTTTGCGTCAGTCCCTTGATACGATAGGCGCGTTCATCGGGCCTCTGCTTGCAATTTTACTGATGTCGGTTTTTTCCGGGAATTTCCGGGCGGTATTTTGGTTTGCCGTGATCCCTGGAGTTTTGGCTGTAGTCCTTTTATCTGTTGGGGTTCAGGAACCTGAACCCACAACGCAGGGGCAAGCAAGAGCGCCCATTCATTGGAGATCGCTCCGGCAATTGGATGCCGCCTATTGGTGGATTGTGGTCGCGGGAACGATGTTCGCTCTTGCGCGATTCAGCGAGGCCTTCCTGATCCTTCAGGCGCATCAAAAAGGGTTGCCTGACATGCTCGCTCCCGTGGTTTTTGTGCTCATGAACGTGATCTACGCGCTATCCGCCTACCCTGCCGGAATCCTCGCGGACCGGATGGACCGTCGTCTTCTGCTCTCCAGCGGCCTGATCGTGTTGTTCATTTCGGACATCGTGTTGGCGCGCGCTCAGGGTTTGGGCGCCGTAGCAGTCGGCGTTGGCCTTTGGGGGCTGCACATGGGGCTGACGCAAGGTTTATTGGCGGCCATGGTTGCTGCAGCAGCTCCGGCGCAACTACGGGGCACCGCTTTTGGACTCTTCAATTTGGCAAGCGGAGTTGCGATGCTGGCAGCAAGCGCCCTAGCCGGATTCCTATGGGACAAAATCGGTCCCTTCGCGACGTTTTACGCGGGCTCCGGACTTGCGGTCGCCGCTCTGGCCATTCTGGCATTGCCGAGGCGCACTAAAGATTATCAGTCCGTTTGATCTCTGGCTTTGCGTTTAGAGATGTTATTGACTTCCATAGAAAGACGTTGATTCTTTGAAACGCCGCGGAGTTGTTCAATGAAATCAAAAATCCTGTTCGTCTGCGTTGAGAATTCCTGCCGCAGCCAGATGGCGGAAGGATTCGCCAGAAAGCACGGCAAGGATGTCCTGGAGGCCTGGAGCGCGGGGTCAAAGCCCTCAGGCAAGGTGAATGAAACGGCCATCGTGGTCATGAAGGAAAATGAGATCGACCTGACCCTTCACAGATCCAAGGGCTCGGACGATCTGCCGAAGGTGAAGTGGGATTATGTCGTCACGATGGGATGCGGAGACGCCTGCCCCTTCGTGCCGTCGGAAGCCAAAGAGGACTGGGCGCTGCCTGATCCCAAAAAGTTGCCGCTGGATGAATTCAGGAAAGTCCGGGACGAGATCGAATCCCGCGTGAAGGATCTGATCCAGCGCGCCCGGAAACGATCCAAAATATGACCCCATGAGTCGGGAATCCCATGAACGTCTTTGAGCGCTACCTGACCCTTTGGGTCGGCCTGTGCATGGTCCTGGGCATCGCTTTGGGGCGGCTTTTTCCGGGCGCGGTGGATGCGGTGCGCTCCCTGGAGTTCGGCAGCGGGAGCCAGATCAACATCCCCATCGCGGTCCTCATCTGGCTCATGATCTACCCCATGATGCTGAAGATCGATTTCGCCTCCATCAAGAATGTCGGGAAGCGCCCCAAGGGGCTGA
>MHIY01000005.1:0-1777 GCA_001817755.1 Candidatus Colwellbacteria bacterium RIFCSPLOWO2_01_FULL_48_10
TCCGTTGTAGATAAATGCGCCGACCTGATAGCGCTTCAGGACATCAATAAGCCCGCCGAAGTGGTCGAGCTGAGGATGCGAGAGCATAACGAGATCTATGTAACGGTCGGTCTCCGGCAAAACCTCGCCCAAACTTTCCAAAACCTGCCGACCCGGGCCACCGTCAATCAATATGTCAGCTCGGCCACGGCCGGACAGGCCCGGCAGTCTTGCCAGAGCGGCATCGCCCTGGCCCACATCCAGGAAATATAAGTTCAAACCCCGATCTGGAAACGCCGAAAAAACACTGCCCCAAACGAACAGGTTAAAACCAATTAAAAGAGAAAAAGTTAATGATAAATATCTCATATCCAAGAAGGGCACTTACGAGCAGTCCCGACACCAGTGACAGACTAAATGATATCAAACCAAGGATCGAAGTTATAAACCCAAATAACATCGTAACCGGAACAAAGGAAAGAATGAGAACGTTCGCAACGAGTGAAAAAGGCGAAAGATAACCGAAAGTTATAAGCGCTATTGGTAAAACCGCGATCTGCGCCGAGAGTGTCTGGCGAAAATTATCGCGCCAGTTTAGGAATCCGGGATCGCTTTTCATCGGGAGATATTTCTTAAAGATCGGATTCAGATAGACTATGCCCAAAAGCGCCGCGAAAGAAAACTGGAAGCCGACGTCAAAAACCAGAAGGCGCGGATCAAAAAGCAACATGGCGACAGCGGTCAAGGTGATGGCGTTTTTGAAACTGTAAACCCGGCTTGATTGCTCGGCCAAAAGAAGGATTATGCCCATGATCGCTGCCCGCACCACGGAAGCCTCCGCGCCGGTCATAAGCACAAAAGCAATGATAAAAATAACGCTGATGTAAAAAGATCTGCGCCGGCTCATGACATAAGAAAGGCTGCCGGAAATAAGCATGGCTATGATCGAAATGTTATACCCAGAAAGCGCGACTATATGGGTCGTGCCGCTTTTGTTCATCGCTTCTTTGAAGCTGTCGCTGAACTCGGACCGTTCGCCGAACAGGATGCCCGAGATAAGGCCAGATTTTTGCGGCGGCAGGACCGCTTTTAAATTGCCGATCAGCTTGTCCTTTACGGCAAAAAGATATTGCCTGAATCTGCTGCCTTGGCCGCTTTCGAGCAGTGTGATCTTGGGAAAGGTAGAAATATTAGAATTGCCCGAGGGAGACCTTTTGATCGTGCCTTCAAGCTCCATCAAGTCGCCGTAATTGAATTCCGGATATATTTGGGCGTAAACGGAAACATGGCCAGCATATGGCGGTTGCAGCTCGATATCGAGCTTCTGACTCTTCGGACGCGACTCTGGGTATCCGACAACCACGCCTTGAAAAACAGTATTTCGGTCAAAAATTATTTCTTCGCGCCGCCCGGCCTGATGAAAATGGAAATAAAAGAATCCGGCGAGAATCCCAAGCGACAAAAACGCAAGCGTTGTCCTCTTTTTGAAACGGCAGATTGCCGCGAATGCGGCAACCAAAAGCGCTGCAAACCACACATTCATCCCGAGACTGGCGAACGCCACCCCGATCATAAAAAAGATCGCCAGATAAAAAGCCTTATCGTGCAGGTTCATCGGCATACCATCCATTTGCATCAAACCTTTAACCGATCTTTCGCCACACGGCTTCATAAGATTTGAGTATACCAAATCGCGATCTCCGATGGCGTCCAGGAGTTCTGAATTACGAAACTTTCCTATGTCTTGCAGCATTCGGAAGAGCACGACATGAAATTCTGCTGAATTTCTGTCTTGCCC
>MHIY01000005.1:1796-14307 GCA_001817755.1 Candidatus Colwellbacteria bacterium RIFCSPLOWO2_01_FULL_48_10
GCCAAGCATCTCAAAATCGCCAGATTTTGACCCTGAGCCTGTCGAATGGGTCGCTTTATATATCACAGCAGACTGGCCTGGGGCGATAAATCTCTGAGGTTTGTCGAAAATCAGCTTGTAGTTTGTAGCTGATAGTTTGTAGAGACTCGCCGAGAAAAGTGGCTGCCTATACCTCACTCTGCACATCACTCTCATTGGCTTATTCCCTACTTCGCCAAGGCTACGGCGGGCAAGCGTACGAATAATGGATGTAGGGATTGGCGTAATTGTGTTTATGTTAGTCAGAAGAACTTCTTTGCGGTAAAGTGCTTCGTTGCTGCTTCCCTTCGCCACGACGAGCGTATTTGTACTAACTTTTTTTTCGGCAACATAGTACGGCTCGCTAGCGCCACCAATCCTTAAACCGTGCCGCTGGCCGATGGTATAGAATTGCACTCCGTCGTGATACCCCAAGTCCTCCCCACTCTCATCTATTATCCTTCCCTTCTTCTTAGGCAGATATTCGGTCAAAAAATCTTTAATGGAAACTTGGCCGATGAAACAAATGCCCTGGGAGTCCTTTTTTTCGGCTGTTGGCAAGCTAGCGCGCTTGGCGATGGCGCGAACTTCTGATTTTAAATAACCGCCTATCGGAAACAGACAATGCTTTAGCTGATCCTGAGTCAGAGTCCAGAGGAAATAACTCTGATCCTTGGACTTATCTTTTGCTACATGAAGCGCATCTTTAACTTTTAACTTTGAACTTTGAACTTTGAACTTTTTAACGTAGTGTCCGGTAGCAACATAATCAGCGCCAAGCTCCAATGCTTTCTTTAGAAACAATCCAAACTTTATCTCTTTGTTGCACATCACATCCGGATTGGGCGTGATACCCTTCTCGTATCCGGCGATCATGTAATCCACGACGGCTTTTTTGTATTCCTTCTCAAGATTAAAAATGTAGAACGGGATCCCTAGATGTTCGGCCACACGACGGGCGTATTCGGCCTCGCGCACGTCGCAACCGCCACGGTTCCAACAGCGCAGATGGACGCCGACAACATGATAGCCCTGCTTTTTCAACAGATAAGCCGCGACGGAAGAATCCACCCCGCCGGAAAGGCCGACGAAAACTCTTTCCAACCTATCATTTTTTCTAACCATTCTTATAAGAATATACTATTGCCATACTCACCAAGCTCGTTAGCGCTCCCGCTTTCATTAATGAAAGCGGCTCAGATCGGAGCGTCCGGCTCGTTAGCTCGCTAGTCAGAAAATAGTTTCGGGTTACTAACGAGCTTCTGTTCTAACGAGCTATTGAACTATCCACCTATTCCACCGTCACTGACTTGGCCAGATTCCTCGGCTTATCAACGTCAAGACCGCGCAAGACGCCTGAGTAATACGCAAAAAGTTGAAGCGGGATAACGGCAAGAATTGGTGTCAGCATCTCAAGTGTTTTAGGAATGTATATTACATCATCCACGATCTTGCCGATCTCCTTGTCGCCTTTGGTAGCTATCGCGATAATCGGGCCGCGACGCGCCTTTATCTCTTGGGTGTTTGAAATATTTTTTTCGTAGACGCTATCTTGCGGGACTATCACGACGGTCGGGAACTCCTCGTCGATCATGGCAAGCGGGCCGTGTTTCATCTCCCCGGAACCATAGCCTTCGGCGTGAACATAAGCAACTTCCTTAAGCTTGAGCGCGCCTTCATAAGCAGTAGCCAGATTGTATTTGCGTCCGATGAACAAAAAATCGCGGTAAGGAAGATATTTCTCGGCTATCTTTTTCATCTGTTCGGCGACTTTCAACGTCTCCTCAACGAGATCTGGAATCTTTAAGAGTTCTTTTACAATGCGCTTGCCCATGGTGAGAGATAAATTTCTCTGCCGGCCCAGGAAAAGCGTATAAAGGGCAAGCACGGCAAGCTGTGAAGTAAAAGCCTTGTAGGAAGCGACGCTCACCTCGGGACCAGCATGATTATAAACCCCGGCATCGGTCATCCTTGCAACCGAGGAACCGACGACATTCACTATGCCCAGCGTAAGTACGCCCTTTTCTTTCGCTTCCTTAAGCGCGCCGATCGTGTCTGCGGTTTCCCCAGACTGAGAGATTACCATCACCGCGGTTTTCTCGTCCAAGATGGGCTTGCGGTATCTGAATTCGGAAGCGAGATCAACTTCGGTTCTTACTCCCGCATATTCTTCCAACATATATTTTCCAATCATTCCGGCGAGGTTGGCCGTGCCGCAAGAAGTGATGATAAGGCGCTCGATCAAGCGCAGCTTCTCCTTGATCTCCTTTTTTTCTTCCAGCCCGCCTAATTTTGCCTTGCCTTCTTCCAAAAGCAACCGGCCTCTCAAAGTGCTTCTAAGCGCATCGGGCTGTTCCATGATTTCCTTGATGCTGAAATGCGGATAATTTCCTTTCTCTGCCATCTCAATGGTGTGGTCGACATGCTGCACTTCTCTCTGAACAAGCTGGTTAAAGACATTGACTATGCCGTAATTTTGCGGGGTAACGACCGCCATTTCGCCATCGTTTAAATATATTATTTGGCGGGTGTGCTTAAGAATTGGCGATGCGTCCGAAGCGATAATATATTCATTGTTTCCCACACCCAGAAGTAAAGGACTGAAATTCCTAACTGCCACCATTTTGTTCGGCTCGCCCTTTGACATAACCACCAGCCCATACGTTCCTTTCAACTTCGGCAAAACCTTCAAAACAAGTTCTTCGATGGGCGTATTTGGAACATCCTTCCCCTCATCTTCGATAAGATGAGCTATCACTTCCGTGTCGGTCTGCGAACGAAATTTATGCCCTCGTTTGATGAGGTCCTTTTTTAAGTCGTGGTAGTTTTCGATGACACCGTTGTGAGCAATGAATATCTGCTCCAGACAATCGAAGTGAGGATGGGCATTCGCGTCATTTGGCTCGCCATGAGTGGCCCAGCGGGTATGGCCCATGGCAATGCTGGCGTAGCTTCCGCTCGCATCGACGAGCTTTACCAAATCGTCCACTCTACCCGCGGTCTTGATAACCTTGATGTTGTCATTGTCTAGAAAAGCGATGCCGGCGGAATCATAACCGCGGTATTCCAATGCCCGCAATCCATCTACGACGACGGAAACTGGGTTCTTTTTGCCCACATAGCCAACTATTCCGCACATGATAATAAATTTAAAACTTAAAGCTAAAAGCTAAAAGATCGGAAAGTGCGACATTTTTGTTTGGAATTTTCATTTTGAGTTTTTAGTTTTTACTTTTGAGTTTATTTGCTGACCCTATCGACATACAACCCCGTCTCGGTATTGACCCTTATTATGTCACCCTCATTTATGAAAAGCGGCGTGAGGACCTTGGCCCCACCCTCGATGGTCACGGCTTTGTTGCCACCCTGAGCTGTATTGCCCTTAACGGCTGGCGGGGCCTCGATAATCTTGTACTCGCACTTTATAGGCAAAGTTATGCCCAATATCTTGTCGTCAAACTTCAACGCAACCACAGTCGTGTTCGGTTTCAGAAAAATAGCCCTATCGCCGCCAACCTTGTCTTGCGGCATCGAAAAGCGTTTTGAGGGGTCCTTAGTTTCGGAAAACCAATACTCGCCACGGTGGTTATAGAGATATTTTATGTCCTCCTTGATTAACTCGGCTTCCTCAATCTTATCGCTCTGGTGGAATGTCCTCTCCTGGATGGCTCCGGTCATAAGGTTCTTGAGCTTGGTCTTCGCGACCGGCTTCCTCTGTTGCATCCTTAAAAAGGCGAAATCTAAAACCTCCCACGGGTCGCTGTCCAAGATCAAAAATGTTCCAGGCTTAAGTTCATTATATGCGAGCATAGTCGTATAGCTTTTATGGTATATTAGCCCTAGGTTAAACTTTAATCAAGTCATCGGCCAGCTTAAGATATATTCCGATATATCCTAGTCAGAACCGGCTTGCCGTGCTATCCTGAACCATAGATTTATATGCATCACAAGGAGCCCGCGGAAAAGATCGAAGATGTGGTCATAAAAAATGATTTCGTCGGCAAAAGCAAAGACGTGGTTTTCTTTGGGCGCACTAATTTTAGGAATCGGCAGCACCTTTTCGGCATAAAACGCAAAGACCGGCGCCAGCACATGTACGTGATCGGCAAAACCGGAACCGGCAAAAGCGCCCTACTCAAAAACCTGGCCCTCCAAGACATCTTTAACGGCGACGGCGTCTGTATTGTCGATCCGCACGGCGAGTTCGTAGAAGAGATCCTGGAAAAAATCCCACCGCACCGACTAGAAGACGTGATCTATTTCAACCCGGCGGACACTGACCATCACATCGGATTCAACGTGCTCGAACTGCCCGACCCGAAATATAAACACCTGGTCGCCTCTGGGCTCATGGGCATATTCACCAAGATCTGGTCGAATGTCTGGTCGGCACGCATGGAGTATATTTTAAACAACGCGATCCTGGCCCTACTCGACACGCCTGGTTCAACCCTCCTCGGCATCCCGCGGCTGCTCGTCGACAAAAGCTTCAGGCAAAAAATAGTGAACAACATCAAAGACCCGGTGGTCAAGGCTTTCTGGATACACGAATATGAAGGCTGGCAGGACAAGTTCCGAAGCGAGGCCATCGCTCCTATTCAGAACAAAGTCGGCCAATTCCTGTCGAGTAACATCGTGAGGAACGTGGTCGGCCAAGCCAAGAGCACTATCGATATCTTCGATCTGATGAACAACAGGAAGATATTCTTGATAAATGTTTCGAAGGGACGCATCGGAGAAGATAATTCGTCTCTCTTGGGAGCTATGTTCATAACAAAGATTCAGCTCTCCGCGATGGAGCGCGTAAGAATCCCCGAAGAAGAAAGACCTGACTTTTTCCTCTACGTCGACGAATTTCAAAATTTCGCCACCGATTCTTTCGCGAACGTATTGTCGGAGGCCCGCAAATACCGTCTGGACATAATACTCGCCCACCAATACGTCGGCCAACTAGTTACTGAGACCTCGACCAAGGTTAGAGATGCCGTTTTTGGCAACGTCGGCACGATGGTTGTTTTTAGGATCGGCGCGGCTGACGCGGAATTCATCGAAAATGAAATGACGCCCGAGTTCACAATCCAGGACATCGTGAATCTCCCCAACTACTCGGTTTACACGAAGCTCATGATCGACGGCATCACCAGCCGACCATTCTCGGCTGGCACCTTGCCGCCGCTCGACATACCGTCGGCTGCCGGCATGAAAGAAAAGATAATCGAATCCTCAAGAAGGCTCTACAGCCGCCCGCGCGCCGAGGTTGAACACGCCATAAACGAATGGAGCGGCATGACGATGCCGGGAGAAAGCGAAGGCTCTTACCGACCACCTCAAAAAAGCAGAGCGCCCGCAAGTACTCCTTTTTCCATGAACAGGACAGTGACAGACGCTAAACCAAGGCCCAGCAGTCAACATGTCCCCGATCTCGCCAACTTAGGCATCGAGTTTGAAGTGGAAAAAGAAAGACTCCCAGAGAGACGCGAAGACACAAGGCCCAGGCAATCCGCTCAACCGTCTCACAGCCAGGAACGCCGCCCAAGGCCAGGCAGCGTATCTTCTGGACCAGTAAAAACAATCTCATTGTCAGCCTTAAGGCCGATCACTGAAACGCCAAAACCGAAAGACCGGCCGAAACCGAATGTATCTTCCCTGCGCGACACTCTACAAGGCATCTTGAACCCGAAAGACGAACCTAAATAGACTATTATTGGTTGAACATCACTGTCCACCTCAACAATTGTCCGATCGGACAATTGTTGAGGTGTGAGTCGACTGCTTGATCGAGTTTTTCAAACAACTTCCTGCTGATAACACTTCTCGCAATATATGATCTCGGGCTTGTCGGGACTGTAGGCGGTTTTGAACTGATTCGGACAAATGGACACTCCATGAATGTGCTCGACTGTGTTTTTATAGATACCATTCTCCGACATTGCCCCCGCGCACTGGCAATTTCTGCTAAAGAGTTTCGGAAAGTTGCGCTGTTTAATTCTCTCCTTAAAACGGCAATTGTGACAAAGGCGCGGAAGCGGTATCTGAAAGCGTTTGTAAAATTCAAGCTCTTTGGGAATGATCCGGTATGCCTGTTTGCAGTTTGTGCACCCTATCGCTTCTTTGGTGACGGATTCCGCCACATCCTTGATGTGGTCAGGTAGGTCTTTCGATAGAATGGTGATCTTATATTCGGATGTTTTCGACTCTCTCCACGCAAGACCATATCGCAGAGCTTTCTCCATGGTCATATCGGTGAAATCCATAATGGCGGTTTCATTGGCCGCAAACGGTGCCATAGCCAATGGGAAAAACTCGCCATATTTGTATATGCGGCCGAGCTTGTCGACATAGGGCATTACATTCATATGCTCCACAATCTTGGCGCGCAGTTTCTCATATTCTTCTTTCGAGTATTGCTTGTTAAAGATGCAATATTTCTTTTTCTTGAGGCCAACGCAGCCGAAACAGTTCTCGGAAGAGAAACAACTTATTGAGTATTCCAGGTCCCGACAACCGGAGAAACAGCCGGAACAAAATTTCAAACCGCGCGACGAACTCCCGCAATCTACGGACTCATAGACAAGTTGGGAAGCCCTGCCCCAGTTGGTAAAGTCATAGCTGTCTTTCGTATGCTGGCCGACACTCTGGCAATAAGCTATGTTCTCGGCTTCATAGATTTCGTATGATTCTTTGACGTCTTTAGCCTGGTTGATATCGTCCCCGCTCACGTTGACATTGCTTAAGCCATTTATATATTTATGCGGGAATTTCAACACAAATTCCCGGAATTCCTTGCGCCATCTCTCAAAAGAAGCATGCGATCCCAGATTCATCTCTTTAAGCTTCCTAAAATAATCCTCTCTGGAATACGGCTCATTAAAAATATGATATTGTTTATGCCGCAGATTCACGCATCCGAAGCAGTCGCTCACATTCGAACAATTGTAGAGAAAATATGAATCGCGGCAATCGCTGACGCGCGCGCCGTAAAAAACGCGATAGCAATTACCTCCTGAATATATCTCCCAAGAAGATTCGAGCCAGTCGGAATCCAGAACATCAACGCTGTCCCTGGAGTCGGTAAAGAATACTCCGTAAAAGCAATCTTCACTCGTGCTGGCGTTAAAACACATATAACAATTCTTGATGTAGTCGGAAGCATTGGAATAGTCGCTATTAACCAGTCCAACGGTCAATCTCGACGGCAACGGAACAGAAAGCAGAAGCTCTCCAAACTGCTCGAAGAATGGGCGTGAAAAATCGTAATCACGACCATAAGAGGCCGCATCGAACTTGTCCGACCACCAAAAATCCCTGTCAATAACTTTGTGCGGCGACTCCTGCGGATACGTCGATAAAATCGCCTTGCCTCCCTCGTCTATTCTTTTAAAGAAATTGCGCTCGTTCCAAAACGCCATGCGCCGGATCATCCGGCACTCTGGGCACCAGGTGGGCGGCGGCACGTCCATCTTGGCGTAGAAAGCGAAATCTGCTGAATCGATCTCAAAAGGTGCTTTACAATTTTGGCAATCCTTGATTTCCCTGTCCATTGGTTCGTGTTAGTTTATCGGCTACACCAACGGAGGCGGAGACTCGTCTCTCTTGGGCTCGGCCGCGCTTACGGACTGCGCAAAGGATCTTTCTTTGGCTTCCCGCAACCGGGCTTCTTCGTCTTCACTTATTAAACGCTTAGCCGCATCGATCGGAAGGGAATATCGATTCCTGGACATAGCGATGATGTCGTTCTTGTATGATTGGTGCGTCGGTGGCAAAATCTTCAAAGTTTCCGCCGAGAAAGGATCATACGCTTCGCCATCGATGATCATCTTAATATAAAATTCCCGCATGCCGAGGTTAAGCATGTCTTTTGCCTCCAGGAATGGGGCCATGTCATGCTGAAGCAAGAAGGAATCGTCGCCGCCGACGCGGAAAACGATCATCGAACCAATGTTCCCCCGCACCGCCTGTTGCACTTTCGTGATCAGCTGACTGATGTACTGGTGGGCTATGGTAAGGCACAGGCCGTATTTGCGCGCCTCGGCCAGGATATTCACGAATGTTTCGGTAACCACGCTCTGGAACTCATCAACATACACATAGAAATCGGTGCGCTCGCTCTCGGGTATCGAGGCGCGGGCCATACCCGCCTGCTTTATTTTCGTTATGAGCATCGAACCCAAAAAACTGGAATTTTCTTCCCCTAACTTTCCTCTGGACAGATTTATGAGCAATATCTTCTTTTCTTTGATTATCTTCTCGAAGTCGATCTTGTTTTCCTCCTGGCTAAAAATGTTGCGCAGTAAAGGATTAGACAGAAACTGCCCCAGCTTATTGACCAGAGGCACGATAGCATCAGTATCAAACTTCTCTGACCAATCAGCAAATTCGATAGACCAGAATCGCTTAACGACATCGTCCTCGATATATTTGATGACCTTCTGGCGATAATTGCGGTCGGTCAGCATCAACAGCATACCCCGCATGGTCGCATGGGGATAATCGAGAAGCGCGAGACAGGTGAAGCGAAAAACGTGCTCAAGGCGCGGACTCCAGTTGGCTCCGAACTGCTTTTCCAGCACCTCAATAAGTCCCTGAGTCAGCTGATGCTTCAAGTCGGGATGAACGTTGGACAAAGGATTAAAAGAAACAGGATAGCTCGTGTCGCTGGGGTCTATCAACACCACGTCGTTGATGCGTTCTTGCGGGATAAAATGCAGCAGTTCCTCTATGACATCACCATGGGGATCCATAAGGCAAACGCCGTAACCGTAAGCGATATCCTGCCTGAGCATTAGCTCGAGAAGCTTTGACTTGCCGACGCCGCTCTTGCCGATAATATACATATGGCGGCGGCGGTCCGTCCGCTTGATGCCGAAAACGTATTTCTTTTCATCCAGCGAGGCGGAATAATTCGTCCGGCCGATGAAAGTTATGTCCTTGGCCGGCAAACTGCCAACCACCGGGAGCTCAGCCGGCGGAGGGGTATACTTTACCTTTTGTATCTTGTTAGAATCGGCCATGAACGGATATTGCTACTCTTCCAATATCGGCAAACTAAGAGGCGGACCGACCCTCTTCGCAGTCACCGGCTCCAATCTCTGAGTAACAGTGATGGGCGTACCCGGCGGATGAAATATAGTAGCCAGCTCTTCAGTGCTAAAGACTGATGTTTCGAAGGGCAACTCGCCAAAGTGGTGGTATTCATGTTCCGGCATGTGTCTCTCGCGGTAGGCGTGGAACATCTTGCGCTTTCTGCGCTCAAGACGCCATTTCTTAAGAATATGCTTCTTCGAGACCTTGAAAAAATTTATCTTGTCGCTGATGGTAAATGTTCCACCCACCGGACCGAGCGAATTAGTACTTCGATCGCTGAACTGCGTGACAGCGCCGAATATGGCCGCAACATTCTGCTGGGTAAAATCATTGCGATTGTCTATGTAAATGAAACGGAGTATGCCTTCGAAAAGCGATTTGGATGCCTTGTTCTCGACTGCCTTCATGATTACATTTTCGCCCGGGCTAAGGATTCGATATGAGAACATTGACTTCTCTTCATGACTTTCGCTCCATTTTAATTCTTTCGTCTCCAGGGGATTAACGGCCTGGAGAAAATTAGTGGTCCAAACAAAGATGGCGTTAAAGAACCCGCTGCCAGAAGCATGCTCGGCGGGACGCCCAGTCATCTTGCTTATGAAACTCTGAATCTCGTTCTGACGATGCGGATAATGCGGGTCACCGGTCGCTCTGAAAAGAAGCTGAAGAAGTATTGTCTCGCCTTCTTTCAGATTGGAGACAGCTTCAGTTATGGTGGCCATAGGATCGAGCTCTTTTTCTTCCGCCGGAGATTCAAAAAATTCGTAGGTCTTGATCGGGAAAATATCGGAATTCTTCATGTAATAATCGGTCGCGAATATATCGTACTCCTTGTTGGGCAGATCGTGTGGAAATTCGTCCATATAATCCGGAACCTCCTTTATTTCAATCTCGGGGTATTGGGCAAAAAAAGCCGACTCAACCATGTTCTTGTATTGAGAAAAGGTACGCACATAAAACTTGATGCCGGTCGAGCGACCGACTATTTCGATCGAGAACCAGTTTTCCAACTCCCCCACCAACCACTTTTTGCGGAAATTGAGACCAAAACTGTAATTGCCGTGCAAACTGGCGAACACTTGCTCCATCGCTTTAGGCGATTTGGTGTTTTCCTTGGGAAATTTGAGTTCCAGAGTCGTCCATGTGATCCCATGCATAAACCTATGATTGACGCGCATAAGCCACCCGCGCCTAATGAGCATCACTATGACGATCACCACCAAAACACCGGCCGACATGAATATAATGTCCTGCCAGTGGTCAGCGAGAAACCGGTCGATTATGGAAATAAACGTTGCAAACTTATTCATTCTCCCTCAGAGCATACACCCCACGCCCAACCAAGACAAATCTTGGGTCCTTGATGAGCTCGTTGTGCACGGTGTCTGGATGAGACCGTTTAACGCCTTCAAGCTTATTTATAAGATCGGCTATCTCCCGGAAGTGCATTGGCTTGCCGACCTTCTTGAGGACTAGAAAATTCTTGTTGCGAGTAGTCTTGGGGTTAACATGGATCCAATGCCTGGCTCCAAGATCACCGTAAGGACCAGTGCCAAACTCTTTAGAGATGCCGAGATAATTGATTATCGTCTTCTCGGACAATCCAAACTTCTTCACTGCGTCTTCGACGAACTTCGAAAAATTGTGTTCTTTGAAATCCAAGAGATGGCTAACCACCGCCCGGGCTTTCTTGTGGGACTCGGGATTGTTATGCCATGTGTCGTGCCAATTGTCGTCACCATAGGCAACCTTCGGTTCGCCGATAAGCTCGGCCAAGAAATGAAGGCGATTCAAGAAAACCGCTTCATCATAGTTGGGGTTCATAATGCCCTTTAAATCTTTTGCGAGGAGATGACTTGCGCGAACATTGCCCATCTTGTCGAGGTGACCGTTAACAAATTTAAGGAAAGCGGTTACATCCTTGTGACGAGCCATCTCTTCTTTGATGGTCTTCATTACATGAGCCTGTATTTGGCGTATTCGTTCGCGGGTAAGGCTATAAGATACGCCAAGCTCGGCCAAGGTCTTAATGTCCTTGGATTCGAGGCCATAACGGTTCGTGATTATCTTCGCCGAACGCTGGTTCTGAGAAGCTATGGCTTTGTTTATTAGGCTGTCTACTTTTGCAAAATCCATTTGATGTACGGGAATGATACAATGTTAACTAATCGGTGTCAAGACCGGTCGCGGTGGAAGAGGGTAAGCATGGGGCTGGCGACGAATATGGACGAATAAGTGCCGAAAGTCGTGCCAGCAAGCATGGTGAGAACAAAATATTTAAGACTGAGCGGACCCATGAAGTAAAGCGCGCTCAAAACCAGAATGAGGGTAAGCGAGGTGTTTATCGAGCGCCTTATCGTCTCGCCGATACTGCGGTTTATAATGTCGCCCAGATGGCCGACGTGCCGCGATTTAAGAATGTTCTCGCGGATGCGGTCGAAAACCACGATGGTATCGTGCACCGAGAAACCCATGACCACAAGGAGCGCCACGATGAAATTGGTATCGACAGCAAGCTGTAAATAATGGCCCAAAGCGGCAAAAAGGCCCGCCGGAATAAGGACGTTATGAACAAGTGTTATGAGCGTAATCAAGCCGTATTTCCATGAACTGACTGGCTGTGAGATTTTGCGAAAAACAAAAGCGATGTAGAGGGAAATGCCAACGAGCACCATGACTATCGCCATAATCGCCCCGCGTTTTATCTCATCCGAGACAGATGGGCTTACTGACCAGAAATCAAGTTCTTCGGCCGTTTTAGCAAATCCGGATTTGATGGAAGCTAAAGCGGCCTGGCGTTCGGCATCTGATATGTTCTCAAGGGTCAAGGCATAAGAGCTGTTTGCCGCATCAAACGAAATGCTGGAGAGCGGTAGCTTGAGCTTGGTATTAAAGAAACTCTGCACTTCTTCCGAAGAAACACCTTCTATTTTCAACTGCCAGAGAGAGCCGCCGGTGAAATCTATTCCCTGCCGAAAGCCGAAATAGGACATTGAAAAAATCGAGGCCGCAACCAAAGCGATCGAAACTCCGAGAAATATCCACTTGTGTTTGATGATGTTCATTTTCGATTTATTTTATTTTCTGATAAATACCCTAAGCATAGTTCTAGTTACAAAGATCGCCGAGAACATACTGACCAACACGCCAACGCCCAGAGTTAACGCGAACCCCTTAACGAAGCTCGAAGTAAAGTAGTAAAGGATGAGCGATGACATCAGAGTGCTGATGTTCGAGTCCCGAATAGATGTCCAGGCGCGGCGGAAACCCTCCTCAATGGCCGAACTGGCGGCCAGTCCCCTCTTTTTCTCCTCGCGGGTGCGCTCGAATATGAGAATATTCGCGTCAACGGCCATGCCGATGGAGAGGATGAAACCGGCTATTCCGGCCAAGCTCATGGTAAAGCCCG
>MHIY01000006.1 GCA_001817755.1 Candidatus Colwellbacteria bacterium RIFCSPLOWO2_01_FULL_48_10
GCTCAGATATCAAGCATCAAACTGGATCCGACGGCGGTGAGCGCCTCGCCAGTTTTTAAGCTTCTCTCGCCACAGGTTTCTCTGCCGATTACTGGTTCCTTCGGCCGCGAGAATCCATTCGCAACTTTCGTCCAGTCTGCGACCCCGCTGAAGAAATAAAGAAACCCGACGAGTCGGGCAGTGAAATTGGATAGATATTCCAAAGTTTTCGAATCTATCTAAACTAATGCAGACATTTCCTAAAATGACAACTACCAACACAACGATCATGAACATGAATCCAGTCGAAAACAAATCTAATTTCTACTAGCCCGATGGACGACCGAGCGTTGGCTGACGCGTTGGTAAAAAAACTGGTGATGTCGCCAGAGCTTTCGCAAAAGCTTCTTTTAGAGTCCAGGGACGCGAGAAAAAGATTGGAAGACATTATTCGCGAGAGGAGGTTGGCGGACGATGTCTCGGTCGCCCAGATCAAGTCCGAGCTTTTAGGGATACCTTATCAGAAGGTTAAGCTGGACGCTGTCTCCGAAGAGGTTTTGAAGGCTATACCGGCCGAGACCGCTTCGACTTATAAAGCCGTGCCGCTTAGCCGTGATGGCAACATGCTGGTCGTAGGCATGCTGAACCCGGACGATGTGCGCGCACAGGAGGCTCTAAGGTTCATAGCCAAGAATCAAAAAATATCGCTTGGAGTTTATGTTATCACTCCGTCGGACCTTGAGGCGGTGATGAGAAAGTACAGCTCTTATAGATCCGAGATCGACATGGCTGTGAGTTCGCTGAAGATTCAGCCGGGCAAAGGCCTGTCCGCCACGCAAAGAACGGTTTCGATCGAGGAGGGCGCTTCGGTTTCTGATGAGGCCCCGATTATTAAAATCGTTTCCTCGACTTTACAGAGCGCGGTCGAAGAAGGCGCTTCCGATATCCACATCGAACCGCAGAGGGCGAGGTTGAGGATTAGATTCCGCATTGACGGAGAGCTCCGCGAAGTCACTTCTTTGCCGCTGGAACTCCATCAGCCCATCGTGTCGCGCGTGAAGATATTGTCCGATCTCAAAATAGACGAGAATCGCATACCACAGGACGGACGCTTCCGCACAGTTATTTTCGGACGGGACATAGACTTTCGCGTATCGACCTTTCCAACCCCAGTGGGGGAAAAGGCTGTGATCAGGGTGCTCGACCCATCGATCGGATTGAAAGGGCTCAGCAACCTGGGACTACTTGAGAACACGATTGCGATATTGAACCAGGCGCTCGCGAAGCCATACGGCATGATTTTGGTTACTGGCCCGACTGGTTCTGGAAAGACAACGACGCTTTACGCGCTTTTGCAGATACTGAACAAGGAGGACGTGAATATAATAAGTTTGGAAGATCCGGTCGAGTATTTCGTGGAAGGGCTAAACCAGTCGCAGGTGAGGCCGGAGATCGGCTACGATTTTTCGTCCGGATTGCGGCAAACCCTACGGCAGGACCCGGATGTGATAATGGTTGGTGAAATACGCGATACTGAAACCGCGAAGCTTGCCGTGCAGGCGGCTTTGACCGGACACATCGTGCTATCCACGCTCCACACCAATAACGCGATCGGCGTGATCCCGAGGCTTATCGACATGGAAGTTGATTCGTTCCTGTTGCCGTCGGCCATCAACCTGATGCTTTCGCAGCGGCTGGTGCGCCAGATCTGCGGCGCTTGCAAGAAAGGTTCACCGGCTACGCCTGAAGTCCAGCGGATAATAAAAGATGAGATGTCTAAGCTGCCCGCGGCCCTCAAGCCGAAGACGGCAGAGTTCAGGGAGCCCTACACAGTCTATGTTTCTCTAGGTTGCAAAGTTTGCAAAGGGAAGGGCATAGTCGGCCGCATAGCGCTGATTGAAGTGCTGATGATGACCCGCGAGCTTGGGGCGATCGTCGGCGCGGACGTTACTGAAAATAAAATCTGGGATGAGGCCGCGCGCCAGGGGATGGTGACCATGAGGCAAGACGGTATCATTAAAGCCTTGTCGGGCCTCGTAACCATCGAAGAAGTCCTTAGAGAAACGTCGGGAATATGATATACTTAGTTCTAAATTTTAAGATCAAAGTTCAAAATTATTGATTCGCTTTTCTGCGATGTTTTTAATTTTACATTTTGATATTTAAACTTTTAATTATTTATGATCGATTACGCCCAAAAATTAAACGAGCTTCTGCTCACGACTGCCCGCCAGGGCGCTTCCGATCTGCATATTGCCGTCGGCCGCAAGCCTATCATAAGGATAGACGGCATACTTATCGGCCTCCAAAAAGAAGCGATACTTACGCCTGAAGACACACAGGGCTTGGTGCTCGCGATGCTGAAGCCGGAGCAGAAGGAAAAATTCCTGAAATATGGAGACTTGGACTTCTCGTATTCCTTCGAGGATAAAGCGCGTTTCAGGGTGAATGTGTTTTTCCAGAAGGGCTATATGGCCGCGGCTTTGAGGCTCATCCAGGCAGAGATAAAGACCATTGAGGAACTGCGCCTGCCGCCGATAGTCCGCGAGTTTACGAAGCTTAACCAAGGCTTCGTGTTGGTCGTGGGTCCGGCCGGACAAGGTAAATCAACCACTCTTGCTTCCATGGTTGACGAGATAAATCACAAGCGCACCGAGCATATCATCACTGTTGAGGATCCAATCGAATATCTTTTCGTTCAGGACCGTTCCATCGTTTCCCAGAGGGAGGTGCGGAGCGACGCGCCGACATTTCACCGCGCCCTACGTTCGGTTCTGCGCCAAGACCCCGACGTCATTATGATCGGCGAAATGCGCGACCGCGAATCCATTGCGACCGCCATGACTGCTGCCGAGACCGGTCACCTGGTGTTTTCGACGCTCCACACCAACTCAGCTTCCCAGACCATCGATCGTATTATTGATTCGTTCCCATCCGACCAGCAGAGCCAGGTCAGTTCGCAACTTTCGGCGACGCTCGTTGGCATAGTTTCCCAGCGTCTGGTGCCGCGCATCGAGGGCGGCCGCGTGCCCGCCTGCGAGATAATGTTTATGAATTCTGCCATCCGCAACCTGATCCGCGAAAAAAAGATCTATCAGATCGATTTGGTGATCGAGACCAGCCTCCAGGACGGCATGATGACCCTGAACAGGTCACTCGCCGAACTTGTTAAGCGCAAGGAGATATCTCTCGAGAACGCCGAGCTTGCGTCGCTGAACCCATCGGAGTTGAGGATATTGCTAGAAAGGATCTAGCTCGATAGCATTGCTGATTACAGCAAAGTTTAGTTTTTTAGCTCGTTAGTACAAGTCTTGCATTATTATGACTAAATTGGTTTTGACCCGCTAAAGAGCTATGTCGCTATCGATCTGTCACTAGCTATCAAGCCAACGAGCTACTATAATGAATCTGAATTACTAAAGAGCTATCGAGCTAACAACTAACGAGCTGATTTAATGAAATTTACCTACAAGGCCAGAAACAAAGAAGGGGAGCTGCAGGTCGGCACCGTTGAGGCGGCAAATCGCGATACGGCCGTAAGCACGCTTACAACCCACGAGCTTTTTATATTGAAGTTGGAGCAAGCGGAGACCAGGCGCTGGTACGATTTTTTCCTTGGTTTTTTAAACCGTGTCAAGACAAAAGATCTTATGATCTTCACGCGCCAGTTTGCGACCATACTCTCTGCCAAGATCGCCCTGAACGATTCACTGAACACGCTTCATCGTCAGACCAGAAATTCTGTCCTCAAAGATGCCATCATGGAGATATCCTCTGACATTGATGCGGGGCTCTCGCTTTCGCAATCCATCGAAAAGCATAGCGACATTTTTTCCGCTTTTTATGTAAACATGGTGCGCGCGGCGGAATTAACCGGCCGGGTCGAAGAGGCAGTGAATTATCTGGCTGATTACGTCGAGAAAGAGGCCGCTCTTGCGGCCAAGATACGGAACGCCCTAATCTATCCGGCCATCATGGTGGCTCTTTTCCTCGTTATTGCGAGTTTCATGGCGGCTGTTATCCTACCCAAGATAGAGCCGATATTCGTCGAAGCCGGAGTAGCGTTACCAACGCTCACCAAGATATTAATAATGGGCGGCAAATTTTTGGCCGAGTGGTGGTGGATGGTTGTGTTGGCGCTTGCAGCCCTTTTCATCTTGATCGTGGATTATTTGAAAACCCCGGAGGGCAAGAATACTTTTGACGAGATAGTGCTGCGCGCTCCTGTTTTGGGCAATCTATTCAAGAATGTTTACGTTGCGCGATTCGCTGAATCCGTGAGCATACTGGTGAAGGGCGGCATTTCTATTCCGCAGGCGATGGAGGTAACGGGCTACACTATTGGCAGCATTATTTATCGCGATCTGCTCCATGAGGCGGCTGAAGATATCAGGCGCGGAGAACTCCTTTCGAATACCCTGTCGAAGAACGAAAACTATTTTCCGCCACTTCTTGTGCAGATGACAGCCATCGGTGAATCAACCGGACGCCTTGAAGACATGCTTTCCAGAGTTTCAGGCTTCTACAATCGCGAGGTAGATGGCGTTGTCGGCAATCTGGTCGAGCTTATTCAGCCGATATTGATGATATTCATAGGTTTGGCTGTGGGAACGCTGTTTGCCTCAATACTTATCCCCATTTTTAATCTAGCTCAGACCATCTAGATTTGGTACAATGATGCGAAATATGAATATCAACTCGAAAGGGCGTGCTCTGAATAAGCAGAGCGCGTTGAAGGGCTTTACTCTCATAGAAATGTTGGTCGTGGTGGCCATCATATCCATCTTGTCCGGCCTCACGCTTACCGGCATCGGTGGTTTTACTGCGAGAGCCAGGGATACCAGAAGAATAGGAGACTTGAAGAATGTCCAGAACTATTTGGAGTTTTATTTCACAAAATGCGGCATTTACCCGGGAACATCCGCCTGCGCGATCGGTTCGCTTGCGAACTGGAGCGAACTAAGCGCGTCGCTGGCTGGTTTAGGGGCTAAGGTGCCCAACGATCCGATATCGACCCGTAACTATTTTTACGGCGTTACGACCGGTAACAATCTTACCTATATCATCGGAGCCAAGCTTGAAACCGAAAACAAGATTTTGGGCGATTCCAATGAGATTGATAGTACCACGGGGTTTACCATGACCACTGGCGCTGATTGCAGCGACACTGCCCCTGCTTACGGCTATTGCATAGGTTCCTAATCGCATAGCTTTGATGTCGATCTTCGGTTACTCGGTGCTGTTTATTCTCGGAACTGCCTTGGGCAGTTTCCTTAATGTTGTGGTATTTCGCTATGATCCAGACCGTCATGTAATGAAGAATGTTCATGGCCGGTCACACTGCATGCATTGCAATAAAAGACTCTCCTGGTATGAGCTTATTCCTATTCTAAGTTTTCTTATTCAGTTTGGTCGATGTCGGTCCTGTGGCGCAAAGCTTTCGTTCCAATATCCTCTCGTAGAAATTCTTTCGGGGGCCATGTTTGTTCTCGCTGCGTATTTTCTTGTTCCAGTCGGACGCATGGCGGAGATTCCTTATCCGCGGCTCTCGATTTGGCTCCTAGCTATCCTTGCGCTCATCCTGATATCGGTGATTGATTTTCGCCTAAGGATAATACCGGACGAGCTTAATGTTTTCATAGCGGTCCTAGCGGCGGCCAATCTTTTTGCGCTGTTCGTGGAAGGAGGCTTCGGGGCTATCAAGGAAGGATTATATAATTCGCCGTTCGGAGCGCATGCTGCGGTTACGGGCTCTTTTTTGGGGCCTTCGGGAATGCTGCTCTGGCCGATCGACAATTTGTGGCTCAATTTTATTTTCGGCGCCGCATTCGGCGGGGTGTTCTTCGGCGCTATTTATTATTTAAGCCGAGGTCGCGCCATGGGCTTCGGCGATGTTAAGTTCGCCTTTGCTGCCGGACTGCTTTTGGGGTTCCCGGATATGGTCGTGGCCACTATGATAGCTTTCATCACTGGCGCGATTTTCGGGCTATTCCTAATAGCTATCAGACGTAAAAAGAGCATGAAGGATAGCTTGCCTTTCGGACCTTTCATAGCTCTTGGTATTATCACAACAGTTTTTTTCGGGTATGATCTAGTGAATGGTTATTTCCGGTTTTTCAACTGGCTTTTCTAGATAGCTCTATAGAGCAGAAGCTCGTTAGCGCCCCGGCGAGCGGGGCGTTTAGTAAGAATAAAGGATATAATGAATAAAATGGATCTGACTAAAGAGCTAAAGAGCTATCGAGCTGAAGAGCTATCCCACGGATATACTTTCATCGAAATGGTGGTGGCAGTGGGGATCATGGTCGTTATCGGCTCCATTGCGGTGGTTTACAGCGGCGACACATCAAGGCAGCTGCTTCTTCTGCGGATGCAATCGCAGATGGTTGCGTTTTTTACCCGCGCGAAGTCATTGAGCCAGAATTTCCAGCTTACGTCGCCGGCCGGAAAGATAATTTGTGCCTATGGCGTAAATGTGAACAGGGTTACTGGGGAATTGATCGTTTTTCAGGACCTGGCACCGGACTCTGGCAGCTGTGCCGCCGCCGATAACCTCTATAATCAAGGAGAGGAGCTTGCCGGGTCCATAGACCGTTTCAACATTGACACTCGGGCCTTGGAGCTTATAACCTCGACGGACATATCTTCGCCGGATATTGAAAACGTTGTTTTTCTGCCGCCTGATTCCAAGGTCGTCATAAACGATGACGATTTTCTGAAGTCCGGGTCAGTCGTAGTGCAAGTTCGCGGAACATCGATCCGATTTGAGGTTAGAGTCAACGAATTCGCCCAAATAACGGCAAAATGAACGATTTTTTGAAAAACACGCGAGGCGGGCAATATCTTCGGCTTCCCTTGGCCCAGCTCGTAACAAACCGTTCAGGGCAAGTGCTTTTGGAGGCGGTTATCGCTTTGAGCATTATGACAGTCGGGATGCTGGGGATTTTTACTGTGCTTTCTAACTCGATAGGCGCAAGTCGTGTTTCGACTAACCAGGAGATCGCCATTAATCTTGCTGCCGAGGGCATTGAGGTCGTAAAGAGTATCTTGGATAAAAATGCTTTGCTAGGCGTCGCCTGGAACTTAGGAATGACCGGATGCGGTAACGGATGCAGCGTTCAGTTCAATAGCCTTGTGCTTGGCTCATCTCAGACTAATCCGCTCAAATTCGATCCGAGTACCGGGTTTTATGGATATTCGAATGGCACGAACACTGTTTTCAAACGGCAGATGGCGATAATCGGCATACCCCCTGGTTCACCTAGCGAACTCAAGGTTACTTCAACCGTGAGCTGGCTTGACCGCGGCGGCATTCCATTCAGCATTGTTCTCGAAGACAGATTTTTCGACTGGCGATAGATACGCTTAACAAATAGCGCATACGAATAATATGGAAAATTTCAAATTTCAAATTTCAAATTTCAAATTGCGGGAAGGCTTTACCATGGGCGAGCTTATTGTCGGCATGTCGCTTTTTCTGGTCGTTATCTCGCTAGCCTCGGGAACTTTTATACAGGGAGTAAGAAGTCAGAGAAACGTAGTAACTTCGACTTCGGTTACGTCAAACGTGACCCAGACGCTTGAGCGGATCGCAAGAGAAATAAGGACCGCCCGTGATTTCAACAATTCTACAGCTTCGACCTTGGCTTTTACCAATGCCCGCAATGAAAAAGTGAGTTATACTTTACTTCCAGACAACTCAATCGGTCGGTGCATCGGGCCCATCACATCGTGTGTTTACACCAAACTCACGGCCGACAAGGTTAAAATTTCGCGGCTTAAGTTCGCTTATTCCGGCATCGGCGAGCCCGATCTGTTGCCGCCCAGAATAACCATAAGTCTTGGGGTCATCGGCATCAAAGACACAGAGATCAATTTGCAGACAACGGTTGCGGCAAGGGAAATAGGAGGCTAGCATAGCTCGATAGACCAGAAGCTCGTTAGTAATTCGCTAACAGGATAATTCAAACAAGACAGGATATAATTCATCTCATGAATCCCACTAAAGAGCTATCGAGCTATCGAGCTATCGAGTTACAATCTAAATCAGGTCAAGCCATGCTGTTGACAGTGATCCTTCTTTCTACGGCCATTCTCGGCGCGACATCACTTGTGGGATTGTTGATGGTATATGAGCTGCGCTATTCGGGCGATGTGGTCAGTTCTGCTCAGGCAATTTTCGCAGCTGACGCAGGGATAGAATGCGCCTCATACCGGACGTATAAAGATACGGCTAAAGTTTGCGGTAGCGTTTCTGCGCCGATTGTTCTTAGCAATGGCGCTACCTATCGTGTCGAATTCATGACTGGATCAGTCGCCCGTTCTGTTGGCCAATCGAGGAAAACCGCCCGCGCCTTCGAAAAAATACTTGACCAATAGACATGATCAAAGGCGAGGCAAAAGAGCGCATCGAAAAGCTCCGCGCGGAGATAAATCGCTATCGCTACAGCTATCATGTTCTTGATAAGCCGCTTATTTCAGATGAGGCGCTGGATTCGCTTAAGAAAGAGCTTTTCGATCTGGAGATGCGCCATCCGGAACTCATAACGCCGGATTCGCCCACGCAAAGGGTGGCCGGAGAACCGCTCGCACAGTTCAAGAAAGTTCCGCACGCCGAGCCGATGCTGTCTCTTAACGATGTTTTTTCGGAAAGCGACCTCGCTGATTGGCTGGAACGTTTGGAGAATCACCTTAAAACAAAGCTGGATAGGACAGAGTTTTATTGCGAGTTGAAGATTGACGGACTGGCAATCGAGCTTGTGTACGAAAACGGCCTGCTCACGCAGGCTTCGACTCGTGGCAACGGGCTTGTCGGTGAAGACGTTACCCTGAACATAAGGACCGTAGAGGCCATACCCCTAAAGTTACAAATCTCAAATCCTAAGCTCCAAATTCCAAAGAAATTGGTTATCCGCGGGGAGGTTTTTATTTCCAGAAAAGAGTTTTCCCGCATCAACCGCGAGCAGACCAAGCTTGGCGAGAAGGTTTATGCGAATCCCAGAAACATCGCCGCGGGCTCGATCCGCCAGCTCGATCCGAAGGTCACGGCCGCTCGTAAGTTGGACTCGTTTGCCTATGATATAGTGCTTTCCGAAAGTCCATCGTTTAATTTTAAAACTCACGAGGAGAAGCACGCCTTTCTGCACAGTCTTGGATTTAAGACCAACCCAAACAACAAACCCTGCAAGTCTTTGGCCGGAGTTTTGGATATCAGGAACTATTGGAATTCTCACCGCGAGAAACTGGATTACGAGATTGATGGCCTGGTTGTGATCGTAAACGACGAGGCGGTTTTCGTCCGGGCTGGCGTGATCGGCAAGGCTCCGCGCGCGGCCTGCGCTTTTAAGTTTTCACCGAAGGAAGCCACAACGATAGTGAGAGGCATCAAAGTACAGGTGGGGCGCACTGGAGCGCTTACGCCTGTCGCCGAGCTCGAGCCGGTCTTGGTCGGTGGAATAACCATAACCAACGCCACGCTCCATAACTATGACGAGATACAGAGACTAGGCCTCAAAATTGGAGACACGGCCATCGTTAGCCGGGCGGGCGACGTGATACCGCAGATCAGAGCGGTTTTGCCGGAACTGCGAACCGGGAAGGAAAAAGAATTCAAAATGCCGGGAAAATGCCCGGCGGACGGCTCTAAAGTTGTAAAAGACGGCGTGGCCTACCGCTGTTCCAACCAAAATTGCGGAGCCCGTATCCGCGAAAATCTGTATCACTTTGTTTCGCGGGGAGCGTATGATATGAGGGGATTGGGGGTCAAGATAATCGACCGTTTTTTGGATGAAGGGTTGATAACCGATGCGGCCGATATTTTCTCGCTCAAAGAGGGCGATATCGCGTCTCTTGAAAGATTCGGCGAGACTTCGGCGAAGAACATCGTTTCCGAGATCCAGTCCAAGAAAAAGATACCGCTAGCCAGGTTCATCTATTCTTTGGGCATTCTGCATATTGGCGAAGAAACCTCGGCGCTTCTCGCGCGCGCCGTTTCCGCAAGGATCGGCCCGGGTGAGAGAAAGGTGTCTCAAACCATAGGCGTTCTTAAAAACATGTCTGTCGAAGATCTTCAAGAAATATCGGATGTCGGGCCGAAAGTTGCCGAGAGCATCCATGCTTGGTTCAAAGCCGCGGCGAATCTAAGGCTTGCGGAAAAACTCGGGAAGTTTGTTTCGGTCGAGGTCCCCGAGGTCAAGGTTCCGAGTGGAAAACTCTCCGGTAAGAAGTTCGTGATTACGGGAACGCTTCCGAACTTGTCCCGCGAGGAAGCCAAGGAAAAGATAAAAGCCGAAGGCGGGGAGGTGTCGGAATCGGTAAGCAAGAAGACAGATTATCTTCTGGCCGGAGAAGAAGCCGGCTCGAAGCTCGTGAAGGCGAAGAAATTGGGGGTGGAGATTATAAACGAGAATAGGCTTATTGAGATGCTGGAATAGTTTTTCCCGATAGCCATCAGTTAGCTGATAATTAAGACCAAACAAGCGTTTATATTTTTATATAGCGTCTCGGCTTACACATAATAAATACACAAACTCAAATCATGCCTAGTTAATTATTTACACGGTCGTGTAGATAATTAACAGATAGTACATTATAATGATAGAAAGAATCATTGTAGATTAATGTTGGATAGAGCTAAGAGGGGAGAATTGATGCGGAAAGTCTTGGAGATGGCCTCAGAGGTTGCTCTTGATTCCGTATCCATGTTCGCGGCAATTATGACATCAGGTTATAGCGCCTCCTACGGGAAGTTAATGAGAGACGCAGAAGCGATACGTGGGAATTTTGACTCGTTGATTTCTCAGGACCCAGGGGCCGTGAAAAGAAAAAAACGTTCATTTAAGGTTTTGCTGAGTAATCTTAAGAGAGATAGACTTATCGAGAATAAGGCCGGTAGGCTCAAGATAACAATATTGGGTCGGAAAAAACTCAGCGGGTTAAAAGAAGGGTTGCCGAATACTGTTTACGAGTTCGATAAGGGTGACAATAAGAATATGAAAATATTTATGTTTGATATTTTGGAGAAGGAAAGAGGCAAGAGAGATTGGTTGCGCCGTAAACTTATAGAATTAGAATTCAAGCCAGTCCAGAAGAGTGTTTTTGTGGGTAAGCAATCCTTACCGCAAGCATTCGTGGAAGATATGCGCAAGCTTAAACTATTAGATTATGTCGATATTCTCGAGATTACCAAGAGTGGGTCGCTGAGGGAACTGATTTAGGTTAATTATCTCAACGGTCGTTGAGATAATTAATTTATGGTTTTTAGGTTCTTCTAACTTATATCTAGGTTTTGATGCGAGTAGAAACGGGCCGTTGTTTTTGTATCTTATGCCAGCAATGAATAACCCGCAGTGTTTTCGCCGGTGTGTGATGGTGGCGATATCCTGCGGGTTGGTGTTGTGACACCGAGGGGCTAAGAAGGAACTGGTTATGCATCAAATGCGTCAGGCTGATCATCTCGATGGTGCGGTAGCAAGTCGAAGAGGAAGATCTTGCTTACTGGTAACATCGCAATACTTGTGACGAAGAGAATCTTTGTCCATAGATCATGGTTCCCTGCCTGTTGAAGCAAAAGCGCTGTCACTCCTCCGACGATACCGGCTCCGAGAATCGCCAGACCGATCCAGATAGATGTTTGTCTTTGCATTTAATCTACCTCCCATAGGGTAACATATCTAATCTAGATTGTCAAACTCAACACTGGCACATTCAACCTTCAAGTGCACCACTCAGGGTTTCTAATGGGGTGCGGTA
>MHIY01000007.1:0-5957 GCA_001817755.1 Candidatus Colwellbacteria bacterium RIFCSPLOWO2_01_FULL_48_10
AAAGAGATATAAATCGGCCAACGGGATAACCAACCTGGTTGATATTAAAACTATGTTCTCGACACTCTCAGCGCTCGAAGAAAAGATACATCCTCTTCCCTACCCCGGCCTGAACATCGACAAT
The DNA here is from genome assembly GCA_001817755.1 of Candidatus Colwellbacteria bacterium RIFCSPLOWO2_01_FULL_48_10. Lineage (GTDB taxonomy): Bacteria > Patescibacteriota > Minisyncoccia > UBA6257 > Colwellbacteraceae > 2-01-FULL-48-10. The sequence continues at coordinate 125 of MHIY01000007.1, forward strand.
CTGCCCTTTTTCGTCCCGATAGCCGCAATAGCAAAAGGCCAAACCCTCATCCACGACTGGGTCTATGAGAACAGGGCCATACACTACGCAGAATTGTCCAAGCTTGGCGCAAACGTGAACCTTATCGATACTCATCGTGTCCAGATTACTGGGCCGACCGAATTTCGGGCGGCTGAGATTGTCTGCCCGCCTGCGCTCCGTCCGGCGGCCATAATCCTAATCGCCATGCTCGCCGCCAAAGGCACGTCAATTCTCAGGAACGTTTATGTCATCAACCGGGGTTATGAAGACATACATAAGAAACTAAACGACCTGGGGGCGAATATCAAGATATTCTAGGGATAGCGACATAGCTCGATAGCCAAGCTGAGCTGGGTTTAGCTCCTCGTTCCGCAAAGCGGAACTCAGAGTTTAGCAACCCAAGATTTACTACGACTAGCGAGAGAGCGGAATATCCCGGCGTGAGCCAGGGATATTCCGGCCAAGCGACGGCGGAGAAAGGTAAATGTCGCGCGGCTTGCCGCGCTCTAGTATTGTCCGCCACTGGCGGACAATACCACCAATGCCCTGGGGCTTGCCCCAGGGATACCTTTACTAAGAAGCTCATGAGCTATGCTAACGAGCTTCTGTGCTAACGAGCTACGTCGCTATTCAGTAAGTATTTCCGCTTCTCCTTCTCTGATGAGGATCGTATGCTCGAAGTGAGCCGAAATGCTGCCGTCTGCGGTTGCATAGCTGTCGTCTGCGAGCTGGACTATACTCGAGGTTCCCAGGCTCGTCATCGGCTCGAGGGCCAGGATCATTCCTGCTTCCAGAACCATCCCCATCTTTGGTTTGCCGGTATTATAAACAACTGGGTCTTCGTGCAATTCGTTACCGACGCCGTGGCCGGTGAGGCCATCGACTATACTAAACCCTTTCTTATTTATAGTTTTCTCTATCGCATTCCCTATATCGCCCAATGTATTGCCGGCGCAGGCTGCTTTTATGCCTTCGAATAAGGCCATTTCAGTGGCCTTGATCAGTTCTTCCTCTTTCGTGGAAATGCGGCCGATGGGCACTGTCACGGCAGAGTCGCTTATGCCCCCGCGCCAATTCACTCCCAGGTCTATTTTTAAAATATCGCCGTCTTCAAGGAAGTATTTCGAGGGGACTCCGTGAACAATAACGTTATTGACCGAGGCGCATATCGTGGCCGGATAGGCCATTTTCGCACCATAAGGACGATAGCCCAAGAAGGCCGGCTTCGCACCGGCTTCTTTGATTAATTTATAGGCTAAACGATCTAGCTCAAGAAGAGAAACCCCAGGCAAGGCAGCGGCCTTTAGCATCTTCATAGTCTTGGAGAGTATTTTGCCAGAATGCCTTATCTTCCCTATCTGTTCCAACGCTTTCTGATAAGTCTTCACCTTGATATTTTCTTGACTATATTTCTGAAAACGGCATAAGGCATCGGGGTGCCGTCTATGGAAACAATGCGATAACCGTGCCGACGCAGTTCTTGGAGTATGGGTTTTGTTCTCTGGATATATTGCTCAATGCGCATCTTATGTTTCTCCGGGTTATCGAGAGTCCTCTTGACCAGTTTGCCTCCGCAGGAGGGACAGATCTTAAGATGATGGTAGATGCCCAAGACCGAGCTCCGGCACATGGAACACACCAACCTCCGATTATTTCTAAGGACTGATTTTGATGCATCGACAATCAGTTGGATAAAAATTATGTTTTCTTTGCCGTAAGCTCGCGTCAAGAATGATATGAAGCCTTCCGTCTTGGCATCGCCAAAAGCCTCGAACATAGTGCGCGGGGAACCAGAAAAAACCACCCCCAATCCAGCATCGTGGATCTCTTTGGTATGCTGTTTGACGATCTTTAATACCCACGAAGGGGTGTTCAACGTTCCGGTATCGTATATTCTCCTCTCTCTCTGGACTGTCTTAGACTTTAGCTTTACCGGGTCATGCACCAAATTCTCGATGTAAGCTCCGGTGTCAAAATGAACCAGATGAAACTTCTCGACCAAGAGTTTGGCTTGAGTGCCTTTCCCCGCCCCCGGTGGCGCATACATTATTATTGCTTTATTCATATCGGATTAGTATAAAGCATCTCGTATTTAGTATCTAGTATGACCAAAAAGAAAAACCCGAACAAATTAATCCTTGCGGAATGACTTGTTCGGGCGAGTTGATTTATCCAGTTTAGGGGCGGCGCGGCATGGCTCGCGTATTCGGCCAACTTTTGATCTCTCGAACCTTGAATCTCGGCCTTACGCGCCAATTCCAGCGCTTCCAGAAACCTTCAGGGTGAACGTTCCAATGGTCCATTTTCATGTCGAAAAGGACAGAAACCAAGAACGCCACCGCGGGCATCGCAAGATAGATCAGCCCGATCCAATCTTTTTCGGAAAAGATCACATATAGGGCCGGAATGCTGATGCTCCCAAGCCAGTACATGACGAAAGCAAACGTAATCGTGTGTACCAGCTTCGAGGGCGAACGAAGCTGTTTCTGCGTGTACCGCCTCCCAAGATTGGAAACGCCGAATGAGACGGCGAAACTCATAGGAAGCAGAAGCGCATGGAACCAGGTTTCCGTAAACCAGTGCCGGTTCAGGCCTTCAACTCCATAGGTGCGCCCAAACGCCATCAATGCATAGAACGGCCATGCGATACTTCCCGTAAGAAAAGTCCAGTGGTGATTGCGCCTTCCTGGCCACGGTATTGTTGAGTTCCGTCCGATGGATTCCGTAAACATCGCGATGATTACGGACCCGAAATAAAAGAAAAAGAGGAAAAGAGCCGAGTAGAGTCCATCATGCTCCCAGCCACCGAGATCCCAGACCTTCCTAAGGACCGGCAAACCTCCGATTTGGCGGGTAATGTCTTCAGGTGTGTATGGCATTACATCGCTTGTCATAACATTGACCTCGTAAATAGCTTGTCAAAGAGCTGGAAGCAGACCTCCAACTTTCATCATTCTGCCAATTCTCAGCGTACTACAATCATAAAAAACCTGTCAACAGATTGAGTATAAAAACTCATTTAAAATCCAGATTCGCGCTCGATGGCGCCAAACCCGGCTATTGGAAGCTCTCGTATTCGCGGACGGTAAGTTGGGAATCGATCTGCTTCGCCGTTTCCAAAACGACGGAGACAACAATCAGGAGTGCGGTTCCGCCGATCGTAAGGGCGGGCGTCTTGGTTAAGACCTGCACAACTATTGGCAAAACAGCTATAAGACCCAGGAAAGATGCGCCAAACACTGTTATCCGTGAAATAATGCTCTTTAGGAAAGCGGACGTAGGCTCGCCCGGCCTGATACCTGGAACAAAACCGCCGCTCCTCTGGAGATTCTTGGAAATTTCGTTAGGATCAAAGGTTACGGATATATAGAAATACGTGAACGCGAAAACGAGGACAAAGTAGATCGTTCCGTAGATAAGCTGGTTATTAAAAACCCTTGTTACCCATGTGCTCACCGCCGCGCCCCAGGTTTCCGAAAATGCCGACACTATCTGCCCGAAAAACTGAGGGAAAAGAAGGATCGAGATGGCAAAAATTATTGGTATAACGCCGGCTTGGTTCACTCTCAGCGGAAGATAGCTGGACGCCCCGCCGTAAACACGGTTGCCGCGGACTCGTTTAGCGTATGAAATAGGCACCTTTCTTTCTCCTTCGTTAACAAGCACTATGCCCGCTATGACAATAAGAGCAAGAATGGTGAATGCGAGATAGGTCGGAATCTTGTCAGCCGAATAAGAAACATAGGCATTCCTGAGAATCGACGGCAGACCGCTCACAATACCCGCAAAGATCAAAAGCGAAACGCCGTTGCCAAGCTTCTGCTCTGTTATTATCTCGCCCAGCCAAACTAAGATCATGGAACCAGCAGTTATAGTAAGGACGTTTATGGCCATATCCAACGGGCCGCTGATATGGATAAGATTCTGCGAAGAGAGAAGCTTAAGAAAACCGAATCCTTGGAATGCGGAAAGAGGAACGGTCAAAAACCGTGAAAAGCGATTGAATTTGGCCCTACCCTGAGCGCCCTCCTCATAATACATGGCCTTGAGGTGCGGGAAAATCATCGTCAGAAGTTGCATGATAATGGTAGAGGTGATGTATGGGCCAAGGCCAAGCATGGCTATCGAAAGATTTGAAAGCGCTCCACCGGAGAAAATGTTCAAGAACCCTAAAAGCTGATTGCCCTCAAAGAAACCTTTGAGGCTTGCTTCGTTTACGCCCGGCACAGGAATCGCGGCCAGAAACCTGAAAACTATCAACAACCCGGCGATCGTAAGAAGCCTGTTCCTTATTTCCTTGACCCTGAAAATCTGCAGGAATTTACTTAGCATATCGTGGCGAGTTTACGGGATTGTTCTGCTTGACCTTCAAGACCTTCTTGCTCTTGCCGCGGCCTTTGGGTTTGTTCTTTACTCCACGCAACTTAGGCATGCGCTGGATAAGATCTCTCTGGGCAGGTCTAATGCGGCGGCCAGCGCGGGACTTTTGGCCTTTTTGACCTCTACCTGACGTATTGCCCCTCTTGCCGCCGCGTCCTATTCTGATCCTGGAACGGTTAGGATAAACTGGCTGTAATTCGTGTAATTGCATGGTAATTAATTTGAAATAGTAAGATTAAATATTAGAATCTTTTGGTTTTGCGTTGTCGTTTTGAGCTTTAGTACTTGATGCTTCCTGCCTACCAGTAGGCAGGAAATTTTTTGCACTTTTGAGCTTCTTAAGGGCTTCGATTGCAACCATGGCGTTCGCAAGCTTGTTAGTAGTACGGCTAATATATTTAGCGGTAACGTCATTAATTCCAGCCATATTGAGCACAACACGGGCCGAACCTCCCGCCATAAGTCCGTGACCGGCGACAGCAGGCTTTATGATTATTCTGGCCGCCGAGTATTTAGCCTCGACAATGTGCGGGATGGATTTATTCTTCATCTTAACCTCAATAAGGTTCTTCTTGGCTTGGCTCTTGGCTTTGGCGATGGATTCCACCACATCGATGCCCTTTGCAACGCCAACTCCAACCCTGCCTTTCATGTTACCAATCACAACAGTGGTCCTGAAACGCATGCGTTTGCCGCCCTTGGTAACACGGGTAACCCGGTTAATCTCAAGGACCTGATCCTTATATTCCTCGACTTTCTGTAAATGCGGTGTTCTCATAATAGTGTTCGCTAATAATACTAATTTAAGCCAATAACGCTAATTGGTTATTTGCATTGTTCGACTTCTTTGTGGTTTGTGTATTCATTCGCATTATTTGATTAGCATCATTCGTGATTACTCTAGATTTTAAGTCCGCCGGCCCTTGCTCCGTCCGCCAGAGCTTTAACGCGTCCATGATAACGATATGAACCGCGGTCCATGATGGCTTTTGTTATGCCAGCTTTCTTAGCCATTTCGGCGATCTGCTTGCCGAGCATCTCGGCCTGTTTGGTTTTATTCACCTTCTCGCCTTTCGCGATCGCGAGCTTACGGGTCGAAAAACTCACTACCGTTTTGCCGGATTCGTCGTCTATCAATTGAGCATAAAGACCGGTGTTGCTTCTGAAAACAGAAAGGCGCGGCGAAGAAGCAATGCCGGTTATCTTGGCCCTGTTCCTTATGGCTCGTCTGCGCTTTATCTCGTTATGTTTCTTGTTCATAATAGTGTTCGCTAATAATACGAATTTACGCCAATAATGCTAATTGGCTATTCGCATTGTTCGGCTTCTTTGTGGTTTGTGTATTCATTCGCATTATTCGTGATTACTTTTATTTTGCGGCTGGTCCGGCTTTGGCGGCAGCTTTCTTGCCAGCCTTCTTCCTGACAACCTC
>MHIY01000007.1:6003-9529 GCA_001817755.1 Candidatus Colwellbacteria bacterium RIFCSPLOWO2_01_FULL_48_10
TATACCTTATGCCCTTGCCCTGATACGGTTCAGGTTTCCTGACCGCCCTGATGTTAGCAGCGGTTTCGCCGACAAGCCATCTGTTTGCACCAGAAACAGTAATGACGTTCTTCTCGACGGTTACCTTGATTCCTTCCGGTATTGGAAACCTGACCTGGTGGCTGAAACCGACGTTCAAAACAAGAGTCTTGCCCTCAACGGCAGCCTTAAAGCCTATTCCCACTACCGCAAGCTCCTTGGAAAAATCAGCCAAGACTCCGGCAATCGCGTTCTTTAAGTGAGCATTGATGGTACCCCAGTTGCTGATGGTCTGCTTTAGTTTATTTTTGGCCGTAAAAGTAATAGCGCCATCCTTTATCTCAAACGAAACACCCGACAAAATCGGAACCGAAAGGGTCGCATTTTTACCTTTCACCTCAAAAGCATCGTCCTTCTGAACAACTGTAACGCCCTGTGGTATCGCTATTGGTTTCTTACCTATCTTGCTCATTTTAGTAATTATATTTATTCGTATGCGCCATTCGTTAAGCGTATCTACCAAATCTCAAAAAGCATTTCTCCGCCGACCTTGCTCTTCCTAGCTTCAATATTGGTCATTATCCCCTTCGGGGTTGAGAAAAAGTAGTAGCCGTATCCATCGCGAGATTTTTTCATATCACGGTAACCGACATACACACGTCTCGAGGAACGGCTAAAAAATTTCAAGCCTAGTATTGCCGGCTCGCCGTCTTTATATTTCAGTTTTATTTCGATGATCCTTTTTGCGCCCTTGCCTTTCTTCGAAACAGAGTCCACGTAACCGTACTTTGCGAGCGATTCAACGACGGAGAAATCAAGTCCCGAGTAAGGAACCTTGACTCTCTCATGGCCGCGGCGCAGGGCGTTATTTATTTTTGTGAGTGTATTGAGATACATAATAATTAAATCAAAATTACAGATCTAAAATTCAAAGCCTTAGAGATATTTAGATTCTTTGGCATTCGACTCATTTTTGGATTTTGCATTGTCATTTTGAACTTTGATTTTTTATTTTTGATATAGATGCTACCAACTAGCCTTTCTGACTCCCGGTATTCGGCCCAGAGTAGCCATTTCCCTGAAACAGATTCTACATATGTCGAAATCTCTCATATATGCCCGGCGACGGCCGCAGCGGAAACAGCGCCTGACGATCCGCGTGCTGAATTTCGGTTTTTTTTGCGATCGGGCGACTACTGATTTTTTGGCCATGGACTTTAATTTAGGTTAAATGGACTGAAAAGTAAACACCGATTAGGCTTTTTTAAGCGGGATACCCAGCTTTCGACAAAGCGCTATTCCTTCTTCTTTGGTCTTAGTATCGGTCGTGAAAGTAACCTGCAGGCCAAAAGTGGTCGGGGTTTTTTCTGGATTTATTTCCGGGAAGATCGTATGTTCCTTTATGCCGATCGAAAGATTGCCGCGTGAGTCGAAGTTCTTCGGGTCGATGCCACGGAAATCGCGAACGCGAGGCAGAGCAACATTAACAAGTCTGGATAAAAAATCATTCATCCTCTTGCCTCGAAGAGTGGCCACGAGGCCGACTACGTCACCGGTCCTGGTCTTAAAAGTAGCGATTGATTTCTTGGCTCCGCGCGGAGCAGGTTTTTGGCCCACAATCGTCGAAAAATCAGCAACTATCTTAGGTAGAATAGATTCGTCGAACTTGACGTTGCTCCTTAGCTTTCCGACTCCGGACGAGACTACGATTTTGGTTAAACGGTGGCTTTGCATTTTTTACAATATCTTGATTTACTCTTATCGGCCTGGACAGTTATACCAATTCTGGTCGGCTTTCCGCAAGACGGACATACGATTTGCACGTTTTCAGCCATCATAGGCTGGGCAACCGATATCATCTGTCCCTTCTCGCCTTGTTTCTTGGGCCGGGCGGATTTTTTAAAAAGATGCAGGCCTTCAACGAGAACCTTTCCTTCATCAGTAAAAACGCGCATAACCTTAGCCGATTTGCCGCGGTCCTTGCCCTTGATCACCTGAACTTTGTCTCCCTTTTTTATTTTCATTTTAGTATTTATATTCGTATGCGCCATTCGTTAAGCGTATCTACACTATTTCTTCGGCCAGCGATATTATCGAGCCGAAGCCTTTAGCTTTCAATTCTCTGGGCATTGGGCCAAATACCCTGGTGGCCTTCGGTTCCTTGTTTTCCTGGTTGTCGATCAAAACTACGGCATTGTCGTCGAACCTGACGTAGCTGCCATCGGGCCTCCTAATTGGATTCCTGGTCCGGACTACAACTGCCTTCACAACATCTTTTTTCTTAACAGCGCCCCTAGGTTCAGCAACTTGGACTGAAGCAACGATCACGTCTCCCAACCGGGCGTATCTGCGGCGGCTTCCGCCAAGCACCCTGAAACATCGGACAGTTTTTGCTCCTGAGTTATCTGCGACCTTCAATATGGCTCTTTCCTGTATCATGTTTTGGGGTTATATCTTTGACACCACGATCCATGTTTTTTCCTTCGACAGAGGTCTTGTTTCCTCAATAATCACGCGGTCTCCAATCTTGTATTCGTTATTCTCGGAATGGGCCTTAAATCTATTGGTAGATTTGTAGCGTTTCTGATATTTTGGGTGCACCTTGGTATCGGTAACCGCCACGACAACTGTCTTCGTCATCTTGTCCGAAACCACGATCCCCTCGAATCTCCTTTTTTGCAAGGCGTTATTGGTTGTCATGTTTGTTTAATTTTAAGAATGTGAGCATTCTCGCGATCTTCTTTCTCAATTCACGTATAGCGGAAGCGCTCTTAACTTTACCGGCAGCGAGATTAAATTTCATGGCCCTAAGCTCCTCCTTGGCCTCCGTGACACCTTTCATCAACTCCACTTCAGCCATTCCTTTAAGTTTTGTTATATCAGTTTTATTCATAATAGTGTTCGCTAATAATACGAATTTAGGCAAATAATGCTAATTTCCGGATTCGATCCATTTGATTTTTATTCGCGTTATTTGTCATGATTCGCATTATTCGTGATTACTCTTAGACCTTTTTAACAAATTTGGTTGTGAACGGCAATTTATGGCCAGCCATTACGAGCGCTTTCTTCGCAATTTCTTCCGAAATTCCATCCATCTCGAAAATTATCCTACCCGGTCTGACTGGGAAAACATAGTGAGTAACAGCGCCCTTGCCGCCACCCATGGTAACGCCCGGCGGTTTTACGGTAACTGGCTTGTCTGGGAAGACCCGGATCCATACCTTGCCGCCGCGCTTCACGAAGTTAGTTATGGTCCTGCGACCGGCTTCGATCTGCCTCGAAGTTATCCAGAAAGGTTCGGTGGCCTGGAGTCCGTAACTGCCGTAGGCGACGGAGGTACCGCGCGTCTCCACCATGCGGTCTTTCGAACGGCCTTTGTGCCATTTTCTGTGTTTTACTTTCTTTGGAAGAAGCATGGTTTTATTTATTGAAAGTCTCGCCCTTATAGATCCAGACCTTTACGCCAATCGTTCCGTATGAAGCAACCGCCGCGGCAGTTCCATAA
>MHIY01000007.1:9635-17029 GCA_001817755.1 Candidatus Colwellbacteria bacterium RIFCSPLOWO2_01_FULL_48_10
CTTTTACATCTCGGTTCTGCATCATGAATTCGAGTTGTTTCTTCATGATCCTCCTGAATTTCATTCTCTTCTCGATATCCCAAGCGATATTCTGGGCAACAACAGCGGCTGCAATCTCGGTCCTTTTAAGCTCCTCGACGTTCAAACTTAGAGCCACTTTGGCGCCAACGGCCTTCTCAAGGATCTTGGTAAGATCCTCAATACCTTTGCCGCCACGGCCAATTATGAGCCCCGGCCGGCTGGCCTTAATGAACACCTTGTATTTTTCGGCGGTACGCTCGATCTCGATTCTCGCGATACCAGCAAGGCCGATCTTTTCCATAATAATACGCCTGACTGCCTCGTCCTGCTTAAGCCACTCCCCCATGTTCTTCGAAGTGAACCAACGGGAATCCCAGGTTTTGTTTATACCGAGCCTAAAAAGATGTGGATTTACTTTACGTGCCATTTTTTTATATAGATTTTCTATTGAAAACTTGTCTCAAGAAGCCTTTCTTTGCCTTTGTTTTCGATTGTTCTTGCGCGCCTTTAATCGGTTCTTTTTCTTTAACACCGGGCTTGGCAGCCTTTTCGGCCCTGACTTTCTTGGGTTTTTCGTGGACGGTATAAGACGGCATTTTAAGCGAAGAGGATTCTTCGAGCGCCACCATGACGTGGCAGAACTTCTTCTGCAATTCAGAAGCAGAGCCCCTGGCCCTTGGAAGATAGCGCTTCAGCATCATCCCCTGATTCACGGTGATGGTTTTTATCAAAAGCTTTTTGGGGTCCATGCCAAGATTCTTAGCGTTTGCTACGGCCGACATGATCATTTTAGCGATAACGCCCGCGCTTCTAAGATTCGTAACTTGGAGCTGAGCCAGGGCGGCGACAACCGGCATGCCGCGCAAAACATCGCAAAGCAGGCGCACCTTCCTCGGCGCGATCTTAAGATTTTTGATTTTTGCGATTGCTTGTTTCATAACAGTGTTCGCTAATAATGCTAATTTAGGCGAATAACGCTAATTGGTTATCGGCATCGTTCGACTTTTGATTATTCGCATTATTTGTTTTCATATTCGTATTATTCGCGATTACTCTTATTTCTTGGCAGTAGGGGCGGCGACAGGTGCAGCTGCGGGAGCGGCGTTTGCGGCAGCCTCAAGGTCTTTCTGCATCTTGCCGCCATGCTTAATGAACTTCCTGGTTGGAGAAAATTCTCCAAGCTTGTGGCCGACCATTTCTTCGCTGACAAATACGTCGATAAAATTCTTGCCGTTGTGCACGCCAAAAGTATACCCGACCATTTCTGGAGATATAGCCGAGTCGCGAGACCATGTTTTTATCATTGTCTTCGCGCCGCCCTTAAGAGCCGCAACTTTCTTGATAAGTCTAGGGTCTATGTATGGTCCTTTTTTTGAACTTCTGCTCATAATAGTGTTCGCTAATAATGCTAATTTAAGCCAATAACGCTAATTGGTTATTTGCATTGTTCGACTTTTGATCATTCGCATTATTTGTTTTCATATTCGTATTATTCGCGATTACTCTTATTTTCTGTTCTTTTTAACGCGCCTTGAAACTATAAATTTGCCAGAAAGCTTCCTTCTATTCCTGGTCTTCCTGCCGCCGGTAATCTTACCCCACATGGTCTTGGGTTTCTTGGTACCCCTTGGCTGACGGCCCTCGCCTCCTCCGTACGGGTGGTCAACAGGGTTCATGACGCTGCCTCTTACGGTCGGTCTTATGCCCATCATGCGCGATCTCCCAGCCTTGCCGATTATCACAAGGTTATTGTCGGGGTTTGAAACCTGGCCAACCGAAGCATAGTTGCCCCAAAGGACCTTCCTAACCTCGCTTGATGGAAATCTAAGATGCGTGTAACCCGCTTCGTGGGCGGAAACCTGAGCCTGACTGCCTGCGCTTCTCACTATCTGGCCTCCGCGGCCAGGGCTGAGCTCGATGTTGTGGACAAAAGTACCGACGTGGATGTTCTTGAGAGGCAAACGGTTGCCGGTCTTAACCGGAACTGACTCGGAAGTCATAACGTCGTCGCCAACCTTAATGCCATGCGGAGCGATATGGTAACGCCTGTCGCCGTCCTTATAGACGACTCGCATTATGAAACACGTCCTGTTAGGATCGTATTCAAGAGCCTCAACGCTACCAGGAATATTAACCTTGTTCTGCTTGAAATCTACACGGCGGTACATCTGCTTCACGCCGCCGCCCTGGTGACGCACGGTTATCCTGCCCTGCTGGTTGCGGCCAGAGTTCTTGTTTATCTTGATGGTCGCAGACTTCATCGGCTTCACTTTCGAGAGAACCGAAAAATCCACCGATGTCATGTGCCTGCGCTGCGCCGTATATGGTCCGTATTTCTTCATAATAATTAACTTATGACTGATAACATATAACCGATAACTAAACCTGAATCAATCTTGCCGGCCTTCATGCTTTTGTTATTAGTCATTGGTTATTAGTTGATTTGTTGTTTTTGTCTAGTGGGCGATTGTATCAATGGTCTCACCTTTCTTTAGGGTTACAATAGCTTTTTTCATATTCTTATCACCGTTGGTTATCCGGACAATGTTGATCTTAACGACATGCACTTTATATATGGACTCAACCGCTTCCTTGATCTGATGGCTCTTGGCTTTCATGTCAACGAGAAAAACATACTTCCCCAAAGCGGACATATCGGTAGACTTTTCACTCACCCACGGCTTTTTAATTATCAAACTATTTAACTGTCTCATTGTTGATATTGTATGTTTTTGCAATAGCTTCCACTGCACCTTTGTCGACAAGTACATGTTTGTACTTCAATAAATCATAGACATTTAAAGACTTAGGCCCCAAGCTTTTAACTTTGGGGATGTTTCTCGCCGCCTTGTAAATCGAACGGTTCTCTAAAGCAGGAATCATAAGAACGCTTAAGGTCGATTTTTTTACGCCTGAGACTTTGCCGGTAAACGCCTTCAGGAATGAAAAAACTTCCTTGGTCTTGGACGTTTCAAGAGCTAGGGATTCGACGATCATTATATCGCCGTCGTTCAGCTTCCTAGACATAAGGCTGAAAAGAGCTGCTTGGCGCATTTTCTTGTTGATCTTCACGGAAAAATCGCGCGTCTTTGACGGACCATGAGCAACACCGCCTCCTCTGAAGATAGGCGACCTGATGGAGCCATGCCTCGCCCGGCCAGTGTGCTTCTGCGCGTAAGGTTTCTTGCCGCCTCCTTTCACCTCATCCCGGCCCTTGCTGTGAGCGACGTTTTCGCGAGAATTAGCTGTCTGGGCCAGTAATGCCTGGTGCACCAATTGGGGCGACCACTTGCGGGCAAAAATCCTGTTCGGCAGTTCAACTGTCCCGATTTTTTCTGCTTTCTTGTTGTAGAGATCGGCTTTCATGTTATTGGCGTATTTTAATAATTCTGCCTCTCCAGCCAGGAATTGCGCCCTTAATGGCCGCTTTGGTCTGAGCTTCGTCAATCTCGACAAGTTCCAAATTCTTAACAGTAACTGTATCAACACCCATGTGTCCGGCCATGCGGCGACCTGGTAAAACTCTCTGCGGGGTGGTGTTGCCTATTGAACCTGGAGCGCGCTGGCGGTTCTTCTGGCCGTGGGTAGCCGGTCCGCCGCCGAAACCATGGCGCTTAACAACACCCTGGAAACCCTTGCCCTTCGAAGTGCCGGTAACCTTAAGAATATCCCCCACTTTAAGGATTGCGCCTTCGGGCTTTTCTAAAATCTGAACATAAGTAACAGGCACGACTTTGTCGTTTTTAAATATCTGGCTCATCGTCAACTTTTTCGCCTTAATATAATTCATAAGAGTGTTCGCTAATAATGCGAATTTAGGCAAATAATGCGAATTGATTATATGTCTCGGCTGGCCTTTGTACATTCATTCGCATTATTACTTTTATTAGCATTGTTCGCGATTACTACAAGAAAAGCCCCGCAAGGGGCTCTTAACCGCTTCCGAAGATTTTCTCAAGTGAATATATCCTATATGAGGTCTAATTTTATGTCAACCACCGTTAGCTGCATGAACCGTTCCGCTTCCATTTAGCGGGGCTTGCGCTCATCTCGCTGACCTCTGTAATTTGGAAGTGAATTTCGCCTCTCTTTCTATAAAGATGTCTCTAACTTTTTTAACTAAATCGGGGTGATAATATTCTATAAGCGAACCTCCAAGCCCCATAAAATTTTGAAACCATTCTGGATGTTCGTTTCTGAAGGATCCGACCGCATCAGTCAAATCTTTGCTCTTGCGAGGACGAAGTCGGCTTGCAAAAATAATTTTTGATAGATCAGTCTTATGGACCCACCCTTCCGGCGGTGATTCATACTTATCCTTTTCTTCAAACGCCTGTTCAATCTTGGCCACCAAAACTGGCGAAAAGTATTCTATGGTTTTTCCACCCTTGTTGACAGCAAAACGCCCCTCTTCGGGATTTTTATCCAATAAATCCATGGCCGTGATTCTCAAGTTGTCGTAATTTCGTCTTAATTTAAGATGAATCTGTCCCATATTCAGCCAGCCTTCGGGTGCGCCGCGTGATTCAAGTTCCTTCTTCACCAGCTCGATAAGTTCTGGAGAATAATGTCTACCCCAGACGCCTTTTGATGATAAGAATACCCCTGTCATTTCTGGATGGGAATCCAAATATTTGCCGGCGATCTTACTAAACGTCTTATCGCCAAAACCAAATCTTTTTATCAGACCCCACATGGTCATCCATCCTTCCGGTGGTGATTCTTTGCCATCTTTTTCTTTATTCTCAACGGATTCTTTAACGAAACTCGATCTCACTTCGGGCTCTGGCCTAAAATCAGCCGATTCTGGCATCTCTCCAAATCTTTCCATGTTCTAATCCTAAACTAATTTTATCGAATCTCAAACATCTCTACGGATTCCTATGGGAATAGAGTTGTCTATCTCAACGGTCGTTGCATTAGAGGTAACATTTTTAAATTTTATACAAAAGAAAAGCCGCCCTTGGGCGGTTGGATCATGCGGCCTTTTTGCGGCCGGACTTCTTGCGGGGAGCCTTTTGCCTCACGCGCTTGCGCGCCTTGCGCTGTTGGACTTCGAATTGCGATTCGAAAATCCCGCACATGCAACGTCTTTCGCAGCGGCATGGACCTCCGAGAAGTGACCTTGAGTGAGGTCTGATGAAGTGGTGACTCCCTCGTGCGCATGCGCGAGCTCTCGCGCGGGCGATGAGGATCCGCATGTCCCCGTCACTGATGGAGTACGCCTCCAATCCCATGATCTTCATGCTCTTCTTCCATCCTCCGTCTGGTAACGGCTTTTCTCCGGCCGAAACACCTTTCTTGCGAGACTTTTGTGGCATAGGGTCACCAAGGGACTGAAAATATAATATCACTTCTCATGGGAAACTCAAAAGCTCCCCTTGTGAGGAGCTTCTGGATTCGTAATTCTATGATTATTCGGATGCGCTATTCGTTAAGCGTATCTACACCATCTTTATCTCGATATCCACACCCGCGGGGAGATTCAAGTCTCTCAATGATTCTATAAGCTTCGGAAGCGGATTTAGGATGTCGATGAGGCGCTTATGTATCCTCATTTCGAACTGTTCGCGAGACTCCTTGTGAACGAAAGTGGAACGGTTGACAGTGTACTTCTTAAATTCGGTCGGGAGCGGAATCGGCCCGACAATAACGGCATCTAAACGCTTCAATGTGTCTATGATCTGCTTGCAAGAATTATCTATCAAGCGGTGGTCGTAAGATTTGATGCGCAGACGAAGCTTGTCGTTTTGTACTTCTTCTTTGGCCATATTTTGTTTCTTTCGTTCTATCTTATGTTAAGGAGTGGGAGCAATTTAGATGCTTTACTTGGTAATCTTAGTAACAACACCGGCTCCAACTGTCTTGCCGCCCTCGCGGATGGCGAACCTCTGTTTTTCTTCAAGAGCAACCGGGGCGATGAGCTTCACGGACAAGGTAACGGTGTCGCCAGGCATGATCATCTCGCTGCCGGCAGGAAGGGTAACTTCTCCGGTAACGTCGGTTGTTCTGATGTAGAACTGTGGCTTGTAGCCTGGGAATATCGGGGTGTGGCGGCCTCCTTCTTCTTTTGTCAAAACGTAAATCTCGGCAGTAAATTCGGTATGTGGCGTAACGGCTCCCGGCTTGCAGATAACCTGACCGCGTTCAACGTCCTCTTTCTTAAGACCCCTCAGCAAGATGCCGACGTTGTCTCCGGCCCTGGCTTCGTCAAGAAGTTTGTTGAACATTTCGATGCCGGTAACGACAGTCTTAACGGTCGGGCGGATACCGACGATCTCAACCTCGTCGTTAACCTTAATTATGCCTCTCTCCGCGCGGCCGGTAACAACGGTACCGCGACCCTCAATGGAGAAGATGTCTTCAACGGGCATAAGGAACGGCTTGTCGGTCTCGCGCTTCGGTTCTGGAATAAACGTGTCCAGGGCGTTAACAAGATCAATGATGGGCTTTGCGTCAGCCTCATCGGCAGATTTCACAGCCAAGGCCTTGGTAGCGGAACCCCTAATGATCGGGGTAGTGTCGCCAGGGTAGTTATATTTCTTCAAAAGCTCGCGCACCTCGGACTCAACTAAGTCAATGAGCTCTGGGTCGTCAACCATATCGCATTTGTTGAGAAAAACGATGACCGCAGGAACTCCAACCTGTCTGGCCAAAAGGATGTGTTCTCTGGTCTGAGGCATAGGGCCGTCAGCGGCAGAAACAACGAGGATAGCGCCGTCCATCTGGGCGGCACCAGTGATCATGTTCTTGATGTAGTCAGCGTGGCCCGGAGCATCAATGTGGGCGTAGTGGCGCTTTTCTGATTCATATTCAGAGTGGTGAAGGGCAATGGTAATACCACGAGCCTTCTCCTCAGGAGCGTTGTCGATCTGGTCGATAGACTCTTCCTTCTTCGCCCAGCCCTTTAGAAAGAGGACGTGGGTAATTGCTGCGGTAAGCGAAGTCTTGCCGTGGTCGACGTGACCGATAGTGCCGACGTTTACGTGGGGCTTTGTACGTTCAAACTTTTCTTTCTCTGCCATTTTTTTATTTTATTTTTTTATTTTGCCGACGTTTGTATATAATTGCTAAATTCTATAGGAAAGTGGAGTAATGTCAACAGCGCGTTGTGGACAATGGCAAATGATGCGCAAATACAATATATATTCTCTTATTTATCCCCAAAACCATCCTTAGCGAAGTCTTTTGTGTTTTTGGAAACGTAGCGCAGTCCAGTTTAGCTGGACGAGCGTGAAGAAAATTATCAGCAGATAATTATTCTGCTTTCAAAAAACACAAAGCCAGAGCCATATTCTCTGTCCTGAGAAATATAATGTTCTATGAGTTATTTCTTCCCTTCTTTGATAAGCGCCTCTAAACTTTTTGGAACT
>MHIY01000008.1:0-2398 GCA_001817755.1 Candidatus Colwellbacteria bacterium RIFCSPLOWO2_01_FULL_48_10
GTCTTGGTGACCTATCAAAAACCCGATTTGTCCAAGACGGGCCCGATCGGTGAGATCGTCGCCGTAGCGGTCGAAGTTCGGTGTCGGCCGGGATGTCCAAGCGCGGTTCATGATGCGGTGACGCCGACGGCGGCCAACGAAAGCTCCCATGCTTCTCGGCGCTCCGCTCCAAAAACCGGACCGGCTGAAACGGCCAAAAATCATCGCCTTTTCTAAATCGCCCTGATCTATTTCAAAAAGGTCGAAAAGCCTGGCCAAATCATGGTCTTCGATAAAACCAAGCGCCGCGAAAAGATCCACCGGGTCTATCGAGCCATCGCGATTCTTGATCGCCTGCTCAAAAGCCCGATAAGCTAATTTTTCCAGCTTTACGTCCATCGCAACGCGGTCATCGCTTTCTGCTGATTGTAGATAAGACATTAATTTAGCCTTGAACTCATCGGGCTTCACATCCAATCTTATCAAAGCCTCTTGAACGCCTTTATTGTCCATAAGGACAAGGGCTAAATGCACAAAAAAATTTCCTTTGGCGATAAGCGCCTTGTCATGGGCCGCGACCATGTAACGTATTGAACGCGGCATTATATATGCAGTCACATTAGCCCGACCACTAGAAGGCAAACGAAAGATTGACTTCTCCGACTGGCCTCGATGGACAAAGCGGTCCATCAGGTAAAGCAGCAGCAAGATGCCGGTCCAGAAAAGCGGCTTTATATCGGAGGCAATAAAAACGAATGTGCTGATGACGAGAACCACCATCGAGACGCTGAGACAAATGCGCGCTAGCACCTTGCTCCAAACTCCCATTTGGAAAAGCGGCTCCCGAAAATATAGCTCAACTTTAGACTTTTCAGCGGGCATAATGTTTAACGATGTTCCAAACTATAAGCAGCGGAACGGCCAACCAAGCTAGGTAGATGACAACCGAAAGCAGAAAAACGAAAAAGTAAACCGCCGAGCCAATAATCACGCGCAAACTTCTCAAAAGAAATCCGAGGATATAGCCAACGGCAGTGGCATCCTGATAGAGGGGCTTAAAAAGATTACGGGCATTGATCTTCAGGGCAAAGGTACGGTCGAGCCTCTCAAATACATCCAACATAAAATGGCTGGTGCCAAGAAAGCTGTCGACATACCAATGACGCATAAAACGCGTTATGTTCCCGCCCATTCGAGATGCGAGATAAACAAAAACTGACATGCTGTAATTATAACCCAGGTTGCCCCAGACTGTTTAGTAAAGGTACCATGGGGCAAGCCCAATGACATTAAGGCATCTGCGCCCGCCGTGCTTGCCCAGAATCTGGCATTTCTTAGGCTATCGCCTACAAAACGCCAGATTGTATTCGGAGCTAATAACCCTGTCGCCTTATAACAAATTGGCCCTTTCGTTCATATTTTGGCTGTGAATTTATGAAAATCATTCAAAATATACTCTGTATATTCCTCATGATTTTCATTTCTTCTCGCTCAAAAGATGAACGAAGTCATCCAAAGGTTATAAGGCGACAGAGTTAATCCTTGTCCGTGGGCATGATATCTAAGTCGCGCTGCCTTAACTCTGGGAGGCCGGAGAGGGATGGATCGTTCGTAATCATACGGGCAACCTCGGCGCCGCCAACTAGCCGGGGAACTATGACATAATCCGTGCCTAAACCATAAAGGGCCTTGGCCACGTGCGGCGTCGGAGCGGTCAATATGGTCTTTGCACCGGGATTCCGTCTCTTCAAAAATTCGAGAACGGCGCCGTTATCTTCCGGGTCGGGAATGGTCGAAATCACTGTCCGCGCTTTTTCCAATCCCAAGACATCTTGAATCTCCGGATCGCTGACATCACCATATATCACCGGCAATTTTGCAGCGCGTAATCTAGAAACGACTTCTGGATCGAAATCGACGGCCACGAACGGCTCGCCCGAATTCGAGATTGCCTTCAAAATACTCTCGCCCATGCGATGGACCCCAATGAGAACCGTGTGATCGGTAAGCATCGTTTCTTCCGCCATCTCCTCAAGTCCGAGCTTGCGGAATTTCAACAGCCTCAAAGCAGGCCTAAGGAAAACATAGATGTGCTTGCTGTATATGATGAGATAGGAGGAAATGAAAATTGTAATGATGCCAATCATAGCGACGAGCGATACGTCGCCGGATGCAACGTGACCCAGCTCCGCAGCGAGAAAGATCACAATGAAACTGAATTCAGAAACCTGCGAGGTAACAAGCCCGGCCAACAATGAAGTGCGAGGCTTATAGCCCAGAGCGCACAGAGAAAGGAGAACTAGGAGCGGTTTGAGTGCGAGGACTGAAAGTGAAAGCAGTAAGACCGGCACGGCTATTTCTGAACCGCCGCCGGAGAGCATCCGGGCGCCCAAACCGATAAAAAGTATTATCAGAAAAA
>MHIY01000008.1:2410-3431 GCA_001817755.1 Candidatus Colwellbacteria bacterium RIFCSPLOWO2_01_FULL_48_10
ATCTGGAAATGCTCGGCCGAGCCGGCAAGAGCAAGACCGGCGAGCAGTCCCCCTACTTCGGCCGAAAGCCCGATTATAGGCGAAACGAAAAGCGCCGAGATTCCAACCGCCCAAGCCAAGCTGAAGAGATATAGCAGTTCAGGTGATTTACTTATCAATCCCATAAATTTCGGGAGAATCCGCGAGGCCAGGACGGCAAGAAGGATAAAGACTGAACCCTTAAGGAGAGTATAAAAAACATTAAGGGTGATATTCTCGCCACCATTGGCCAGACCGGAAAGAAATATAAGCACCAAGACAGAAATTAGGTCCTGCACCAAAAGAATTCCCAGAGCCAAACGCCCGTACAAGCTCGAAAGGTCCCTCTTCTCGGAAAGGATCTTCACCGCTATCACTGTCGAAGAAAAAGATAGCGCGAGCGAGATATAGAAAGACGGCGTTGTGGCAAGGCCAAGTAGGCCACATAGCCAATACAGAACTCCGAATGTAATAAAAACCTGTGCTAGGCCTGCGATAATAACGCTCAGCCCTACCCGTTTCAAATCGCTAACCCTCATCTCGAGCCCGACAATGAAGAGCAAAAGCGCAACCCCGATGGACGATAAACTCTCGACCAGATCGAGGTTGGCCTGGTCGTTCAGATAGCCAAAGTACCCTATGATGAGGCCAGCCACAATAAAACCGACCACGGTCGGCTGTTTAAAAAAATAAAAAACCGTGCCGCAAAAAGCAGCCAACACCAGCGCGATAGATATTTCCAGGAAAAGTGTCACCCGTTGATTCTACCTCATTACACAAATATGTTCATTTACATTCATCGTAGCGTCGTAGAAGACATTTCCATCTCCATAATAAAGGTTCCAAGGCGGGGTTCGTGTCAATCATCCGTTTAGCGGTCGCGGAGGAGGACGGCGTCCTTGCAAATCCTGACCCGGTCTGCTTTCTTTTTGCGCTGACTTCCTTCTTGTGTCCCCGGGAGGAATCGAACCTCCATCGCAAGTTTCGGAAACTTGAATTCTAT
>MHIY01000008.1:3457-10954 GCA_001817755.1 Candidatus Colwellbacteria bacterium RIFCSPLOWO2_01_FULL_48_10
ACCATAAATACAAGCATTATTCCATAAGCGGCCCAGTACAAAAGAGGCTTTGGCTTCGCAACTTTACGCCACATGGCAGCAACCATTATGCTCTCGATCGCAAGCAGCACTCCGCCGGAGATGCCGATGAGTTTTAGAAAATTATCGAAACCCAAGAAGTAGAGAACGACCGGAGCAAGCACAATAACTATGCCCGACCAGAACACCGGCACCTTTAGGTCTCTTATCAAGATATTATCTGCCTCAAAACCTAGAAACGTATAGGCCGTCCAGAGGGAAAGCATCGCGAGAAAGGCAATCACTGCCCCGCCCCAATGGAATGCCGACGCTATCCCAGCGATCGAATCCGCAGTAACACCGCTCCCGGAGATTCCCAGAACGCCAACCACGAACAGCGCATAGAGAATTGCTGGAACAAACGTCCCTAGGACCATCGCTGCACTCATCTTCCTGTCACTGATCTTATTCTTTTTAAGATGCTCGCGGATCGATGAGATGGCCGACCGGCCCGACAGCGAAAAGAGCACCGCGCTGAAAGGTAAAGCGACGGCGCTTGGGTTCGGGGTGAAATTGTTCAGATCAAACTGACTCACGCCCAGCGCGAAAACCACGACTATGATAAGCAGTTTAAGCGCGGTCAAAAACATATCGAGCTTCGCAACGCGCTCTATGCCCAGTATTACGGTCGCCGAAAATATTCCCCAGAAACCCAGGAAAACATACTGCTCATTAAGCGCCGGAAGAATGGCTTTCGTGAAATTGACCGATAGGACCAGGTAGATAAGCAAAACCAGGATGATGCCTACGAGCGTGGTTAAGAGCGACAACCCGAACCCCCAGCGTCCGAGATGTATTTTTGCATAGCCGACGAAGCGATGGTCCCCGGGCGTGTGTTTAATGACATCCGCATACATCAGGTGTATCGCCGAAAAAACCAGCGCGAAAACGGCCAGATATGCGAACCCGAGCCAAACCCCGGAAACGGAAAAGATATATGGCAAGCTGAAAACGCCAGCGCCAATTATGAGCGCCGCCATAAGCCCGGCGGGCATAAAAAGCTCCCGGTATAATTCTCTAGCCCTGTCCATTAATAATTTTTGTATGATTTTGCTCATATTTCGAGCGAGAAGAAATGAAAATTATGAAGCATACACATGCGTGTATGTTGAAGAATTTTCATGAATTCGCAACCGAAATATGGGCGAAAGGGACAAAATGATTATTAGGGGACGGGGCTTCTAAACGATCTCAAAAATTTCATCGCCTTCGCGTACTCGCTTGCCGAGTTTTACTCCTATCTGTTTGCCTTTTACGGCCTTCGGGATGTCTTTGTGATCGTACTGCATCGAGCCTATCTTAGCCTTGAAGTCGGTGGTTGCCCCGAGGACCCGGACCTTGGTCCCAACGCGGACAGGCTTGCTGAACTTTATTATGGCTACGCCGATGCCGTTGTAATAATGCGTTACCCAGCCGCACGGCTTCGGGCCCTTAACTGGCTTTTTCGGCGTTTTTGACACGCGCATTTTTTTTCCAGCCTTCTTTGCTTTCTTCGCGGCCGGGCGCTTCTTGATAATTCGTTTCTTGCGAACTGGTTTCTTCATAATACGTGGTTGTTAGTGTCTTTATATTTTTCGATGACCTTGATGAGCTTCTGTATCAGAATCTTGGGGTCTTTGTCGTGGACAATATGGCCGGCCATCTCTTCCGCGCGGTGGGATTTGTCGATTATCTCCTGTAATATCTCGTCAGTCTCCCAGTCTCCCTCCAAAATGCCAATCGGTTTTTTGTCTTCAAAGGCGATAGTAAACTCGTTTATCGTACCCAAGCGGCCGCAACCGAAAACAACCGCATCAGCCGACCTGACCAAAAGTAAATTCCGGCCGGAATAATTGAACCCGGTATAGATTATTAGATCGTGGTAATCAATCGGCAGATTATACCTGTCGATGTGGTCGCGCTGGTTCACCGCCGGCGAAAGGCCGATCACTATTCCGCCCTCGGACTTAGCGCCCTTCGACGCCCAATACGGAAACCCGGTCGTGGCGCCATCCACCAACACGCAGCCCTGGCGGATGATTTCGCGCCCGATCTCTTCGCCCAGACTGAAAGCATCGACGCCGCAATGGCCAGTCTCTGCTGCACCAGAAACGCAAATCTTGTATTTCAACCCCGTCGAGGCTGGATCGGTTTTAGGATGTTTAGTCATGCAGATAACAAGTGCTATCTATTCTAATACAATTTCTTCGTTCAGCGAAGGCGTAACCGCCTCAACGGCCATGTGATCGCGGATCTGAGAAGCAAGCTCGTTGCTCTGCTCTGGTTCACCGTGTACAAGAAATACTTTTTTCAACGTCGCGCGCATCGGCTTAAGCCACTCCAGCAAACCCTTCTGGTCGGCGTGGGCGGAATATCCGCCGATCGATACCACCCGGCACCGCACGTGCACCTCCTCGCCAAAAATTTTTATAATCTTCTCGCCATCCAATATGCGACGGCCTAGCGAACCAGCAGCCTGATACCCTATAAAGAGTATCGTGCTCTTAGGATCGGGCAGATAACGGATTTCGTGATGTAATATGCGCCCCCCGTTCGACATGCCAGAACCGGCGATGATTATCTTAGGCGGCTTGAAGTCGTTTATCTTTTTCGATTCTTCGGTCGTGGGAGTAAAGTGCAAACCGGGAAAATTAAACAGCCGGTCGCCTCCGCTCATTATCTCGCCAGCCTCTTTGCTGAAATAGTCATGGTACTTGTGATAGATGTCGGTAAGCTTTATTGCAAGCGGCGAGTCGATGAAAACCGGAACTTTGGGAATCCTGCCCTTTTCGATCAGGTCATTCAATTCGTAAAGAAGCCTCTGAGTGCGCTCCATGGCGAAAGCCGGAATCATCAGCGTCCCCCCGGCGTGCACCGTGTCCTCAACCACATTCTCGAGTAATTCCTTACTGTCATCAATGCCCTCGTGCAGCCGCGCGCCGTATGTCGATTCCATCAGGCAGTAATCGATTGATTCTTCGATCTTGTCGAAATGGTTTATAAGTACCGGCGAAGTATTGCCGATGTCGCCCGAGAAAAGCACCGACCGGCCGTCGGCCTTGATGATGACCGACGATGATCCGAGAATGTGCCCGGCATTTTTAAAAACTATCTTTAGTCCATGGAATTCGATCTCCTTGTCGAACGCAACATCCTCCCACAGGGTCATGAGGCCATCCACATCTTTAGTGTCATAGAGGGGTTTCTGTTTCTCGCGCGCGGCTTCTCTTTTCAATATGTCTTCGGAGTCAACAAGGAGCGCGTAGACGAAATCGCGTGTCGGCGCCGTGCCAAAGACCTTGCCGCGGAACCCGTGGCGGTAAAGCTTCGGTAATAAGCCAGAGTGGTCAATGTGGGCATGGGTTATGAAAACCGCTTTTATTTCCTTAGGATTATATGGGAACGGCTCGAAGTTGTGGCGTTCGCAATAATGACTGCCCTGATGCAGTCCGCAATCCACCATGACCTGGATATTTTTACCCGTCTTTTTGTCGGTGCTCTCAAGGAGAAAATTCGAACCAGTAACCCCCTGTGTCGCGCCGTAGAACTTGAGAATCATTGCTTGCAATAATAACATGAAACTCCAGCGAAGGCTTGATGTTTCTAAAAACATCAAGCCTGAGGGGTCTTACTCGAAACGTCCTTCCTTCACGTGCCGCGTTATCTCTGAAACTAGAGACTTAACGTGTTTTTCGTAATCCGCTTCTAACGCCGACCACATGGCGCTGCAGTTATCGCAACCCGTAGAATTTTTCGCGTATTCCTTCATTCGCCACAGACTGTCCGAAGTCTCGGAAAGCTGCTGGACGAGATCATGGTTCCAATCTTTTAACATGACTTAATTATAGATCCTTTCCGGCTAAAATCTCCATAACCGTTGCCTTATCGGACCAGGGTATTTTTTTGCCACGGGCGACGTGAATCGATTTTTCGCTGCCTTTTCCAGTTATGATCACCGTGTCGCCGGACTTAGCTAAACTAATAGCTTTCTTTATCGCCTCTTTTCTATTCAAGATCTTATGCACATTAGTAATTGGGATTTTGACATTGGGAATTCCAAATTCAATGTCTGCAAGAATCTGGCTTGGATTTTCGTCATATGGATCCTCGTCGGTCAAAATTATCTCTCGGCAATAGCGGGAGGCTATTTCGCCAAGTTTCGGCCGCTTCCATTTGTCCCGCCCGCCGGATGCAGAACCAAGTACACATATCAGGTTTGAATTTTCGATTTCAGATTTTTGATTTGTTTGGGGTTTGGGATTTGGGATTTGGGATTTTAGAGACTGGTACACTTGTTCCAGGCTCTCCGGTGTGTGGGCGTAATCCACGACCACTTCAAAAGGTTTCCGCAAAACATATTCCATCCGTCCTGGGACTCCGGCGAATTTTGTGAAAGCGTTCTCGATCACCGGCACGGAGACTCCCAGAGTTTTCAAAACCGCCTCCGCCGCGCCCAAGTTCCATTTATTGAATTCACCGGCCATGTTGGATTTTAAGGCGCTTTTGCCGAACATTATCTTACGCCCATTTTTCGCGGCTTCTGCAAAAAATCGAGCATGCTCATCGTCTTGGTTGATAAAAAAATATCTTTGGCTCTTCCGGGAATGTTTGCCGATGTAGCCGAAAAAATCCATCTTGGCCTTGCGATATTTTTCAAAGCTTCCATGCGACTCAATATGCTCTGGATGCAGATTTATAAAAACCCCGGCGTCATACTCTATGTTCCGGTGGCGATGCTGGACAACGCCTTCGGACGTAACTTCAATCAGGGCGTAGTTGCATTTCGCTTTGACCGCATCCGACAGAAATTTCTGGATAGCGAAACGCCCCGGCATGCTGTTGCCGCTGTTCGGCCCAGATTCATCGCCCACCTTACGGCGAATGGAAGACAACATGGCGGTTCTTTTCCCCGCCTCCTCCAATCCCGCATTTATCAGCTCAACGACAGTTGTTTTGCCCTTGGTGCCAGTTACGCCTATTACCGCTATCTTCCGCGAAGGGTGGCGATACAAGATCGCGCCAAGCAAAGATAGGGCAAAGTGATACGGGCTAAGAAGCTCTCTTCTCATTTTTTAATATCTTCAGAGCTCCCCGCAAACGTTCCTTTACTTCCGTAATTTTCGGGTCAATCTTTGATAGAGCGTTTTTCGCCTGGGTGCCGGTGTAGCCCAAGCCGGTCAGCGCCTCATAGACATCGTTGTCGGACTCCATTAGCTTTATCGTTTCATGGTGTCCGCCAGGCGAGATCTTATCTCTCAGCTCTAAAATGATGCGCTCTGAGGTTTTTCTGCCAATGCCTGAAGACTTTTGCAATAAATCTGATTCGCCCGAGGCAATCGCAGCCTTAAGACGTTCGACCGGGGCAAGCGACATCACAGAAAGCGCCGATTTTGGGCCAATGCCCGAAACCGAAGTCAGAAGCTCAAATAGCCCCAACTCGCTCTCGTTTGCAAAGCCATAAAGCGCAAGCACGTCCTCGCGGACATGAAGATGAGTAAGAAGTTTAACATCCAAGCCGTTCTTCGGAAGCGACCGCGCGGTAACGGCACTCACATTCACCTTGAACGATAATCCGCCAACGCTGACCACCGCGAAGTCCTCGTGCGTGCTTTCAAGCTTGCCGAAAATAGAATAGATCACGAAGTAATTATATCCGGTCATCGATAAACTACCAAAATGAGCCTAAAATCTGTATCATTCCCATAATGGCCAAACCCAAAAAAACTCATAAAAAATTAAAGGCGGTGATCATGGCTGCCGGCGAAAGCTCGCGCTTCAAGCCGCTTTCCGATAATCGCCACAAGTCATTGACTAAGATCGGCGGCCAACCAGCCATACTCAAGACTATTGAGAATCTGGCTAAAAACGGAGTAAGCGACATTATAATAATTCACGCCCCAGGCGAACGGCAAAAATTTGAATCGGCTCTCAAGGGTATCGGCAATAAAATCCAATACGCCGAACAAAAAAATCCCAAAGGCACCGGAAACGCTCTTAAGTCGGCAATCCATCTCATAAACTCGGATTTCATACTCATGAACGCCTCGCACGAGGATTCTGAAAAATCCTTGAAAAAATTGCTGTCGGGCCTCTCGCAAAAATCACTAAAACTTCTGACGACCGAATCCAAACGCCCTTGGGAATATGCCGTCGTGGAATTGAAAGGTAAAAAAATTAAAAATATCGTTGAAAAGCCGAAGCCTGGAGATGAGTCGTCCAATCTTCGAACCCTGGGTATATATTTCATCCCCGAGGAATTTAAAAAATATATTGAACGTGCGCCTGAAGGGCCGTACTCGCTGATAGACGCATTCAATATGTATGCGAAAGATTTCGGTGCGGAATCGGTTCCAATTTCCGAGGAACCAGCTTCCATAAAATATGCTTTTGACATGCTGGATGTCATAACGCAATTTACAAACCGCCAAAAAAGAACAATCGCCAAGGGCGCGGCGATCTCAAAAAATGCGCAACTGAATGGTGCGGTCGTAGTCGGACGAGGAACCAGGATAATGGAAAACGCCGTGATCCATGGCCCAGTCTACATTGGCGAGAATTGCTTTATCGGAAACAATGTCGTGATACGCGAAAACAGCATCATTGAAAACAACGTCCAGCTAGGAACCAATACCGAAGTTAAACACAGCCATATCGGCGAGGGAACGCACATCCATTCCGGTTATGTCGGCGACAGCGTGATCGGCGAAAATTGCCGCGTCGGGGCCGGATTTATCACTGGTAATCGCCGCATCGACCGAGGCAATATAAAATTCGTATTGGGAGATAAAATCATCGACTCGCAGAAAACATATCTAGGGTGTGTGATCGGTGATGAAACCAAAACTGGAATTTATGCCTCGACCATGCCCGGAACGATAATCGGGTCTAACTGCATCATCGGGTCCAACACCGAAGTGAAAGGAACCATTCCTGCCAACTCCAAGGTTTATTCAGAAAAGAAAATAGTGATCAAGTTAATTTAGCTATCGTGAAAAAAATAGTTGTCATCGGCGGTGGAACCGGCTCATCGATCGTTCTCAAGGCTCTCAAAAATTCCGGCCATCAGTTATATGCGATAGTGCCCATGGGAGATTCGGGTGGAAGCACCGGCCGGCTTCGGGATGAATTCGGGGTGCTATCCAGCGGAGAAATAAGGCAACGCCTCATGGCTATGGCTTCAGACGATGAAGAAACGCGCCCCTTAAGAGATTTGTTGGATTATCGATTTCAAGGCGGTGGGGAGTTGAGGGGGCACAACCTTGGAAATCTTATAATCTGTGGCTTCACGGAAATGTACGGCTCGCAGAAAAAAGCCGTAGAAATTTTGTCCAAGGTATTGAAGATACGTGGAGAAATTGTGCCTTCAACATTCGACAGGTTTGACCTGGCCGCGAAATACGCCGATGGCAGCAAGATCATCGGAGAACACGATATCGATGAGACAAAAACGCCCAAGAGAAT
>MHIY01000008.1:10969-21458 GCA_001817755.1 Candidatus Colwellbacteria bacterium RIFCSPLOWO2_01_FULL_48_10
GAGAGCTATCGACGTCATAAAAAGCGCAGACATGATAATATTTTCGATGGGCGACCTGTATACAAGCATTTTGCATGCCATAATCGTTGGGGGCATTAAAGAAGCAATATCAAAGAGCCGAGCTAAAAAAATCTACGTGAGCAATCTAATGACAAGTTTCGGGGAAACAATAGGAATGACCCTTGGAGATCATGTGGCAGAGTTGGAAAAATATACTGATTCTAAGATTGATGAGGTTGTCGCTAACTCCGGAGAGATGCCTATGGCTATATTGAGCGAGTATAGAAAAAATTCGGAAGAGCCGGTTAAACTAGAGCTTACTAATGGCCAAAAGAAGCGGATAAAAATAACGGCTGCAGACCTAATTTCAGAAGAAATCTATAAAAAAAGTGATTCCGATGTCCTCAGGAGGAACCCTTTGAGGCATGATCCGAACAAACTGCGCAAGGTAATACTATCAATGATCTGAGCATGTCAGAAATTAAGATTAAATGCGTCGGGTTTGACGCCGACAACACCCTGTATAAAACAAAGGAGGCCGCGAAAGGCGCAGACATGGCTGCGATGCGCGCGCTCGCGCCCGAGGCAAACGCGTCGCCGGAGGAGCTCTATGAAAAATTCTTAGAGATTGTGCGTGGCATAAAAAATTCGCGCGATCCGCTGGTGCGCCACCGGCGATATTCGTACGGCAAACTATGCGCTTTGTTCGGCGCGGACAGCGCAATGGTAGAAAAAATGTACCAGGCCTTCGCCGCAGAACTTTTGGCCAAGATCGAAAAAATAGAAGGGGTTGAGAAAGTGCTCGAAAACCTCTCCGCGCGCGGAATAAAAATGTTCGTGATAACCGAAGACAACAAATTGATAACCGAGAAGAAACTGGAATCTCTGAGGCTGGCCAAATACTTCTCCGGCATCACGTCGAGCGACGACACAAAAATCATGAAACCCGACGTCAGCTATTATGAAATGCTTATGAAAGCATGCGAACCAGCGGAAACGCTTGTGGTCGGCGACAGCCTGGAAAAAGATCTTGCTCTCCCCCGCGACCTGGGCATGAACATACTCCTTGTGGAAAAACCGGAGGATCTGCGGAAGATAGCCGCAGACTTCTTTGCGCATTAGTCATAATGCCAAACTAATTAAAGACCGCATCTCCCGCAAATCATGTAGGAACATGCTGTCCCTTTTAGGGGACCTCTCGCAAGCCGAGAAGTCGGCTGAGAGCGAGGAAAGTTTTGAGCACAAAACTATTCCGTGTCTCCGGAGGGACAGCCTGCGACACTTGCGGGAGATCTGGTTGAGCGGGTGGTTGACACTTCATCTTCGGATTGCGATAATTTCTCCAATGCTCAGCGAAACGGACATCAAAAAATTTGAAGCTCAGCTTTTGAAAGACGAGGCTCGCCTCGAAGAAGAAATAGTGCGGCTCGAAGCTCCGACGGACTTCGGCGACGAAACCGACCACGGCGAAGAAGAGTCCGACGAGGACGAAGAGCTCGAAAACAACTCCGGCGCCGCAAGCGCGCTGAAGAACCGCCTAGCCGACATACAAACCGCCCTGGCCAAGATTCCCGCCAAAAAATACGGCATCTGCGATAACTGCGGCAAGGCAATAGACAAAGAGGTTCTCAAGGTTGCTCCCGAATCCCGTCTCTGCCAGTCCTGCAAGAAGAAGGTGTAGAAGCTAGGCCGCATAACTTTCGAAGAACGTCGCACAGTCCAGTTTAGCTGGACGAGCGTTGAAGAAAGTTTTCAGCATAAAACTATTCTGTTTCTTCGAAAGTTATGCGGCCTAGCTCTAGCGAGAGAATCGAATATACTTAACCATATCGCATGGCCATATCGAAACTTTACTCTGCGGAACTAGATGGGATAAACGCCAAACTCATCGAAGTCGAGACCGATCTGAACGTCGGTCTTCATAGTTTCAGCATAGTCGGCCTAGCCGACAAAGCGCTCTCAGAAGCAAAAGAACGCGTAAGCTCGGCGATCAAGAACAGCGGCCTCAAGCCGCCGACCAAGGAAAACCGCAAAATCACCGTCAATCTCGCCCCAGCCGACGTGAAAAAAACCGGCTCGCAGTACGATCTCGCTATCGCGCTCGGATACCTACTCGCCACCAAGCAGATCCCGCAATTCGATCCCACAGACAAAATATTCGTCGGAGAGCTCGCACTCGACGGCAAAACTAGAAAAGTAAATGGTGCACTTAACTTCACTCTTCTGGCCAAGGAACTGGGAATAAGCGAGATATATCTGCCGCCAATAAACGCCAAGGAAGCAAGTTTGGTAGAAGGTGTAAAAATAATTCCGGTCGCGAGCCTAGACGAAGCCGTAAACCACCTGGCCAAGAGACGAAAAATAGCCGCACATCAGGCAACTAAGTTCTCGCCGAAAGGATCGCACGCGGTCGATATCTCCGAGATTAAAGGCCACCCGGCGGCCAAGCGCGCGCTTATGATCGCGGCCTCCGGCGGACACAACATACTTATGAGCGGGCCGCCCGGTTCGGGCAAGACCATGCTCGCCCAAGCCCTTAATTCCATCCTGCCTCCGCTTACGCTCGACGAAGCGATCGAGATATCGCAGATATGGAGCGCCGCAGGCATATTGCAAGGAAACTATGCCGAAGAACGGCCGTTCCGCGCTCCGCACCAGACCGCCTCCCCCGCCTCAGTGGTTGGAGGCGGATCAAATCCGCGACCGGGAGAAATAAGCCTCGCCCATCGGGGAGTGCTTTTCTTAGACGAACTGCCGGAATTCCGGCGAGACATATTGGAAGCTCTGCGCCAACCGCTTGAGTCCGGCAAAATAGTAATTTCACGAGCCAAGGGCAACTTGGTCTTTCCGGCACGCTTCACGCTCGCCTCAGCCATGAACCCATGCCCGTGCGGATACTATGGCGACCCCGAAAAAGAATGCAAATGTACAGCCAACGAAGTTTTTAAATACCAGAAAAAAATATCCGGCCCTCTGCTCGACCGTATAGACATACACATAAATGTCCCTCGCTCGAAGCTCGAACAGCTTAAAAAACCAACCGAGGACAGCGGTAAAATAAAAGAGTCCGTTAAACGCGCTCGGGAAGTGCAGCAGAAGCGGTTTCAAAATGCCGGACTGCGCATTCTCACCAATTCCGAAATGTCTTCCAAAGATTGCGAAAAGCTAATACAGCTTACCGAGGCCGCCGAAGAATTTATAAAAAAGATATTCGATAGCTCGATGCTCTCGACGCGCGGATATTACCGGATATTAAAAACCGCCCGTACCATCGCCGATCTGGAAGAAACGGATACATTAAACGAAAACCACCTGGCGGAAGCATTCCAACTCAGGATCAAAGATGCTTAACGATACGGCTCGTTAGTGCAGAAGCTCGATAGCGACATAGCAAATCAGACATACGGCTCACCGCCACCATAGCGGGATCCCGCTAATGCGGATTAGAAATCCTGCATTGCTAAACTCCGAGTTCCGCTTTGCGGAACGAAGAGCTATGTCGCTATCGAGCTATTTCGCGAACGGGTGCTTTGCCCCATGGACAGCGAAATGGACATGACAACCAGTCGGACCCTGCACCTTACCGGTATTGCCGATAAGCGCTATCTGGTCACCACGGCTAATATAATCACCAACCGAGACAATATTTTTTGAAGTATGCGCATAAACGGTTTCAACATTGTTAAGCGGGTGCTTAATTCTAACGTAACCGCCCAGACCATCATTCCAGTTATTAACATTTCCTACCGCTTCCACTAATCCCTCGGCAGCGGCATAGATCGACGTTCCGCACGCGGCCGAAATGTCGACAGCGCTAAGATGCAATTTGCCCCAGTTGTAACCCTCGCTCACAGGGAAGGCCAGATAATCGCCAACATCCGGCAAAATGGAAACGGCGAGAGTTTGTTTTATAGGCTTCACGTTGGGAACAATAACGGTGTCCCCGGCACTGATCTTGCTCTTATTGAAAGTCTTAATGTCCCGCGCAGAAACATTGTAAAGTTCGGCTATGGTATCTATAGTTTCGCCGGTCTTTACATCGTGCAGAACACCGGAAACAGGCAATATTATTATTTCCTGGCCTGGCTTGAGAAAGTTCGAAGTCTTTAAATTATTTGACCAGACGATGGTGTTCACGGAAATGCCAAACTTGGACGATATAGTTGAAAGGTTGTCGCCAAGACCAACCTTATAGGTCAAAAGTCCGCCGGCCGAGGCTTTGGTGTTGCTCGACGGGACAGGACTATTCACAAGCGATCCCTTGTCCACCAAGACGAAACCGGCGAAATCGTTATCAGACTCCGCCAGAGAAAATTCGCCCATCGGGCTAGAATCATTAGAAAAAGCTGCACCCTGCACGCCGACAATCGACTGATCGAACAAGCCACCGTCGAAAGCACTGTAATCCGGCAATTCGGCTTGGTGGGCCGGGGCAGAAACCATCATCTGAACGCCAGCCACTGCTAAAACCGCCGCAATCGAGGCGGAGGGTACGAATCCGAGCCATTTATGGGACAATTTCCCCAAAAACCTAAGTAAATAAGCGGTTTTTTGTATCATCGTATAATCCTAAACAACACAACTGCGAATACTACCACAAAAGCCCAAAAACCAAAAGGCCACCAGCTTTCTCGAATGAACAACGGGCAAAAACCATAGATTCACTCAACCAATTTCCGACCCTACTTCACGTCGCAGAGGGGGACCGCGAACAGGCAAGTCGGAAATTGGTTGAGTGAGCCTGAATGATCAAGCTGCGAATGCGGAATGGTGTCTCGTGATCTTAACCACCTCAACAACTTCCCGATCGGGAAGTTGTTGAGGTCAGAAATCAGAGTAAGAATACCTGACCGCGGCTTACCGATGAGCTCGGTGTCTGTTATTTACCTACGCCGACAATTAGAGTTAAATTAGGTGATATGATCGGTAAAGAATACGACGGCGCAAAACCCAACAAACGTCTTGGACAAAACTTCTTGATAGATGATGACGTGCTTGATGCAATCACGGAAGCCGCCGGAATAAAAAAGGGTGACGTGGTGGTAGAGATTGGTCCAGGACACGGAGAGCTGACACAAAAACTACTTGCGCGAAAACCGGCGCGGATCATCGCTATAGAGAAAGATGGCTCGCTGGCGCAAAGACTTGTTGGCTCGTTAGCAAAACAAAATAAAAACCTAGAGATAATAGAGGGCGACGCATTGGATATCATTGAAAATTGTAAATTGAAAATTGAAAATTCCACCAATTATAAATTGGTGGGAAATATCCCCTACTACATCACGGGCTATCTGATGAGAATCTTGGGAGAGCTGAAACGCAAACCGAGCGTAATCGTGCTTACGATGCAAAGAGAAGTGGCGGAACGCATTGCCGCGAAACCGGGTAAGATGAATTTGCTCTCCGCGAGCGTGCAGATCTGGGGCCAGCCTGAGATACAGATGTTTATCGGCCGGCATTCGTTCAACCCAGCGCCAAAAGTCGATTCCGCAATCATTAAGATAACTCCTAATCAGAAACTTGTAACAAACAATGACCCGTATTACAAAGTCATAAAAATCATTTTCAAACAGCCCAGAAAAACGGTTTTAAACAATCTGAAAGATGCAGTGAAAAACGGACTTTTAGGCCCAAGCGCGTTGCTTCTGTTGTCCGAAAAGCACTCCAAACTTATCAACAAAAGACCGCAAGACCTTAAAATCGCCGACCTCAAAGCGCTAGGATTGTATTTTGGCGGGCAAAACTGATATCATTTGACTTATTATGGCTAAAAGAGCCCTTGGATTTATTTTAGTTCCGGCTTTCTTTTTGGCGACCATCATCCTGTCGGTACCATTCCTGAAAACAGTTCAAGCCGCGGTAACCATAAGCAATCTCAGTATAGCCGATGAGGATAACCATATTGACGAGCCAGGGAGCTATGGCGTTAGTTTCGATTTGGTTACGCCTCTTCCTATAAACGATTCCATAAACGTTATTTTTATCCGGGATTTCACCTTCCCTGCAGGAGAGGTGCAAGTAACATCCACTAACACTCAGCTAGCCTGCGCCCCTCAGAACAGTAATAAAAAAATTGCTTGCCTCAACTCGTCAGCCGGACCCATCTTGGCTGGAACAGCCATCCTCATAGAGATAGACGGCGTTAAAAATCCTCCCAAGGTCGGCAGCTATTCCATAACCGTTTCGACAACCGGAGGAGGCGACACTGAAAACGTTACCATCCTTGCCCCATTTGCCGAACCCGATGGAGACAGCGATAACTCGTCTTCTGGCCTGGACTGTAAATTCAGTTTCAAATTCTGGAAGGGTATTCCTGATTGTCTGAAAAGCCTGACTGTATATTTTCCAAACAAAGTTGCCAATTTCATTATTGGGATATTGAGTTCGATAATAGGGTTCTTCATGAGCATACTCTTAGGACTAGCGGCGCTCCTAGTGGATTATGCCGCGGATCTCAGCAGCAATTTCGGCCCCAAGTCCGCAGCCAGAATTGGTTTTGACGTTTCTCTGGGCATAGCCAATATCGGTTTTATAATCTCCATAATCGTTATAGCGTTTGCGACCATTCTGCGGCGCACGAGCTACTCGATGGAAGAGGCTTTACCTCGGCTCATAATAATCGCGATACTCATGAACTTCAGCTGGTTCATCGCGATAGAGATAATCAAAATAAGCAACACGATTGGGGAAGGGCTTATCACCGCAGTCGGGAATGCGGCCAACATTCCTCTGAATCGGCATGAGTTTGGCAAGCTTGGTGATTTTTTCAAAGATGCCGTTGGGCTTAAAAGCGGGGCCAGTGCAGATTCTCTGATCCCTGGGGATAACGAGAAATATTTATTTTTGTTCGGTCCGGGCGTTTCTTTCTACTTGCGATCATAAGAGGACTTATGGGAGTCGTCATGCAATTCATATTCGGCCTGGTGGGACTCTTTGCTCTCATAGCCACTGCAGTCATGCTCCTCATAAGGTATATTTCGCTGAGCCTGATGCTCGCTCTACTGCCGATAGCGCTGGTGCTTAATATATTCCCAAACCTCAATATCGGCGGTAGCGAACATCCATTCTACAAATGGCAACACCAATTCACCAAGTGGGTCCTGTTCTACCCGGTGGCTATGTTTTTCCTCGCAATTGGTTTTACGGTCGCCAACCCGAATAATTTAAGCGCTAGCCTGAACCCGCTAACGAACATTGTAAATATGCTCGTGGTGGTAGGAATAATGATCGGCGGACTTATCATCGCCCAAGAGATGGGCGTAACCGGCGCGCACATGGCTAATGCTCTAGCCTCGAAAACGATAAGAAGAATGCCCAAAAACATCGATTGGGCAATGAAAAGAATGAGGGGTCGTGGCGGGCAAAGTCCTGCAGAAGCTGGCGCACCGGGCGCAGGCGGCGCACCGGCAGCGAGAAGATTAGACCTGGCCGCCGCGCCGCATGGCGTGCCGACACAAACCGGAACATTTGCGGACATGTACAGCGCGGAGGATTTGGCCGCAAGCGCGCCGAGACCGACAACGCAGGCCGAAACCCCGACAACACCAGCCGCTCCGCCGGCAGAGCCGGAAAGGCGAGCGTTCGGCGACCTTTACACCGCCGAGGATCTGGCGGCAAGCGCACCTGGACCAGAGGCAACTCCGGCAACGACACCAGAAACTCCCGGAACAACAGACGCCGGACACGCGCCCGAGACAGGAGGTGCCACTAAACACAAGGACAGCCTATGGAGCAGGCTGGTAAAATACAGCGCAGGCAGTCCAAGCACACTTAAGATATTAGAGCATGGCGCGGAAGAGATCGCTGGCGAAGGTGCTGACATATTCGAGGGTCTAATGCCAGGCAAAAGCGACGACCTGAAAACAAACGAGGAAAAGCTCGCGAAACTGAGGGACAAGCTCGAAAAACTGGCCGAGAAAAGCATCGACGAGGACTACCTCATTATTCTTGACAAACTCGATAAGGACGACAAAGCCAAGACTGACAAGAAGATGTCTAAAGTCGTCAGGAAGGGCAACGAAAGACGAAGAGATGCGCTTATGAATAGCAGGGATGCTCGGCTTGAGAGATACTTCAGCGAATGGAATGAAAGCCAAAAGGGAGTCGAAAAAACCATCAAGAAAGTGTTACAACATGGTGGCCAGGTTAAACCTAGCAAATTAGACAAGGCTCCGGCGCCAAAACAGGAACTTAATACCTAAAATAGACTTCAGATGATCGACTATAAATCCATAACTTTAAAAGCGATAAACAATAAGTTAATGACCGCAGACCCAAGGCTGCGCGAACTTATGAACTCAAACGAGCTCACCGAAAAAATTCACTGGATAAGCAGTGACTACAACTTCGATGCCGACGACAACGAAAACCTGGCTTTTCACAAGCTGGTCGGCGCAACACTCCTCGGGTTCATAAAGCCAGACGAACTCCCCGAAGCGATAACGACATTCATAGCAACGAGCCAAGAAAATGCACTAGCGGCAACGAACGAGGTCAAGAGAGACATCCTCCCGCTCGCGGGCACACAAACAGCGCCTATTGTGCAACCGATAACGAACACCACAACACAACCGCCAACAAGGCCCGCGCCACTTCCAGTTCCGCCACGCCCAGCAAGTCAAACCCCGGCAGCCGCATCAGCTCCGTTTGTCCTCCACGAAACGAAAGAGGTTAAGTCTGACATACAAACCGACATCGACACCCGCGGCACTACCCGCCCAGTCTTCTATAAACCCGCATTCGCGCCGCCGAAACCGGGCACGAACTACGCTCAGCTAGCGCCAGCCAAGGTTGATATTGGCGGCGCGCCGGTAACCGCCCAGCCGGTGCCTGCAACACCTCAAGCAGATAGAACCGTAAACTATACTATGCCGGCGCAGACTCCGTTCGGCACGGTCAAAACAAACCCCGTTGCCGCTCCCTCAACCAGCGTCAACTCGGAGAACATAATAGACCTGAAGGATCTACCAAGATAATTCAAAGTTGAAAAATCAAAGTGCAAAATGACAATTCAAAATTTAAAAGTGAATTTAAACATCGGCTATACTCTTGGGTTATCAGGCTGATAAATTTCATTAGCTCTCTTAATAAGGAAGTTGTAAGTGAGGTTATGGGAAAACAACTGCTTCGTTCCGGAACAAGCATACTTGCCAACTACGTAGAAGCCAATTCGGCTAGTTCAAAAAAAGATTTTATAAATTTCTTTACGCACTCATTAAAATCAGCCAACGAATCAAAGGTTTGGATTTCTTTAATGAAGGATACGGGCAGAGGAAATACAAATGAGTTAGAATGGTTAATGGCCGAGTTGATCGAAATATCGAATATTTTGGCATCTAGCATGCCTAACTATGAAAGGTAGAAAATAATCTTTAAATTAAGTATCTGTAATTTTGATTTTTGATATTTAAATTTTAAACTATTTATGCACTTCCAAGTCCCCCAATTTATTGAGACTGAGGATAAAATAATCGGCCCGCTCACGCTGAAGCAGTTTCTCTACGTCGCGGCGTGCGGCTTTGGCTCGTTTCTGCTCTATTTTGTTCTCGAAGTTTGGCTGTGGCTCATCGTCGCTCTCGTCATAATGTCCATCGGCATTTCTTTTGCCTTCCTTAAAGTGAACGGCCGGAACATGGCCTTCTTCGCCAGGTCCGCTATGTCCTATGTATGGAACCCGAAAACGTACGTGTTTCGGGCAAGAACGATATCCGCTCCGGCGCACGAAATGGCTGAAGCAAAATATGTAAAAGCGCCCGCGAAGGCAGTGCCCGCGCCGATACAAAGTCGGATCAAAAATATCAGCGAACAGCTGGCCACTTCGAAAACGGCCATACCAAAACGCGAACAAGCCTTGCCGCCGTCGCTCGCCTCCGCGCCCAAGGAGGTCAAAGAAAGATATGAAATGGTCCGGCGGATAACCGGCGACAGCGAAATGGCGCGAAAGGTAGACTATAGATAATTTAAAATTTAAATATCAAAGTGCAAAATGACAATTCAAAATTTAAAAGTGAATTTAAGCAAAGGTTATATAACTGGGTTTTGAGGATGGTAAGATTGATTGCCTCGCTCCCCAAGGAAGTGATTTCCGAAGTTATAGGAAAACAGCTTGTACGGTCTGGGACAAGCGTATTGGCGAATTACATTGAGGCTGGTTCTGCCAGTTCTAAAAAAGATTTCATAAATTTCTTCAATCACTCGCTGAAATCATCCAATGAATCCAAGGTTTGGTTGACGCTGTTAAGAGATACTAATAAATGCGATAAAAATGAGTTAAAATGGTTATTAGATGAACTGGATGAAATCTCGAAAATTCTAGCCTCTAGCATCATCACCATGAAAGGCAAAAGATAATTTTTTAACTTTAATCTGTGATTTTGATTTTTGATATTTAATCTTTAAATTTAAACATGCCTCAAGATCAGGCCGGACAAACGCAACAATTCGTAGATATAAAAGAAATAAAGGACGGGGTGGTTCTCCTGAAAAACGG
>MHIY01000008.1:21499-23005 GCA_001817755.1 Candidatus Colwellbacteria bacterium RIFCSPLOWO2_01_FULL_48_10
AAGTCCGAAGAAGAACAGGCGATTATAACTTACAGCTACCAGAACTTTCTGAACTCGCTAGATTTCCCGGTCCAGCTTAACATTCACTCCCGCAAGCTCAACATCGAAGACTACCTGAAACGCCTCGGAGAAAAAGAAACGCAGGAATCGAATGGCCTGCTACGGACGCAGATTGGCGAATACATACAGTTCATAAAATCATTCACCGGCGAGAACGCGGTTATGACTAAGAGCTTTTTCGTAACCGTCCCCTACAACCCGTCCGTCCTCGCGGTTGCGCAAAAGAAAGGCGGTTTCTTCGGGGCTAAAACAACAACGCCTGTTGCCGCAAGCAGCATCGATCCTATGCATCGCGATCAGCTGACTCAAAGAGCCGAAGAAGTAATCTCTGGACTCAGGCGCATAGGCCTTCGCGCAGTCGCGCTTCAAGATCCCGAGCTCAACGAGCTTTATTACAATCTCTACAATCCGACATCGGTGGATAGAAACATAGCAGAGGCCTCCGCGCGACCGGAAACCAATGATGTCGCAGCCTTCCTGGCTCCCAGCTCGATTGAAGTCTCATCGAATAGCGTCAAAATAAACGCGAAGTTTTCGCGCACATTCTTTATATTGGAATATCCGAGGTATCTTTCGAGCGGATGGTTCTCGCCCATAATAAACCTGACAGGCCTGACCGACATCGCAATACACATAAACCCGACTGATACCGGCATCGCCTTGAAAGGACTCCGCAAGAAAGCAGCGCAGGTGGAATCCCAACTGTCGGATGCCCAACAAAAAGGACAGGTCCGCGACCCCATGCTCGAAACCGCTTTTTCGGACATCGAAAATCTTCGCGACTCACTCCAACAAGCCCGTGAAAAGCTTTTCAATGTCGGCGTCTACATAACCATCTACGGTGACTCGCCCGATGAGCTCAATAAACTCGAAAACGAGGTGAAGAATATTTTAGACAGCAAGCTCATCGTCGTAAAACCAGCTGCTTTCGAGCACCTGAACGGCTTCATATCCGTACTGCCGCTCGGCATGGACAAGCTTAATATCCACGCTCCGCTCAATTCTCAGCCGGTCTCATCGTTCTTCCCGTTTGTGTCGTTGGACCTCACCTCCGACAAAGGCATTCTTTACGGCATCAACCGCCATAACAATACCCTTGTCATCTTCGACCGCTTCTCGCTGGAAAACGCCAACATGGTCATCTTCGCCAAGTCCGGCTCAGGCAAGAGTTATACGACTAAGCTCGAAATAATCCGCTCGCTCATGGTCGGCACCGACATCATCGTCATCGACCCCGAAAACGAATATCTTACCCTCGCCCAGTCGGTCGGCGGAACTGTTTTGAAAATATCGCTCGATTCCAAAAGCCATATCAACCCATTCGATATCCCAATAGTGCCGGAGGATGAGGAACCGGGCGAGGTCTTGAAGTCGCACATTATAAACCTGACAGGCCTGATAAAACTTATGCTGGGTGCGATTTCGGCCGAGGAAGAAGCGCTCCTC
>MHIY01000008.1:23099-24399 GCA_001817755.1 Candidatus Colwellbacteria bacterium RIFCSPLOWO2_01_FULL_48_10
AAACCGCTTTATAGTCTTTTCAATTCGCGACCTAGAGGATGAGCTCCGGCCGATAGCCATGTTCATCATTCTCAACTTTATCTGGAACTTGATCCGATCAGAGCTTAAAAAGCGCATCATGATAATCGACGAGGCCTGGTGGATGATGAAATATCCCGACAGCGCCATTTTCCTTTACGGCCTGGTAAAACGATCGCGCAAATACTACCTAGGTATAACCACCATCACCCAAGACGTAGAGGATTTCCTAAACTCGCAGTACGGCCGACCAATAATCACCAATTCATCGATCCAGCTGCTTCTGAAGCAAGCTCCAGCGACGGCCGAATCGACCATGAAAGCCTTCAACCTCACGGAAACCGAAAAAAATTACCTACTGGAAGCTGGCGTAGGACAAGGACTTTTTATTGCTGGTCTCAAGCGCGCCGCGATCCAGATAGTCCCATCTTACTTTGAGGACAAGCTTATCACCACCAATCCGGAACAAATCTTAAACATTAAGAAAGCGGAAGAAAATAAATAAAATGCCGGAAATATTAGAAGGTTTAGCTGAAGGCGCTAAAGAAGTTGGGGAGGGTATTGGAAAAGCCGGGGAAAAAATAGCTGAGGGCGCGGGAAAAGCCGGAAAAGGGTTAGAGAGGGGCGTAGAAAGCATCCCAAAAGGAGACTCTTTTGGTGACATAAAGTCCCTTTATAGAGCCTCGGCTTTGCGTTTCCATCCTGATCGCGCTCTTGATAAGAGCGATTTAGGAGATGTAGCTGGACGAGAAGGGGTGATGTCAAAAATTAATACTGCTTATAGTTCCGGCGATATTAATGCGTTAAGAAAATTATGGGATGGGGGTATTCCCCAACAACTCCCGACTGAGACAAGATTCAACAGTAACTTCAATAATAAAGGCGGTAATGCTTGGTCGGCTCCGCAACAACCTTTCTCGAATGGCGACAATACTTGGTCAGCGCCGCAGAGCATCGACCAAAGGAGATCTGAAAATAATACAGAGGCTCCTCAAAATAAAACGGCCGCAAAACAGAAAAAAATATCGATGGTCGAGGGATTGCTTTTGTTGATGTTCGTAGGCTTTGTCGATTTGCTCCAGTTTTTCGTAGATTTCATTGATGGCGGGACCATAAGCTCGTTCATAATCAATCCCCCCGTGTTCTTCATAACCCAATTTTATCTCACCATGAAGGGCATAAAAGGCGTGTCTAATATCGCGGGTAATCTAGTCGAATTCGTACCGATTGTAAACGCTTTGCCTATAAGAACCGCTACGATGATGCTCACTATA
This sequence comes from Candidatus Colwellbacteria bacterium RIFCSPLOWO2_01_FULL_48_10, assembly GCA_001817755.1. Lineage (GTDB taxonomy): Bacteria > Patescibacteriota > Minisyncoccia > UBA6257 > Colwellbacteraceae > 2-01-FULL-48-10. The sequence continues at coordinate 24,392 of MHIY01000008.1, forward strand.
TATATGGC
>MHIY01000009.1:0-723 GCA_001817755.1 Candidatus Colwellbacteria bacterium RIFCSPLOWO2_01_FULL_48_10
CTAAAAGAGAGGCCAAAACCTTTTATTTAAAAGATCGGATTTAATCTAGCACAAAGATAAACCAATGCAAATTTTATACACACTCCTTATGATTTATGCAGTCGAGCTTCGGATTTGCGCTTAATAACACGTTTTACCGCTTCCTTGATACTCTCCACGCCCATACCATACTTCTCTATCAACTCACTTGGCGGGCCGGATTCGCCGAAGGTGTTTTGCATGCCGACGAATTCGATTGGTATGGGGTGCTTGCGGGCGAGAACCTCGGCAACCGCGCTACCCATGCCGCCCATGACCTGGTGCTCCTCAACAGTTACCACCGCGCCGCATTTTTCGGCAACGCTAGCGACCTTCTTCTCGTCCATCGGCTTAATAGTGTGGTTGTTCAAAACTAAAACATGTATGCCCTCTTTCTCAAGCTCTTTGGCCGCCAGAAGCGCATTATACACAACCGGCCCGCAACCGATTATGGCGCAATCCGCATTCTTCGAATCCCACAAAACTTCAGCCTTGCCGGGAGTGAAGGGGGTCTCTTCGGTCGTAAAAACCGGCGTTTTTTCTCGGGTGAAGCGGATGTAGATCGGCCCCCAAATGCTCGCGGCGGCAACAGTCATCTTTTTCGCCTCGACGGCGTCGCAAGGCACAAGCACTTTCATATTCGCCAGAACGCGCATGGTCGCGATGTCCTCGACCGCCTGGTGGGTCGCGCCATCAGGGCCAACG
>MHIY01000009.1:746-8724 GCA_001817755.1 Candidatus Colwellbacteria bacterium RIFCSPLOWO2_01_FULL_48_10
AATCTTTACGTTGGAGTCGTTATAGCAAATGGTGGTGCGGATCTGCTCCCAGTTCCGGCCGGGCGAAAAAGCGGCGTACGATGAGATGAACGGAATTTTTCCGGAAATACCCAAGCCGGCGGCCACCGTCGCCATATTTTGCTCGGCCACGCCCATCTGCACGAACCTCTCCGGGAATTTTTTGGCGAAAGCCTCGGCGCGCGTAGATTCAGTTAAGTCCGCGCAAAGCACCACGACGTTCGGGTCTTTTTCTCCGGCTACCACCAGCCCCTCACCGTAACCATTGCGGGTAGGAGCTTGTTCGATGTCTTCCTTAAAAACTTTCTCGCTTAACTTTTGTAATTTATTTAACATAGATTTATAAATTTCAAATTACAAAGCTCAAATGACAAACCAAACCTAAATAAACTAATGCCAAAATTTGAATTTATAATTTTAGTCTTAATCATTGTTTTGAAATTTGGATTTTGATATTTGAAATTATCTACTGGTGTTCCGACTCTATTCTCTTTCCGAGCGTTCGCAGTTCTCGTAGCGCCTCGGCCGCCTCTTCCTTGCTCGGCGGCTTGCCATGCCAGAGATAATCGCGCTCCATGAAACTCACGCCCTTGCCGGGAATGGTGTGGGCGATTATCGCAGTCGGCTTCTCGTAAATCGCTTTCGCTTCGTTTACGGCATCGATGATGGCGGTAAAATTATGCCCGTCAATCTCCAAAACATGCCAGCCGAACGATTCGTATTTGTCGCGAAGTGGTTCGAGTGGCATGATGTTCTCGGTATTGCCATCGATCTGAATATTATTGCGGTCGACAACGACAGTAAGGTTGTTGAGCTTGTTTTTGCCCGCGAACATAAGTGATTCCCAGGTGTTTCCGGCATCGTGCTCGCCGTCGGAAGTGAAACAATAAACACGGTGCTTCTTTTTGTCCATCTTCGCGGCGAGCGCCATCCCAACCGCCTGCCCCAGGCCGGAGCCCAACGGGCCGGAGGTCGTCTCAACACCGGGGAGCGAAGTGCGGTGAGGGTGCCCCTGAAGGCGGGTATTTAATTTCCGCAAAGTGAGAAGCTCTTTCTTTGGAAAATATCCGGCATAGGCCATGGTTACGTAACGGATCGGGCAGATGTGGCCGTTGGACAGGACCAGACGGTCACGGCCTTCCCAATTCGGCTTGCGCGGGTCATGATTAAGGATATTAAAATAAAAAGCCGTAAAAATGTCCGCCATGCCCAACGGGCCGGCCGAGTGGCCGCTTTTGGCTTCAAGAAGAGTCTCGATCAGGGTTTCCCTGATCTGATTTGCCATCTCTTCGAGGAATAGCGTTTCTTTGTCAGTTAGCATAGCTTCGGTATCTTTCTAAACTTCTTTTAATTCTTCGTACGCTTTCGCTGGATCCTTGGCGTCAAATATGTACGACGCAGAGACAATCACGTCCGCTCCGGCGGACTTTGCCAGCAGGGCGGTCTCGGGATTCATCCCGCCGTCGACCTCAATTCTAGCATCGGGCCTCAGCCGCCGCAAAGATTTTATTCTGTCGGGAAAGTTGGCGGCAGGTTCCTGGCCCGCAAATCCAGGATTTACAATTAATATCTGGAACCCGTCAAAGCCCTGGTTCGCCACCAACAACTTGTCCATCGATACGTCCGGTCCGCAAGAAAGGACTATTCTGCAATCGCGATCCTTGCATGCAGCAAGGGTCTTGACCGGGTCGCCCTTGGACTCGACATGCACAACGAGTCTTTTTGCGCCCGCGTCGATCCACTCACTGACCACCACTTCGGGGTGCTGAACCATGAGATGTATTTCAAAATTCATGTTTGGAAATGACTGCCGGAGTTCGCCGAACTCAGCAGGGTTGCCCCATGTTACAACAGGCGCAAAAGCGCCATCGACCACGTCGATGTGCACCCATGGAGAAATGGCGTCCATGAACTCAGAAGCGATCTTAACCCGCCGCATAGCATCGGCATAGGTCTTGCAATTTATGGCCGGGATGACCTGCATCGGGCAGTAGAAATTAGATTGACTGCGCACATATTGCGACTATGCTGTCTTTTGTCATTCTGTGTTGATTGTACACTAATTCTTGCGACTTAAGATAAGATCTAATTTCACTACCCGATAGCCGGGCCCGGCATCTTAGACTTTACTTTCGATGTCCGATATTTCCTGAAGCCGGCGCTTATGCCTCTCTTCTCCGGAAAACTCAGCCTTCAGCCAAGCCTCGGTTATCTGCGCTGCGAGCTCGTTCGAAATAAAGTCCGAAGCGAGAGCTAAAACATTGGTGTCTTCGTCGAGCTTCGTAGCCTTAGCCTGGTCGGGGTTAAGCCCGATAAACGCACGGATGCCTTTATATTTGTTAGCGGCTATGGAAACTCCCCCGCCTGAGCCGCAGATAACAACGCCGCGGGAACCGGGAGTCTGTAAAACATTTTCGGCAACGCGGGAAGCGAAATCGGGATAGTCGTCTTCGTGGTCGTAGCGTTCGGCGCCCAAATCGCGCAGATCATATCCTTGCGACTTTATGACCTGCGAAAGGAATTGTTTGAGATTGAAGCCACGGTGGTCGCAGGCAATGTAGATGATCATAATGTTAGATACGCTTAACGAATAGCGCATACGAATGGATTCTTCGTTTCATTCGTAGTCATTGGTATATTGGTATATGTTGCGCTAGAGCGCGACAAGTTTTTCGACGTGTTTCACTAGGGTCGAAACATAGCCGTATTCGTTGTCGTACCAGGAGAGAATGTTTACTAGGTCGCCGTCGATGACCTTGGTAAATTTCAGGTCGATTATCGCGCCATATGGATTGCCGACGATGTCGGAGGAAACCAGCTGGTCTTCGGTTACGGCAAGCGTGGCCTTCCAGCGCGGGCTTTTCGCGGCATCCCGGAATATCTGATTCACCTCCTCGACGGTCGTCGGACGGCCTGCTACAAAGGTTATGTTCGCAGCCGAACCGGCCGCAACCGGCACGCGGAAAGCTATGCCGTCAAATTTATCTTTGAGCTTCGGGATTATCCTCGTTATCGCGATAGCGGCGCCGGTTGTGGAAGGCGCGATGTTCTGCGCCCCGGCACGGCCGCGGCGAAGATCGGTTCCCTTAACCGGCCCGTCGACAAGATTCTGGGTAGCGGTATAGGCGTGCACGGTATTGAGGATTGCCTTCTTCACGCCAACGGATTCGCTCATGATGGCGACAACCGGGGCGGAAGCGTTCGTGGTACAGCTCCCGTTAGAGGTTATCGCGCACTTACCAAAATCTTTGTCGTTAACACCCACAAGAACGGTGTTCCCGAGGGCGCTGTCTTCATCCTTCGCCGGAGCTGTTATCAAAACTTTTTTGGCGCCAGCATCAAGATGCGCTTTTGCTTTTTCATAGGACTCGAAGGCTCCGGTTGATTCTACGACTAGGTCTACTCCCAAGTCTTTCCAGGGTAACTTAGTCGCATCCTTTTCCTGTAAAAATTTGATCGGCTGGCCGTAGATCACAAGATCTGCGCCTTTCACTTCGACAGATTTGTCATAGGCGCGGTAGACGGTATCGTATTTTAAAAGATAGGCAAGATTGGTGACATCGCCAAGATCGTTCACGGCCACTACCTCAACCTGGCTCGCGAGAGGCGAAGCAAGGAGTTGCCTTAAAAACAAACGTCCGATGCGGCCGAAGCCGTTAATAGCGATGCGTGTCATGTGGAATCATTATAAGGCAAAACGTCTTGTCGCAAAAGAGACAGGGATAGCTCGATAGCAACATAGCGAATTAGCTCCTCGTTCCGCAAAGCGGAACTTGGAGTTTAGTAATTCGGGTTCACTGTTGAGGCGACTTGCTGTGCCGCTATCGAGCTTCTGTACTAACGAGCTGATATGCGGTTCTCTATCCGGTGCTTTATGAAACCGTTAAAACTGATGAGATAAAAAACGATAAGCCCTAGTATGGACATCGCGGCGCCATAGATGAAGGCCGCCGAGTGACCGAACGAAGACCAGAGAAGACCACTCACAATGCCGGCAATGAGCGAGGAAAGTCCGGCCGAGGCATGAAGTAGGCCTTCTCCGGTCGCAAGAAGCCGGGGGTCGACAAGCTTTGCGGCCAAGGCGCGTTTCACCCCTTCGGTCGCCGCGGCATAAATGCCAAAGCAAACGATTGCCAGCACTACATACGCCACCGAATTGGAAAAAGCCAAAACTAAATACGACGCTATGGCGGCAACGACCCCGCCGGCGATCACCTTGCGCTCACCGATTTTGTCCGAAAGCCTACCGAGCGGAATGGCCGTGAGAACAAAAGTGATGTTATAGATAAAATAAGCGATGGGGATGCTGGCCAACCCGAATCCAAGCCCAATTGGCCTAAGGAACATGAGGGTTATTGGTATTGTACCCAGACCAAATATGAAAATAGCTCCCAGAAACAGCGCGAAGCGCCAATTGGCGCGCAAAAGGCCAAGATCGAGTCTGACGAGAGAACCATTCGGTTTTTGCGGCATGGCCGGAACCTCTTTGACGAAAAAGAAACTAAGAACCGCAAGTATGCCGACAGCGAAAGCAATCAAAAAAAGTTTTTTGTAGTCGTTTAAAATGACCGGAAGTATGAGAAACGCCGCCAATGGGCCAAGCACGCCGCCGGCGGCATCCATCGCGCGATGATAGCCGAAGGATTTGCCGAGTTCTTCGGGCGCGACTGAAGAAGCAAGAAGCGCGTCGCGCGGCGCGTCGCGTAAGCCTTTTCCGATGCGGTCAACCAGACGAATCGTGAAAACGTGGTAAAAGTTGGAGGCTAGAATAAAAAATGGCCGGGTGCAGACTGATAATACATATCCGACAACGGCGGGGATCTTGCGCCGGCCGATCATGTCCGAAAACCAGCCCGAAAATATCTTTAGGAAGCTGGCGAGAGCATCGGACACTCCTTCGATGAGGCCTATCCCGAGCGGCGAAACGCCGAAGGTTACGAAAAGAAGCGACGGCATGACCGACTGGATCATCTCGTTCGAGAAATCGTTGAACAAACTTACCAGCCCCAGAAAAAAAACGTTCCTCCGTAAACCAAAGATTTTATTGTTGTTTTCCAAATTAAAGATTTTCAGTCTCCGTTTCATTCTATCCTTTTCAGCGGGATTGTTAAACCCGCCTTGTGGCGGGTTTACGCGCGGAATTGCAATGGTTATTTGCAAGGACACTGTCCGCACTGCGCACCGGTATGATCCGGGTGGCTACACTTTGGGCAATTCTCCATAGGTTAAGCTTAATGAGTTGCTTTGGCGACCTTTGGACTATCATTATACACCTTTCTATACATCCATTACCGGCCACCAAAAGGAGTTTGGCGGGTAAGCTCATAACTCGCTATGCCGAAGGCGACCGAAACGTTCAAAGATTCTTTGCGACCACGCATGGGAATTTCGATAATCACGTCACATTTTTTGAGCAGGGCGGCTGAAAGGCCACGGACTTCGTTACCAACCAAAAGCGCAAGCTTTTGGTTGGCCCCGTGGCCACGCCTAGGCGTGGTTTTACGGGGCCGGAACGAATCGTAAGGAATCGAGCGAGGAGACTGTTCAAGAGCGATAATGCTATAACCGTCAGCTTTAAGTTTCTTGATGACCGGATTAATATCCTTAGCTTTCTCCCACGCCACAAAGTCTTCCGCGCCCAGGGAAACTTTCGTAAATTGCGTAACGGACTTGCCGAACTTATCCAAGGGCGATGGCGTGTAGCCAGTCAGGTATATCTTATCAATACCGACGCCGTCAGCCGAACGAAAAATCGAACCGACATTGTGCAGGCTGCGGATATTATGAAGAATGGCAACCATATGTTTAATTTTAACATACGGGGAAACAAAGCCCGGTTCTCCGATTTCATATGGATGCCACAATGGCCAAAGAAAAGCGGACCACAAGGATCCGCGTTTATAATGAATGGCGGCTTGGACTGTCGTAGAAATCGATAAGATTCTGCGCATTCTGACTGGCCGCAAGAATCTGAAGGACCACCAGTCCCAGAATGGGCTGAGTCCAGCCGAACCGACCGGCAAATTTTGGCGCATTGATCAGTCCGGCTCCCCACATAACTGCCGCTGTAAGAGCTACTTTCATGGCGAGCAGGCCAGGCAGATCAGTCCGGCCGAAAACGATGGCGGGAACTATACCCACCTCCTCGCCGCCGGCTCGGAATACGAGCAGCGTGGTCCAGATGTCCGCAAGCGCGGACAGAACCAAAGCGAACACCAAAATCCATTCAGAAAGGGAGAGCAGGCCGATGCGGCTCAATCTCCGCGGCGTGTTCATAAGTTCGCCAAAAACATTTCCAATGTGTGCCGAAAAGGCGCTTAGTCTTAGTCGAGTGGCTATGAATTCGCTCATTTTTAACCTCCATGTCATTTTATTTTAAACAACCGATACCGATGAATATTATAGCAAATGACATTTAACCGCTCGTGGGCATGGACGCTCCGATTTCAAAATCGGAAGAATTATTCGCCGTGTCGCAAGACGCCGAGGCATGAATACACGCGGGCGCGATATTTTTACGGCGAATACTTTCACCCATTCCGGGATTAGCCGGAAAAACTGCTCCTTCAACAAATATATTTTTAGCCTCGCCCCAACCGACGGCATCTATTACTTCCCCGGTATTCTCGGAGCCAAAACGCAGAGCTATGCCGTTATTGTCGGCGATGGAAGCGGTTGTCGAAACATCCGGAGCAACGGGAATATCCACGTAATCTTTGTTGGCCCAAAGGTAATAGCCGCCGGGTTCGACAAAAAAATCCGCTGTCCAAGATTTTATGGAATCATCCTCCGTTCCGTTTTCAGTCCTTTTCACGAGCCGGTAGCCTTTTAGACTGACTCTATCGGCCGAAGGGTTATAGATCTCTATAAAATCGTTCTTGGTTTTTCCAGGACCGCCGGTGATCTGAATTTCGCTTATCAATAAATGTTCGGGCGAAGCGGGAGGAGCTGGCTCCGGAGTAGAAGCAGATTCGGAAACTGCAGAAGGCTCCGGGACGGGAACTGGCCTCTTATTGAAGACCGCCGAGATCGATTCGTCTCTTGATAACAAAACTTCGCAACGCGCGGTTCCGGAGCAAGCGCCGGACCAGCCGGTAAAATCAGAATCCGTAGAAACCTCGGCGGATATGGCTGCAACGCTGCCGGACACATAAGCTTCCGAACAATCTTCGCCGCAATTTATCAAACCATCCGACGACTTAACGGTCCCGGCTCCGTCGCCCGCTTTTGAAACAACCAGCATGTAAGATTTTATTTCCGGCGGCTGGGGAACCGGAGGGACCGGAACCGCCGAGTTTTCAAAACCTGGTGTGCCATATATCTCATTGACGGCTTCGCCGACATAAGCATGGAGAGTTAGATCATCTCCCCTCTCAGCGGTCCGATATGCTCCAGACTCGCCCAACGGCCACAAAGAAATCGAGACCTCATCCGCCAGACGGCAATCAGATGAATACAATTTCAAAGTCTCGTCGCTGTTTTTTATCGCCCCTGAGAAAATCCTGTCCGCTTTTATAAAGCCGAGGGTCTCGTCATTGGTTCGCTCTAATACGTAGAAAGCGCCGGGTTGGATGACCTCCGAATCGAAGATAATATCAATGTTCTCGCTTGCATTTACCAGCCTGTAGCCTGCAAGGTTAATCGCTTCAGGGGAATTATTTTTCAATTCTATCCATTCATCAGAGAATCTCTCGGAAGAAGTTCCCGCCCAGGCGATCTCGCTGATCATTAAACTATCACGTTTAGAAGACTTATCTGCGGACAGGACGGCACACTCATTCTGAACTTCACTTGAACGAATTGCCGATGGGATATTGTCTGATGAGAGCGAATTATTGAAAGCACTGGAGTTGCCAGAAGCGCTCGGCGTGGAAATTTCGCTTAGCGCAGTTCTGTCTTTTTTTGGCTTTTTTATATCGGAGACGGATGAAATATCTGCGGTAAGAGCACCGCGGCGAGC
>MHIY01000009.1:8739-18654 GCA_001817755.1 Candidatus Colwellbacteria bacterium RIFCSPLOWO2_01_FULL_48_10
GCCGTAACGCCAGACAAATTGGACGCCGGGATATTAATAACTCCTATAAGTTTCTCCCGGTGCGAACCGCCAAGAAAAACCTCCGAGAAAACCGCGCGGGCAGTATCCGAAAATCCAGCGATAAAGCTGTTATCCGCGCTGGTGCCAAAATAAAACAGACTGGCGGCGGCAAGCGCGAAAACACCGGCGACGAACACATGCTTCAGCCTGAACGGCGCGCGAGGCTTAAAAATTATTTCTTTGGGTTCCGTTTCGGGATCCTGGATACCAGGCATTTTAAAAATTATTTCTTGTTCAGGTAGTCGTAGATGTTCAAAGTCGCTTTAATCGCATCTCCGGCAGATATGTTGTTTTGCTTATATATGACATCGCTCGCATCCCCCGCCGCCCATATGCCCGTCACGGAAGAGCGCTGAGTTTTGTGGTCAACAACGATCTCGCCGATCGCATTCAAAGTCAGCAAACCTTTCAAGAAATCTGTGTTTGGAAGCGAGCCGATCTCGACAAAGACGCCGTTCACCTGAAGTTCTTTTATCGCGCCGCTAACAGAATCTTTGTATGTGAGACCAGACACAAACTTGTCGCCGATGACCTCCTGCGACAATGCATTGAAAATTATCTCGACTTTCGGATTCGACCTGACCTTATTCTGGGTAACGGCATCGCCCTTCAGATCGCCGCCTCTTACGATAAGATATATCTTCGTGGCATACGGCAGAAGGTCAATCACGGCCTCCAGCCCGGCATTTCCGCCGCCTACGACTGCCACATCCTTGCCTTTAAAAATCGGGGCGTCGCAGATTGAACAATAGGCCACGCCCGTGCCGTCGAATTTGTCCTCGCCCGGGATGCCCAGCCGTTTGCGCCGGCTGCCGGTCGCAATGAGCACAGTCTTTGTTTCATATTTTTTGCCCCCGTTGGTCCCAAGGCGGAAATTATCGCCAGCCCTTTCGATCTGCGAAACCCTTTCCCCTTCCAATATCTCGATATCCTCCTGCGATTTAAGGTGTTCCTCGAACATCTTGGCCAGATCGTAGCCGGACACGGATTTTGTCCCGATCCAGTTTTGAACGTCGGCTGAAACAATAGATTGTCCGCCAAAAGACTCCGCTATCACAAGCGTTTTCATCTTTTTTCTGGCGGCATAGACTCCTGCGGCAACTGCCGCTGGCCCGCCGCCGATGATTATCAGATCAAGCATACTGTTGGATAAAATTATAAACAGGTATTAGTTATTATGGAATAGATAGGCTATCTTCAATCTCACTTGGTAATTTTCCAGCATTTCCATGACTTAACTGCCCATATCATAATCATGCTGCCATGGCGGCATGATTATGATATGCAAAATTTTGTTCTAAGTTGCTGATCGTTCTCTATGGTAACTGTCAGTAACTGTAAATACTGGCTTACTCCCAACACTTCGCTCACGAAGTCTAATTCATTCTCAAATGGATACGGATAGATCCATACGCTTTTCTGGAATTGAATGAGGCCGAGTCTTACAAGTTTGCGTCTGAAGTCGTCACGAATCCCTTTTTGTTTGTGCGGGATATCGAACATAAGCAGTCTCCACTTCCTGTCCCATTTGTCAGTTTTGGAAATTTTAATGTTTTCCCAATCGTATTGAAGTTTTCTCTTCTTGCCCTTCTCGGTTAAAACCATAATGAGCTTGTCCCCTTCTTTCTCAAATTTAACCAGCTTTCTCTTTTTTGCATAATAAAGGGCCTGCGAGAGACTGCGAGAGTTGGCCTCCTTCTCTTTTAAAACTTTACGTTTGATGAGCTCCTCTCTCAATGAGCCAATGACCGCCATGGCGCCCAAGCCAGATGTGCAGAGAACGCCCATAGCGGCCAGCCAGATAACCCAATCGCCAAGCGTTTTCGGCTGATCAACATCAAGAAATGCCATATCAATATCATATCACACTTGTGCCGCCATAGCGGCACAAGTGTGATATGAGCAACCCTGATCTCCGGCATATTCGCCTATTACCTAATTTATTCCGACTAGCGAGGATGGAGAATGGAAATGTAGTTAGATACCCTTGACGAATGGAGCATCTGAATATTTCCTACGATCCGCCTCGCTGGAGCTCCGGCGAGGCGACGTTGGAACTAAGGTTGAATACCTTTTTCTAACTAGTGAGGAGTGAAATGAATAGCAGATTCATTTGAGAAAGAGACTCAAAAAAATATCAAAAAAGAAATTCCCCGTGTCGTGGTAAGAACCACTAGCGGGGAGGTGTGGCGCAGGTTGTCGGGCGCTAAGCGGCCAAGGATACGCTGGCGAACCCGCTGGCCTCTTCGATGTTCTGGAACTCGATATTGACGCTAGCGAGTATCCTAAGCACCTCGGCAAACTTGGTCTTATGGAAGCTGTACACAGCTTTGATTTCATGCTGCGATGAGGAGAAAGATGTGATTTCTCCTGGCTCGGAGACGAATCTCGCCACGGAGCCTGTGTTCACGGCAATAACCATCAGGTCGTCGCCGAATGCTTCACGGTATCTTTTTGTCGCATCCCCGGAAAACCAGCTGTCTTCTCCGCTCATGCCCGGGAACGTGCGCACTCCGAGGAACTCTTTCCAAAGGGCTGCTGCAATGCGGTCTGTCATCAGTCTTAATCCTGCTCTGCTGGCATTTTTAATACCAGCATTCGAGCAAGAAAAAGCTACCACAACAATGTTAAGTGGTCAATTTTTTTAGCGGGATCAGCAGAAAAACGCCCGATGGATTCGGAGCTTGTTAAAAATTACCAGTTAATCGTTATAAGTTACTTGCCGAGCGCCTGGTCTATCTCGCGCTTATTGAAGCCGATCACTATCTTTCCGTTTATTTCGATGACCGGCACGCCCATCTGGCCGGATTTTTTTATCATATCCTCGCGCGCGGCTTCGTCCAAAACAACATCCACCTCTTTGTATTCGAGGCCTTCTTTCTTGAAATATTCTTTGGCCACTTTGCAATAGACGCACGAGGGAGTTGTGTATATAGTAATCATATTGTTAAGATTCTAGTTCTCTGACTGAGGTAAGTCAATCTATTGCAAGATATCCGAAGGCATCTAACAGCTTTAATTTAAAGTTTAAAAAACAAAATTTAAAATGATAGAAAACACTGCCCAAGCAGAAGCTGCGGCGCAGGAAAACCGCGAGGAGCGGGAAGTCCACCGAAAAATAAAGAAAAACGCCGCCTGGCTTTTTACCGGCCAGCTCTTTGGACGCGCGTTGCGCACTGCGGTACTTATCTACGCGGCACGCGCGTTGGGGGTGTCCGGCTGGGGGGCGGCCTCATATGCGCTGAGCATCGCAACGTTTTTCACAGTCTTCTCGGATTTCGGCATCAACGCCCTCATCACCCGGGAAGTGAGCCGTAAACCGGAGGAGAAAGACGCCTATATCTCGACTGCATTCTTCATCAAGCTCGCTGCAGTCTCGGCGCTAGCCATTATCTCCGTCTATCTCTCCGGGAAGATCACGAATATCGCGGAAGCCGCACGACTGATGCCTATCGTCGCCTTTATCGTTGCCTTCGACACTCTGCGCGACTTGGGAGCGGCAGTCGCAAGGGCCCTAGACCGGATGAAGATCGAGGGTATAAACAATATCGCAACTAATGCAGTGATAGCCGGCGCGGGATTCTTCGTGCTTTTCCGGAATCCGGGCTCCGAATCGTTCATGTGGTCGTATGTTTTGGGAACGGGAGCGGGGTTGATGTTCATCGCCATCTCTCTGCGGGCTTACATCGGGCGGGTGTTGTCGGGATTCCGGCTGTCATTGGTCAAGAAAATTATTTCGGCAGCGTGGCCGTTCGGCCTCGTGGCACTCATGGGCATCATAATGATAAACACCGACATCATTATTATTGGCTGGATACGCAGCGTGGAGGAAGTTGGCCTGTACTCGGCCGGGCAAAAGATAATCCAGCTGCTCTATATAATACCCACGATAATCGCAACGGCATTTTTCCCGACGCTCTCCCGAGCAGCGGCACATGAGACTAAATTCCGGCCGCTGTTCGAACAGGCGCTCTCGGTGATATTCATGATCGCCGCGCCGCTCGCCCTCGGCGGGATGATTCTCTCGCGCCAGATAATAGAACTCGTCTACGGAGCCGAATACCTGGCCGCCGCGCCGAGTTTCTTCGTGCTATCCGCAACTATCCTCATAGTCTTTCCGGCTGTGCTCATAGCAAACGCCATCTTCGCGCATGATCAGCAGAAAAAACTTTTGTTGTACGTTCTCTTGGGACTTATCGGCAACGTGGCGCTCGACCTGGTTCTCATCCCGATCTGGGGCATAACCGGTTCGGCGATCGCAACTTTCATAAATGAACTCTTCATTAACGCTTACTCGTGGTCAAAGATGAAAAAAATAAATCATTTTCGGATCCTGCCGCGCCTGGGGAAGATAGTCATGGCCTCGGCCGCCATGTCCGCCACGTGCTTCCTGCTCGCCCGCCTGGGCATCCCCCTTCTTGTAAACATCTTGATTGCAGGCCTGCTTTATTTCGGCATCCTGTACGCGGCCAAAGACGCATCGCTCTTTAAGTTCCTGGGGATCCAGAAAAAGATAATCGGGGGCGGCGATGGGTTTTGAAAATCCGGCCAAATCGATATATCATTAGCACACATTTAAAAGGTCGCACATCATTCGACAAGCTCAGTATGCTGAGAGGGTCGAATGGATAAAACAATAAACATATGTCAAATAAAAACATCAAGATATTGCTGACGGGATTGTTTATCGTGGCGGTAGCGCTCTTCATAACGGTTACAACGGGAGCGATTATCTACCCCGGCGTAACCAAGCCGTACTCGGCGGTATTCACCACCAACGGGGAGTTCTACGTCGGCAAGCTTTACAATCTGCCGTTCGCATCGACCATGAAGCTCTCTCACGCCTTCATATTGCAAAATGTGAAGAGCTCAGCCACGGATGCTGGCAATCTTCAGCTGATCCCGCTTGCGAACTCGCTTTGGGCACCCGCGTCCATACGGTTCAACAAGGACAATGTTGTCTTCACGGGCCGGGTTAACGAAACCAGCCAGATAGGCCAGACCATCGCTTCTTACCAGAACGGAACGCCTGCTCCCGCAACCACAGGGAAATAAGTACAACTAAAACTGGTTTTGGAACCAAAAACCGCCCTTCGATAAACTCAGGGCGGTTTTTGCATTACCGAAAATCTTAGCAGCACTTACACCGGCCAAGCTTCAATGCCCCAGCCGCAAGAACAAGTACTGGCCAGGTTACGGCCACAAAACCCTCGGTCAAGTAACCTAAGGCATGCAATAGGAAGGTTAGGCCAAAAAGCACAACGAGGACTGGGAAAGCTTTGTGGTGAGCGCACCCGCACGCCCCGCATTTCATCATTTCTCCGTGTTCCATATTTTAAATTTATTTTTAAATTGGCGACCTTTGATTTGATTGCTACAAAAATTAAACGCCAGCCGCCTTGCTCTTACCATCGTAGCGCTGGAGAACAGAAGTAACACGATCAACCACCTCCTGTGGGTCATACTGACTTTTAACCAGATACAAAACCGCTCCAAGCTCCAGACCCTTGTCGACATCGTGTTGTTGGGCCAGGTTACTCAGTATCACGACTGGTATTCTTTGAAGCTCCGGGTTCTGCTTCAACTTTGCGAGCAAATCAAATCCGTTCATCTTAGACATCATTATGTCGAGAAGTATGACGGCCGGTTTGTGCAAAGAGCCGGAGAGCCTTTGTAAGGCTTCGTCTCCATTGTAAGCCTTTTCCACATCAAAGCTGTTGAGCTTGAAAGCTGTCTCGTAGAGATCCATCACCGACGGATTATCTTCGACTATCAATAAAACTTTATCCATTGCAGAAAATTATATCACAATCGGCAAAGCAAAACTAAATTTACTGCCCTTATTAACCTCGCTCTCGATGAGGTTCAGCTCCCCACCCATGCCCTGAGCCAAGAGACGCGAGACGTACAAGCCTAGACCGGTTCCCTTGGTCGTATCCCGTACCATAGCCTCCTCTTTGGAATGCTGAAATTTCTGGAAAAGCTTGGCTCTGGCCTCCAACGATATCCCTATCCCAGTGTCGGACACAACCACCTCCACAAAAGATCGATGACTTCGTATATCTACGGTTACCCCGCCCTTGTCCGTATAATTTATAGCGTTGCTGATGATATTGAACAAGACTTGCTTGCTGTGATTGCGATCGCCCATGCCGTCAGTAACAGCCCCGGCGGTGTCGGTAAACTTTAAATATAGGCCTTTGGTCTCCGCGAAGGGCCTGAGCTCGCCCAATATCTCCGTAACCAGGCCTTTTAGGTCTATCTTGTGCTTCTCAAAGGTTAGCCCACCCTGTTCCAGCGAAGCCATATTCAAAAAATCGTTCACCATTCTTATGGCTCCGACGCTCGCGTTATGGGTGCTCTCAACCATTTTCTTCATTTCGGCGTTCTTCGACAATTCACGGCCGAAAAGCTTCAGAAGCATGGCCATGTTACCGCGAATTACTGTAAGCGGAGTGCGCAGTTCGTGCGAAGCTACAGCAAAAAATTCGTCCCTGGTCCGTTCGAGTATCTTCTGATGGGTTACGTCCTCAATTAGGATTATGAATCCGATGAGCGCTTCACGCATGTCGACTGGAGCTAGTATCGGCTCGACCAGTACCCGGAGATATTTGCCCTCGAACTCGACGTCTTTCAGATCGACTCTTGATTTTGTCCTTAGACACCGGTTGCAGGATTCGTCTAGATCGATCGTATCCCCGAGACGGTCGGCAATAGAATCCAAGGTTAGATTTGTGCCGGAAACGGCCAATATCTGCTCTATAGCCCTGTTGGCCACAACAACTTTCTTATTGACATCAAAAAAAATGAATCCGAGCGACAAACCGTCGATCGCGGCCATAAGCCGGGCCCGCTCTTCCTTAAGGGCTGTCGCGCCACGCCGATTCATAACAAAAGCAGGACGATTTTTCCGAAAAGAGAAAATACAACCGAGGGTCGCGGTGGCGAGAATAGCAAGCCAGAGAGAAAGTGCTTTCCAGCCCAGCATGGAAAGCACGGCGTAAGCCAAAGCCGCACCTACCAGGTAGATAAAGAAACGGATCGTGCCCTTTGAATCATTCGTCGCGTGAGCCATGTGGATTAATTCAGAATTAATTTTACCCTCCTTCGCTGCAAGCTCCAAACTTAAGATTAAGATGGGAGGCGAAATAGAATTCAGTAGGATTCATTCGGAGCTTCGGAGGACTGCGCCATCACATTAACCTTTGAATCCAAGGCGCGTATTTTTTAATTTAAATATCCTGCGCACCGACTGATCAATCCTCGATTCGCTTATCCGGCCGTCGGAAATTGCCTTGAGAAGGCTCGCGTGAACCGCTCCGTCCAATGCTGGGTTGGATATTATCACCATATCAGCTCCGGCGAGAACAGCTTTTACGGCCGCTTCTCCGGCCGAACTGCCGGCTGACACCATATCCAAGTCGTCCGTCATCACAACTCCGTTGAAACCAATCTCGTCACGTAAAATTCGAGTGATAAAAACATAAGATTCGCTGGCCGGCTCAGTATCTACATCGGAGATGATGACGTGGGCCGTCATCAAAGCATCGACCTGTGAGCTAGAAATAACATTTTTGAACACGCCTATGTTCGCCTGTACGTCATTCTTGTCCGTGTCCAAACGGCTCCCCTCAGAATGTGGATTCGGCCGAACATTCCCATAACCAGGAAAATGTTTAAGGACCGCGATGACGCCGGATACCCCATACCCGTGCATCATGGCTGAAGCGATCGCAGCAACTTCGCTCCGTGAACCGCGAAAAGCCCGCCCATAGAGATAGCTCTGCGGATCGGAGACGTAGTCCGCCATTGGCGCGAAGTTCATGTTGACGCCAAGAGCTTTGAGTTCGCTCCCACGTTTCAAGGCAATCGCCTCGCCAGATGCGGCGTCTGCGATGCGGCTCTGTGGGGTCAGGTCTGAAATAAAATTAAAGCGCGACACAGCTCCGCCCTCCTGATCTGTGCCAATAAAGAGAGGCGGCGCGCCGGAAACACTAGCTATAGCCTGGAGTCCGGAAGAAAGATTCTTAACTTGCCCGGCATCGGCAACATTTCTTTTAAGGAGATTGAAACCTCCTATGTGCAACTTCTCGATCTTCTCTATCACTGCTTCGTCAGGCGACATGCCTCTTATTCCCACTATCATCATCTGGCCGATCTTTTGCTCCAGCGCCATTGAGCCGATCCTGGCCGAAAGTGCCGCGGGAATCTCGCGAAAACTATCGGTAAAATTAACGGCGCCGAAAAAAACGGCGATAGCCGCTGCGAATATAGCTTTGATAGCCGAAGACATATATATATTCTATCATTAAGGCACGGCTAATCATGCATAAGAAAAAGGTCCTCATCGGCACTGGTAATGAGGCTAAAATAATCGAAATTGGGAAATTCTTGAGTCTCTATGGAATAGAATCTGTTTCGCCGCGCGAGCTGGGCATCGACATTGACCCCGATGAGACAGGAAACACCCTCGAAGAAAATGCCCTTATCAAACTCAGAGCGTATCAGGAAGTCGCGCCGGGAATGTTTGTGATCGTAGACGACGCCGGGCTTGAAATCGACGCTCTGGGCGGCGAGCCGGATATACACGTACGCCGGTGGAAAGATAAGCAAACCAGAATGACCGACGAAGAGATCATCGGCTACGCCATGGAAAGATTGAGCGGCGTTCCCTTGGAAAGAAGATCGGCACGGTTCAGGAGCGTGGCCGCCCTGGCGAAGCCGAATGGAGAAACGGAATTTGCCGTCGGAGAACTGTCCGGCTTTATCATGGAAAAACCGGCGGACTTCCGTATGCCGGGATTCCCCTTCGCGCCAATTTTCTATATCTCTGAATGGAGCATGACTCTTGGAGAAGCGCATGGGCTTGCTCCGGAAAAGAACAGCCAACGATTAAGCCATCGTGAAAAAGCCCTTCTTAAATTGATTCCTACAATACAAAAAGAATCTTAAGCCGCGCCACTGGATGTATGACCGCGGCGCGGCACCAAAACCTCGTGGACCTTATGGAGAACTTCTTTGAACGGCACGCCTTTGTGAAAATAAGCGTTCACGCCCAGCTTATTCGCTGTTTGCGCGGCCTCAACGCCGAAATCCTTGTTCGTAAAAACGATAACAGGAATATCGCGGGTAACATCTTCAGACTTCAGCCGCGCTAGCGTCTTCAAACCATCCGACGGCGACACGCTGTAACCAAGCAGAATAACTCTCGGGCACATGCGCTTCGCTATTTCATGGCACTGGTCACAATCGTAGGCCGGTATCAATTCGAGGCCGGCACGGGCAAAATAAGACCCGAAAAGCCTTAGCGTGAGGGGTTCGTTGTCGACCATGAGAACAACGTTGTTTCTGTCCATGGATTTAACTATGTAAACAGCATAATCCCAGAGCATAAAACATCCGTAAATTTTTACTAAGGAAATTATGAAGCGGTTTGGAAACGAAGTAATTAAACGTGGCCCGTTCTATGGGGACTATTGCATGTCGCGAGCTCATATAATTAATAGCTGATATCTAATTTACCACGCGGTCGCGTGGTAAATTAGATATCTCTGTTTTGCCTCTCTCGCCGGTCGCGAATAGGCTATTTCTGCGCGAACCTTGTCGCGCTTTCAACGACATCCGGCAATTCGACACAGCTTTCTTCTGCATCGACTGGGCCGGAAAAATGCTTCATATTGTGCTTCACGATAATCTCGGCGCCAAATTCCTTCTTTAATACATCGGCAAACTTTAGCGGAACATAAGGATCATTGTCTGATTGTATGGCGATAAACTTCGGGCAATGCGACCTTATCTTTTTATTGCGACTAGCGAGAGAGCCAAATGAACGAAGATTCATTTGGGCCGAGCGAC
>MHIY01000010.1:0-11468 GCA_001817755.1 Candidatus Colwellbacteria bacterium RIFCSPLOWO2_01_FULL_48_10
GATATAACCGAAGCTACTGATTCAGAGACTTGTTCTAGCGGTTCCTGGGACCCATCGACCCTTAAAGTAACCACAAGCGTTTCCTGGGGCGGAAACACACTCACTTCAAGTGAATATATAACCCGCTGGGATAATTTGACTTGCCTGCAGACACAGTGGACCCTGGCTGTAGGCGATTCAGTTCATACTTGTCCAACTACTGATTATAATACTTCGACCAATATCGATTTTATTTCAAGCGGCGGATCATTAAAAATTTTGACTCCGCTGGTGATTGGCGCCGGTACCCTTACATCAACCGTTTTTGATACCACTCGACTTTCAAGCACCGGAGCCGCATATAATTCAATTTTTTGGGAGGGATCCAGCTTGGAAGCTGACGATATAGTTAGGCTTCAGATCGCAGCATCAGATTCTTCCGGTGGCCCCTGGAATTATTATGGCGATAGCCCCTGTTCTCTTGGCGGCTGGTATACCTGGACGGGAATCGTTTCAGGAACTCCGAAGGAGATTAATTGTTCCAATTCTAATGTTCACAACAAGAGATATTTTAAGTATAAAATTCAACTATGCACTACGCTTGCCACGTGTTCATCTGGCGGCGGTCCCATTGGCGACGACGGTCCTCAGGTAGACAACATCATCATCAGCTGGAGTCCGTAGTCTCATCCGACGTGTTATAATAAAAAAATCGCAATTGAAAATAAAAATGAACCAGTCTGCTAACGAGCTAAAAAACCAACCAACTATTAAGCTAAAGAAGGGTTTCACGCTCATAGAATTTCTTGTCTATATCACAATACTTTCAGCTATGAGCCTTATTGTCGGTGGAAGTTTTCTATCTCTTAGTCAAGGAAGAGCCCGAGCCGAATCCAGGGCTGAAGTGAATTCGGCTATCCGCGTGGTCATGGACCGGATCAAGGACGACCTGAAAAACGCAACCTATATTTATGTTCCTTCAGTCGGCACTAATGCGACAGGCATGATTGTAGTTGTGAACACCGACACCATAACCTACGACCGTGTCGCGGCTGATAATACTGTTCGCCGCCAGGTGAATACTGACGCGGCGGTGGTAATAACCCCCGCCAATGTGAAATTTACCGCCCTCAATTTCGAGTATTTCCAGAATGTGAGCATCCCACTCCTAAAAATAGCCTCGAGCATCAAAGTCGAGATCACGGCCGCATATAATTCGACCGACCCCTCCAGGACGTATACGCAAATCAAGCGTTCCACTTTCCCATTGGGCAGACTCTTCAGCATAGTTCGTCCTGCCGGGAGCGGCCCGGGTGCCGGCGGCCTGCCATTGCCCGATTCCGAGCTTGATCAGATCGAGCCTGCCGGTGATCCTATTAATCCGGGGCGCGTTGGCGGACCGAATAATATAGGAGATGAAGTTGAGCTTATAGATCCTCAAAACCCGATAAGATAGCAAGGCCAAATGGTTAAAAATCAGATTTCTAGAGAGGGAATAGCTACCATACCCGTACTTATTGCGATTACGGTGTTTATTTTTTCCGTTGCCACAGCGATAAGTTCTATGAGTTTTAATCAAAATGCGGTTACGATTATCTCCAACGATGGCGCGAAGGCGTACCGTTACGCGGAGGCTGGCGTCCGCGACGCTTTGGAGAAAATAACACGGGTTATAACTTACAATAGCGCCGATCCGGGATACTTTTTGAACATATCCGCTTCGGTTGCTTGCGTGGCTGGGGTGGACGGCTGCGCTAAAGTCCAGGTGGCAAACCCTATTCCGTTGATTTCGCCGAAGATAATCACGGTTACGGGCTACTCCGGATCATCACGAAGAAAGATACAGGTCGATGCTGTCTATAACAATATTTTCGACATAACAAACGTGTTTTGGATGGAGATCAAAAACTTTCCGACCATTTCGACCGCCCAGGCGACGAGCGTTGCCTCCACGACCGCGACCCTGAACGGATTTACCAATCCGAACGGAGTTGCGGTCTCGGCCTGGTTCAGGTACAGCGCCACCGCGATCGCAAGATGTTCCGACACCTTTGGCACTAAAAAGCCGGATACCGATATATCGGTTACCACCGATTTGGATAATCCGAGCGCTTTTTCAACCGGTATTACCGGTCTAACGGCATCGACTACTTACTATTATTGCGCTATAGGCCAGCATTCCGGCGGATCGAAAGTCTACGGCCAGGTCTTCACCTTTGCCACCTCTTCTTAGTTACTGACCTAATCAGTTACGATTTATATTTGATAAATGAATTCGAGTAATAAGCTAACCAGAGGCTTTACCCTTTTCGAGGTTTTGATGGTTCTGGTCATAATTGGCATAATCTCTGTTACGGGTTCAGGTTATTACACTAATATTGTTAAGGATCTTGATCTCAGCGTTGTAGCGGAGAATATTATTTTTGACCTCAAGGCGGCCCAGGCGAAAGCCATGACGGGCGAGAGCGGGGAGAGGTGGGGGGTGTGTTTCAGGAATCCCTCGAGTGGAAGCGATGTCTATGAGATAGTCTCACCCGCCAGCACTTGTACGGAATCCGGTTCAAGCACCGTAAAGACCACAGTTTATCTACAGGGCGCAACTGTCTTTGAAGTGCCGGCGGCCGGGACGACTGTTTCTGTGGTGTTCAATAAGATCACCGGCGCGACACAGTCAGCCGTCGACCAGACGATCAGAATAGTACTGAATAATCAGCCCAGAACAATTACGATCACTCCGATCGGAAGGATATATTAGGCGGCTCTAGCTACTTAGCTTATTAGATTCGGGTATAATTACTTAGTTATGGATTTAACCAACAAGCTAAGAAGCTATAAACTACAAGCTAGTCAACGTGGACAGCTCTTATTAGAGGTTTTGATGGGAATCGCCGTCTCTGCTGTGATCGTTAGTCTGGGAGCAAGCCTGGCTTACGTTGGACTGAGGGCTAATAAAACTTCTTCGGAGAGGGATGTTGCCTTGGGTCTTGCCGAAGAAGCCTTTGAATCGGTCCGTTCTGCTGCCTTCGAGAACTGGGCAACGGTCTACGCTTTTTCCAAAGGTTCGGGTAATTTGTATTATCCGGTTAAGGATGCGGATGTGGGCAATAGTTATAAGTGGATCAGCCATCCCATTTCAGGAACGACCTGGAGCACGACTCAGATGAACGCGGTCTCCGCCCTTTCGCCTAAAAATGTTTGGGTGACCGGCGATTCCAGCAATGTTTGGAACTGGGACGGCGCGAATTGGAAGCAATTCTAAAGTCATCATGAATAGAAATCTCATATATATAATTTTTCTGCCGCTTCTGGGACTTACTTTCACGTCCATCGCCTATGCCTATTCTTGCGGATTTACTCCAGGGCCAGCCTGCGCTTCTTTCTCGTCTGCTATTGGTTCTGGTATTGCCGTAAACGACGTTTCGACGGTTTCTTCGACAGAAGTTTGGGTTGTCGGGAGCAGCTGCAAGGTCGCCAAGTTTGACGGCAGTGCATGGGTCAACCATTCGGCTTCCATTACTGGCTGCAGTTCGGCTACTTTGAACGGAGTTTCGGCCTCAACCTCAACAAATGTCTGGATCGGCGGTAATAGCGGCGTGGTATGGAAATATACCGGCTCCTCGTGGACGAGCCACACTCCGGGCGTGGGAACTAGGTGGGCAACGTCGAACATAAACGCCGTTTCGGTTTTCACCGATTCGGGTACTGAAAAAGTATGGGTAGCCGGGGACAGCGGCCACGTTTGGAAATATAACGGTACATCCTGGTCGCAGGAGTCCGGCGGATGGGGCGCAACCAATATCAACTCAGTTTCATATCTTTCCTCGTCCGAGAGCTGGATCGCCGGCGACAATGGCCATGTCTGGGAGAATAACTCCGGCACCTGGACCCAGCACTCCGGGACGGGAAAGTGGGGTACCAATAAGGTCAATGAAGTTTCTGCCTATACCACAACCTCGGTTTTTATCGTCACTGACAACGGCGAGGTTTGGGAACATGACGGAGATATGGATTCCAACAATGACGGGACTGCGAACGACCCGGTCTGGACACAGCACTCCGGAACTGGCAGGTGGACCACCAACGCTCTCAAGGATATTTCCGACAGATATTCGACCGAGGTCTGGGTGGCGGGTGCGAGCGGCAAAGTTTTCGAGTTGAATCCGCCCAAATGGACGGCAAACACCACTGCTACCACAGTGACCGTAAACGGAGTTGTCTATACCAGGTCACTCTATCTCCAGAATGTTTGTCGCGATGATTCCACGGGGAATATAACAGTGGTTACAGACACTGGTGGAACGGCCGAAGCCTGTACCGGCTCTCCTTCCGGCGACTCATGGGATCCCTCAACCTTGAAGATTACCACGACCGTAAGCTGGGCCGGCGGGGAACCGCTGACAACGAGCGAATATATAACCAGGTGGAAAAATTCCTCTTGCACTCAAACCGCCTGGAGTACTTCGGGAGTTACAGACCCCAGAGCATGCCCGACAGTTGATTATAGTACGCGCACCAACATAAGCGGCACGACTTCCCTTACTATGACGAGTGTCATTTTGTCTGGCACAGGCACTCTCACTTCCACTGCGTTGGACACGACGGATCTCAATGATGCCGTAAATAGCGGTCCTTCGTATAATTCTGTCATGTGGCTGGGTAGCAAGCCCGGAACTAGCAATACGAGCTTTCAGATGGCTGCTTCTGATTGTCCGAATGGCAAAGGAAACGCCCCAACTTGTAACGATAGTAATAACTGGACATATTACAGCGCCGCTTGCGCAGTCAACACATGGACTAACCTTGGTAATTCAAATACGCCCACTGAAATCAAATGTCCGACTCAGTTTAATAGCAAGAGATTTTTCAGTTATAAGCTCCAACTTTGCGCGAATACCGGCTGTACCACAAGTCTAATTGATAGCGGTCCGACAGTTGATGACGTAATAGTTAACTGGAATCCCTAAAAATATGAGACTACGGTTAAAGTTAAGAAAAAGAATCGCTGGTTTCAGCATTCTGGAATTTCTCATATACATGAGCATTGTTTCTTTTGTGGGCCTGTCTGCCGGGGGGATATTCGTTTCGATAAACAGCAGCCGTTTGAGGGCCGAGGCGAGAGCCGAGGTTAATTCAAATCTTAGGTTTGCGCTGGATAAGATGCGTCAGGACTTGAGGGAGGCGACAAATGTCACTTCACCGGTTGCCGACACCACTTCTGCTCCACTGGTCATAACCGTTCAGGGTAACGCCGTCACTTACGCGCTGGAGTCGGGTGTTATAACCAGGAATTCGGTGCCTGTCATTTCGAACAACGTGAATGTCACCGCTCTTACTTTCGAAAGGTTCCAAAACGTCAATTTACCGACCCTGAAGGTTGCCACTACATTAAGGGCTACTATAACTGCAGAATATAACAGCACTTTGGGTGAATTGCAGTTCACTGATACAATGAACTCAACTGTTCAACTGCAGCTTTTTGACTATGTTGGACGGGGTAACGGGGCGATCGAAGGCATACAGCCGCCCGCACCGTAATCTTGATCTATGAACAGGCTAATTATGAGGAATAATTTATCTAGAGACGGCGAGATTTCAATAATTTTAATTCTTGGACTTACCGCGGCCATTGTTGTTGTTGGTGTCGGAGCTCTCTCATTCAGTTCCAACGAGTCTTTAATATCTGGAAGCTTTGGCAAATCCAGCCGGGCCATGGCCTATGCCGAGGCCGGTGCCAGGGACGCCCTGGCAAGGATCTCAAGAAACAGAGACTACACGGCGGGCGTTTACACGATAGATATTTCTTCTCCGACCGGAAGCTGTGCTACGGTTTTGGACGGATGTGCGAGCGTGAGGGTTGATGGTACAACCTCGCCAAAGATAATCACCTCCATCGGCACCGCCGGCACGGCCACGAGAAAGATCCAGGTTGACGCGAGCTACGATTCCAACGGTGTCATTACCAATAAAACATGGATGGAGGTAAGGGAATCGCCGACTGTTTCCACCGGTTCTGCGACTGGTATTGGCGATGCCTCAGCCACCTTGAACGGTTGGACCAATACCAACAGCAATTCAGGGGTTTTGGTTTGGTTCAGGTACGCTTCTTTCCTTCCGGCCAATTGCAATGATGCCTTTGGTACTGGTCCGGTTCCATCTGCCGGGATTTCGAAGAGCGCAAGCGCCGATCCGAGCTCTTTTTCTCATGCGATTGCATCGGGATTGTCTGCCGGCACGAAATATTATTATTGCGCGATAGCTAGTTATGGCAGCAGCGAAAAGATCTATGGCCAGCTTTTTTCTTTTACCACGACTGGTGCGTCTGTGCCCCCGCCGGCTATACCGCCAACCGCGGTGACTGTTTCGGCGACGGACATAAACGACACCACCAGCGTCTTTCATGCGACTCTCAATGGCCTCGCAAACCCCAACGGCACCAGTACCACAGCCTGGTTTCGGTACAGCGCATTGCTTACTCTCGTTTGCAGTGATAGCTTTGGAACCAGGGTGCCGCTCTCCGGCGGCACAGACATTGGTTCTGGCGTCGCGCCCATCGCCTATTCCCAATTTGCCAACAGCCTCGAGGCCAATACTACTTATTATTACTGCGCCATCGCCTCAAATTCGGCCGGGACTTCTTTTGGATCCATTCTCACATTTACAACCCCGGCGAACACATTTCCATCCGGCATGGCTGTAACTTCTGACTCACCCCCCTTCATCACCATCTACAAACGCTCCGGCGATACCTTTACCAAATTAGCCGATCCGGCAACACTGCCTACGTATGCGGCTTATGGAGTTGATTTCTCGACTAATGATGACTATTTAGCCGTGGCGCATTCCAATGAACCCTATATCACCATCTACAAACGCTCCGGCGATACCTTCACCAAATTGGCCGATCCGGCTGTGCTTCCGGGGAGTGATGGGTATGGAGTTGCCTTCTCAAGCAATGCCACCTACCTTGCCGTAGGCCACTACTCATCCCCCTACATCACCATCTACAAACGCTCCGGCGATACCTTTACCAAATTGGCCAATCCGGCAACACCGCTCTCCAGCCGCGTCCGGGCTGTAGCCTTCTCAAGCAATGCCACTTACCTAGCTTTAGCTTCTGACTCACCCCCCTACCTCACCATCTACGAACGCTCCGGCGATACCTTTACCAAATTGGCCGATCCGGCTGTGCTTCCGCCAAACAACGGGTATGGAGTTGCCTTCTCAAGCGATGACACCTACCTCTCTGTAGGTCATAGTGTTTCCCCCTTCATCACCATATATACACACTCAGGCAATACCTTTACCAAATTAGCCGATCCGACAATATTGCCGCTGTCTACAGTCAGAGGGACCGTATTCTCAAGCAATGTCACTTACCTAGCTTTAGCTAACCACTCATCCCCCTTCATCACCATCTACAAACGATCCGAGGATACGTTTACCAAACTGGCCGATCCGGCTGTGCTTCCGCCAAACAACGCTACTGCTGTTGATTTCTCGGTTAACGATCTTTACCTGGTTATAGCTAATATAATAAGATCCCCCGACATCACCATCTACAAACGCTCCGGCGATACCTTCACCAAATTGGCCGATCCGGCAATATTGCCCGGGAGCGCTTTCGGAGTCAAATTCACCAACCAACCCGAAATAGAGCCGTAGCATAAAAATATTTAGTCTAATTACCTTTAGTTAACCTTGAGGGGTGGCACCTTCCAATAAGCAAAGATTAATTAACGCCTCCCTACGCAGGATTAAATAGTGGAAATGGTAGAAAGAATAGGGTTTTGAGTAAAAGAGCAAAGGAAGGTAAACTGTTTCTTGCGAATAAGCCAGCGTAGTTCAGTGGCAGAACAATGCTTTCGCTCCGAGATTGTCCAAATCGAAAGATTTGGTTACAATCCCGAGAGTCCTCGATGTTCTGTGAAATTTTGCCGATATAGTTCAGTGGCAGAACAATGCTTTCGTAAAGCATAGACGCGGGTTCGATTCCCGCCGTTGGCTCATATTAGTTCAAAGTTTAAAGATCAAAATTCAAAATGGATAGACAATCGGAGAATCTACAGGATTTGATCGTTGACCTCGGGCGCAAGCTGGACGTAGATGCGAAGAGAAAACAACTCCAAGCGCTGGAGCTTGAGATATCCGACCCGCAGATATGGAAGAACGACCGCGCGCTGGCGGAAGCGAAGAACAAGGAGGCGGGGATAATGCGGGATATTATCGAGCGGTATGACACCATTGATTCGGTGGAGAAAGTGCGCGCGCTTGAAACGCGTGTCGCGCTTTCTGGCCGATACGACCAGCTTAGCGCCATCGTTTCCACCTATGCCGGCGTGGGCGGGGAGGATGCCGCCGATTGGGCAAACATGCTTCTTCAAATGTACGTGAACTATGGAAAGAGCAGAGGCTGGAAGGTGAAGATGATAGACGACAACGCTGTGGAGATAAACGGCCCGTACGCTTACGGTTTCCTTAAGAAAGAGGTGGGTGTGCACCGTCTGGTTCGCATCTCGCCCTATGATTCAAAAAAGCTTCGCCATACCGCTTTCGCGCTTGTGGAGGTCGTGCCCGACCTGCCGCCGCTTGATGCGCAGAACATAAAAATTCCCGACGAAGATCTGCGGCTCGAGTTTTCGCGTTCGGGCGGACCGGGCGGGCAGAATGTGAACAAAGTTGAAACTGCCGTGCGCATTGTGCACATCCCGACCGGCATTGCTGCCGCTTCACGCGCCGAGCGCGCGCAGGCCCAAAACCGCGAGAAGGCCATGAGCATGCTCAAGGCAAAATTAATAAAATTGATGGAAACCGAAAAGGCGCAGGAGCTTTCGGACCTCCGCACGAAGGTGAAGCCGGAATGGGGCAACCAGATCAGGAGCTACGTCATGCACCCGTACAAGATGGTCAAAGATCATCGTACCGAGGTTGAAACATCGAACATTGATGCTGTCTTGAACGGAGGCCTTGAGGAATTCATTGAAGCCGAAGTGAATGGAGTAATCGCCAATAATGCGAATTAGGGCAAATAATGCTAATATTGTTGGTGAATCTTGGGTTCCTGGCCCACATTCGCATTATTATAGAAATTAGCACTATTAGCGATTACTACAATGATCCATTTCCAAAATGTTTCCAAGAGTTATGGCGACGGCTCGGATTCCCTCAAAGACGTTACTTTCTCGATAAATCCGAAAGAATTTGTTTCTATTGTTGGTTTGTCGGGCGCGGGCAAATCGACCATCGTGAAGCTCCTGATAGCCGAGGAGCGTCCTACCAAGGGTCGCATTACTTTCGCCCAATACGATATCAATAAGCTGAAGGAAAAAGATCTGCCGAAACTGCGCCGGCATATGGGTCTGGTGTTCCAGGATTTTAAGCTCCTGCCGACAAAAAATGTCCACGAGAACGTCGCTTTCGCGCTTGAGGTTGCCGGCCGGCCGGAAGAAGAGATAAACGATTTGGTGATGGAAGTTCTCGACCTAGTGGGCATTCCAGACAAAGGCAAAAGTTTCGTTCACCAACTTTCCGGAGGCGAGAAACAGAGAGTGGCGATAGCGCGGGCAATGGTGAACCGGCCGGATGTTATCATCGCCGACGAACCGACGAGCAACCTGGACTCGGTTAACACCGCCGGCATCATAAATCTTTTAAAAAAGATCAACGAGATGGGCACGACCGTGATATTGGCCACGCACAACGAAGATACCGTAAACGATCTGAAACGTCGCGTGATAACAATTCAGGACGGCCGCCTGATACGGGACGAGGAAAGCAGCAAATACCATCTTTAAGAGTAATCGCGAATAATGCTAATAAATTTAAATAATGCGAATGAACATCATCAATACAGATAAGCCTATGAGCGCAAGCGTTTCATTAGCATTTTTTGCTAAAATTCGCATTATTAGCGAAAACTAATTATGGCCACAACGCTATATCGGATAATAAAATACGGTTTGAAGAATTTCTGGCGCCAGCGGCTGGTTTCGCTAGCGACACTTACCATAATAGTTCTCGCGGTTTTCGTGTTCGAGGGGCTCATGGTCTTTAACTCAGTTTCCAATACCGTTCTCGAACGCATCCGCGACAAGATAGATATTAGCGTTTATTTCAAGACAACTGCCCCGGAAGACGAGGTTTTGCGTCTACGCCGATCGCTTGAGGGTCTAGCCGAAGTTGAGGCTGTTGAATATGTATCGCGTGAAGATGCGCTCACGCTTTTTACCGCGAAGCACGAGAAAGACGAGACCATTAGTCGGGCGATAACCGAGCTGGGCGAAAACCCTCTGCCCGCTTCTATCAACATTAAAGCCAAGGATCCTAGCAAGTATGGCATGATCGTTTCTTACTTGGATTCCGGTTCATTCGATGAATTGATCGATGACATCAGCTATAGCGAGAACCAAGTCGTCATTGACAAGTTGGCCGCCATCATCGCCGTGAGCGGCAAGGCCGGTATAATACTTACCATCGTCCTGTCTATTGTCGCCATAATAGTGTCTTTCAACACGATATTGCTCGCGATCTATTCTAACCGCGAGGAGATAAGCGTTATGCGCCTCGTGGGCGCCTCGAACACCCTTATCCGCGGGCCGTTCGTGGTCGAGGGCATAATCTACGGCACGATCGGCGCCGTGCTTACGCTTCTCATCACTTTGCCGATAGCATATTTTGTTTCGCCTTATTTAAAGCTGCTTTCCGAGGACATCGACATATTCCGGTATCTTACTTCCCATATTTTCTCGATCCTTGGCTACGAACTGCTTTTCGGCATCGCGATCGGCGTCATTTCGAGTCTTATCGCGATCAGGAAATACATCAAAATATAACCTTACGAATGTACGAATCTTTACCAATATACCAATGGATCCTAATCCAATTTGTATATTCGTACTGATTGGTAATTGGTAAGGATTATGCATTGGCCAAGCTCAGGCTTTTCATATATTATTCTCACAAAAATAACATGACAAACTTAAAGCCACTATCCAATCATATCTTCCTTGAGTCGGCGGTCGAAGAGAAAATAACGAAGTCCGGCATCGTTATCCCAGACACAGCCGAGAAGGAAAAACCCACCATGGGTACCGTGCTCGCCATCGGCCCGGGCAAGCATAACGATCGGGGCGAGCGCATGCCAATGACGGTTAAGGTCGGTGACACCGTGCTTTTCAAAAAATACGGCATGGACGAGATTGAGATAGACGGAAAGAAATATATGGTTGGAGACGAAGACGATGTGTTGGCCATAATCTAGAGTAATCGCGAACAATGCTAATAAAATTAATAATGCGAATGAATACACAAAATACAAAAAAGTTTGGATATGTAAATAACCAATTAGCATTATTTGCTAAAATTCGCATTATTAGCGAACACTCTAATGGCTAAACAAATCCTTTTTAACGAAGATGCCCGTGCCGCTTTGAAGCGCGGCATAGACAAGCTCGCGGAGGCTGTCCGCATGACCCTCGGCCCGCGCGGCCGCG
>MHIY01000010.1:11498-24187 GCA_001817755.1 Candidatus Colwellbacteria bacterium RIFCSPLOWO2_01_FULL_48_10
AATAACGCTGGCCGATAAGTTCGAGAATCTCGGCTGCGAGCTTATCAAGCAAGCGGCCGATAAAACCAACGACAACGTAGGTGACGGCACCACTACGTCTGTTGTTCTCGCTCACGCTATCATCAACGAAGGCAGCAAGGTCATACACGAGAAGGGTTTTAACGTCATCCAGCTGGTGAAGGCGCTCGAGGCATCTTTGCCCGAAGTGATGAAAGGTTTAGAGGGTCAGCGTGAAGCCATTAACGAAAATAGAAAGATAAAGGAGGTTGCCTCTCTCTCGGCCAAAGACGCTGCCGTGGGCAGTCTTATCGCGGAAGTCATGGAAAAGATCGGCAAAGACGGCGTTGTGACCATCGACGACTCGAACACCGTTTCAAATTCGTATGAAGTCGTTGAGGGCATGCAGTTCGACCGAGGGTATATTTCTCCTTACATGATCAACAATGCCGAGCGGATGGAGTCTGCCCTGGACAACCCATATATACTCGTCACCGACAAAAAGATATCGGCCATCAAAGAGATTCTGCCTATTCTTGAGAAGGTGATGGAAACCGGCAAGAAAGACCTGGTCATAATCGCGGATGACATCGAGGGCGAGGCGCTCTCGACACTCGTGGTGAACAAGCTTCGCGGAGTTTTCAACGTTTTGGCCATTAAAGCCCCTGGTTTTGGCGACCGCAAAAAGGAAATGTTCGAAGACATCGCCAGCGTTACTGGCGCGGAATTTATTTCCGAAGAGCTTGCGAGAAAGCTGGAAACGACCGAGCTTGCATCATTGGGCCGCGCGCACCGCGTGGTTTCTAATAAGGACAACACGGTGATAGTAGGCGGGAAGGGCGCGAAAACAGAGATCGAGAAGAGGATTGCGAGCATAAATACCCAGATAAAGAAAACAGACAACGACTACGACAAGGAAAAGCTTCAGGAACGGCTTGGCAAGCTTTCCGGCGGAGTGGCCGTGATCAAAGTTGGCGCGCCAACCGAGTCTGCCCAAAAGGAGCTTAAACAGAGGGTCGAGGACGCTGTTGCTGCCACACGCGCAGCGATGGAGGAAGGGATTGTTCCCGGCGGTGGAGTAGCGCTCTTTAATGTGAGTCTCGCAAATGCCGGTAAAAAATCCGAACACGGCGATGAAGTGTCTGAGTCCGCCCGCCGCATCTTAAAGACCGCCTTGGAGGCTCCCATAAGGGCAATCGTCGCAAACAGCGGCGAAGCAGTGGATTCGACGATCGCGGCTCTCGCTCGGGCAAAGGAATCGGTCAAGGACGCGGGCGATAGGAATTGGAAAGGCTTCAATGCGGAAACGAATAAGATAGTCGATCTAAAATCCGCTGGCATCATCGACCCGCTCAAAGTTACCAAGCAGGCATTTTTGAATGCCATGTCGGTCGCAAGTAATTACCTAATGACCGGCGCCGCCATTACCGATATTCCCGAGGATAAGAAGTCGCCCATGGGCATGCCGCCAGGGATGGGTGGAGAATATTAAAACCTTGAGAACAGCGAAGGGTAATTTGATAATCGTGTCTCTGGGCGGATCAATCGTTTGCCCAGACGGCATAGACATCGGTTTCCTTAAAAGCTTTAATCTTTTCATAAGGCGGCATTTGAAAATCGGATACCGGTTTGGGATAGTGGTGGGCGGTGGCGGGCCAGCGCGTGTGTATCAGAATGCTGCGTCAGATATTCTGAGTTCGGTTTCGGACGAAGACAAGGACTGGATCGGCATACACGCCACGCGACTCAATGCCCAGCTGTTGAGGACGATATTCAAGGATGTGGCGAATCCGGTCGTCTTTGACAGCTCGCGGAAGATTACGCGATCTAAACATCCTGTTTTCATAGCTTCCGGGTGGGAACCGGGTTGGTCAACCGATTATATTGCCGCCTCAATTGCCGCCCATTTTGGAGCGCCCATGTTCATAAATGCCGGCAAGCCCAGCCATGTCTTCGACAAAGATCCGGCGCGGCACAAAGACGCGAAAAAATTCGACGCTCTGACCTGGCGCGAATACCGCCGCCTTATACCGCGCCGATGGTCACCAGGGCTTAGTAGTCCGATTGACCCTGTGGCCGCCAAACTTTGCGAAGAGCGTAGCATAAAGGCCGCAGTCATCAACGGGAAGGACCTCAAGAATTTTGCCAAAGTCATAGCCGGAAAAAAATTTAACGGTACGCTAATAAGCTGATATAATAAAAGGCATGAATACAACAACGTATGGTTTGATAGCGTTAGGACTTGTCGCAGCATACATCATCGCCGTTTACAACGGCCTTGTCCGTCGCCGCAACCGCGCCAAAGAGGCGATATCCGACATCGATGTCCAGACTAAACGCCGTTATGACTTAATACCCAACCTCGTGGAAACGGTGAAAGGCTATTTGACCCATGAGAAAGGAGTGCTTGAAAATGTTACTAAGGCGCGCGCAGAAGCGATGAGTTCGCCCGCCGGCGCCATCGAAAAAGCCGGAGCCGAGAACGCTCTCTCGAACACGCTTAAAACCCTTTTTGCCGTATCCGAGAATTATCCTGATCTGAAGGCCAACGCCAACTTCCTTGATTTGCAGAGAGAGTTAGCCGATACCGAAAACAAGATTCAAGCCTCGCGCCGCTTCTACAACACGACCGTCATGGAGTTGAATACTCAGATCCAGAGTTTCCCGTCGAACGTGATTGCCGGGCTTTTCCGCTTCCATGAAGAGAAGTTTTTCGAGTCCGCCGCCATTGAAAAGGAGCCAGTAAGGGTTAAATTCTAACCCCCCCCATGTCTAGCGTCTATTCTCATAAGGATTCCAATATCCGGAGGACTTGGATGATGTTTGTTTGTTTTTTCTTGGTGGTGATCGGAATCGGCTGGACTTTCAGTTATGTTTATAACAGCTTCGCCATTCTTATTTTTGCCGTCGTTTTCAGTTCTTTTATGAGTATTTTCAGTTATTGGTTTTCGGATAAGATCGTTTTGAGTATGGCTAAGGCTCAGCCAGTCGAGATGGCCAGCCATCCCGAGCTTTACCGCATTGTCGAGAATCTTTCTATCACTGCCGGACTTCCGATGCCCAAGGTCTATATCGTGCCTGAAGCTGCTCCGAACGCTTTCGCCACTGGGCGGGATCCAAAACACGCGGTGGTTGCCGTAACCGAGGGATTGCTGTCCAGACTCGACCGTACCGAGCTTGAAGGCGTGATCGCGCATGAACTTTCGCATATTGGCAATCGCGATATGCTCGTGGGGACCATGGCAGTCGTTCTCGTTGGCTTTATTTCACTTTTGGCAGACATATTCATGCGGTCCATGTGGTTCGGGGGAATGCGTCGCCGGAGTGATAACGCCGGAGGTTCGTATCTATTCATCATCGGCATAGTCCTCTCCATACTTGCCCCAATTGCTGCGACACTCATCCGGCTTGCCATTTCTCGTCGACGCGAGTCATTGGCCGACGCCTCCGGCGCGCTCCTGACCCGCTATCCCCAGGGGTTAGCAAGCGCCCTACGGAAGATCGCAGACGACACTACCCCCATGAGATTCGCCAACAACACCACTTCCCATCTTTGGCTTGAAGATCCGTTTCACGACCAGAAGAAGACTCCCATTTTCCACAAGCTTTTTATGAGCCACCCCCCGACAGAGGATAGAATTAAAGCACTGCATGAAATGTCGCTATGACTAGAACTGACCCAAACACATCTGATCGGATTTTGGCTAAGACTGTTCTTTGGCTTGTCCCACGTTTCGTAACGCCCAACCACATAACCATACTCAGATTTTTATCAATACCTTTAATAGTCTATTTGCTTTTGCGCCGTGAGTACCACCTTGCCTTCCCGATATTTGCCCTTTCTGCTTTCACTGATGCCCTCGACGGCGCGCTCGCGCGAACCAGAGGCCAGATTACCGAGTGGGGGAAGCTCTTTGACCCGATGGCCGACAAAATACTGATCGCCAGTTCCGCAGTCGTTCTTATCGTAACCGAAATGAGCTTCCTGCTCGGAATCATTATGATCTCGGTCGATGCCGCCATCGCTTTCGCGGTTGTCTACCAATACAATGTCAAAAAACAAATATTGAGCCCGCATTGGACCGGCAAAACCAAGATGTTTTTACAGTCCTTAGGGCTTTCTGTTTTTTTGCTTTCGTTCATAGCGCAAATCCCGTTCATCGAGCTTGCCGCCATCGGTATTCTTTATTTCGCTGTTTGTTTCGGCCTTTTGAGCCTGTTTATATACCACTCGTCCTAATTTGGTGCTTCAGTGCGGAGGCGGTGAGATTCGAACTCACGATACCGATTAAGGTATGCCATCTTTCTCCCGATGATTAATTTTCTACTATGCGGAGGCGGTGAGATTCGAACTCACGATACCGATTAAGGTATACCATCTTTCCAAGATGGCGCACTAGACCGCTATGCGACGCCTCCGCGCAGAAGAAAATTGTAAATCATCGAGGATCCTCGATTTTATTGTTCTGCGTTGCAGAAGTAAAATCGGGACAAGATGGTGCATTAAACCGCTGTGCTACAAGTATTTTTTTCAACGCTAGTCCTCCTTTATAAGATTTAAGTTTCTTTTCTCTTTCGAAAGCCTCTTTGGCTGAAGTATAAATTTCGGTATATACAAGCTTTAGTGGCTTTCGATGTCTCAAAGATACAGTTTTGCCCGAATTATGACAAGCTATCCTCTGGTTCAAGTTCGAAGAACATCCTATATAGAAACCGTTGTCTTTTTCGCTTTGTAATATATAAACAAAATACACAGACTGTGCACCCCGCATTCTGCGGGGCGAGCTAGACCCTTGTCCCGACTAGGCGGGGGCTATGCGACGCCTCCTGTGCTAAAAAGAAAGATACATTACTCGGCAGTTTCTCTCAAGCTTGACGCCTAGGATTAAGATAGGCTAATTTAGAGTCAGTGGTTCTGCTATGTCTTCGAGAAGAAAGAAACTGATCTTTACGGCGAATCTGCTCGCTGTCTGCACCTTTTGCTTCCTCGTCCCCGCTATAGTCTTTATGTTCATGACATGGCTTGCCCCGACAATAATCTTCGGGATTCTGATGCTTGCGAGCTTTGTAGTCAGCCTTTCGATCGAGCTTGCCGTAAAGCCCAAGCCCGACAGAGCGGGCAACCAGATCTAAAAACCATGCAACCGCATGGCTCTCTTTTTTGTTGACCGACAGCTAAGTAAGTGGTATGTTCATGTCGTGCGCCTGTACCTTTACCGACCAGACGCTTGGATCTGACACTATGCAACCCCACTCCCGCCTAATGATGATTAGCGATTATCTCTTTACCCCGTCAATCCCCATCGCAGCAATCCTGGGCATTGCTGTTTTGGCGGGTATTGGGTTTTTTATACCCTCTCTCGCTCCTCTGGCACTTGTTTTCGTGCTAGGAGTCAGTCTTTTCTTGGTTGCGAAAGATTTAATCGACTTGCGATTTGCGTATTCGACTGGCACATACGGCGAGAACGACGACCCGGTGGAGACCAGCTTAGACGGCTCGATGCGTAAACACCCGGACGATCCGCGAGTCGGGTTAGCCGATTCCGGATCTCGCAAACCGCCCCCGCCTGGCTTCGCTGGCTATTCGTAACCCTTCCCCGGAATGATGTGATCATTTCCGGGGCATTTCTTTTTCCTATTTTTTGTTTATAATAAGGTAATTGCGGCAAACGCAATGCTTGAACCTTTTGAGGCGAAACCTATGTCACAAGCTGTTCTTGAATTAACGGAATCGCTACGGAAGAGACTGCCAAGGTTGTGTGTTGGCAGGGCGCGAGATCTCCTCAATACCCTGGGTGAGCGTCATCGTCTTGAGTTGGAGCAGCTGCTTCATCTCGCCTGTGATACCGACAGCGTTTATTCGCTACTTGATACTCTGCGAGAACGTTGGCAGGAACTCTTGGCGGTAGAAGGCCTTCCCAATGTGGAACTAAAGCGGCACGAAGCTATGGGCAGATTCATGAGAATGCTGATCAAGCCTCCTGCACCGAAGTCGCTTCTTGTGCTAGAGTAGATTAACCCGATTCGTTGAATCGGGTATTTTTTTCTCCGAATAAAGGTTCCGCGGGGCAAGCCCCGCGGTATTTGCGGAGCGAGTTCAGACTCGCTCACTCTCGCGCCAAGGCGCGAGGTATTCGACCTTTGTTCCGCCTTCGCTCGGAGGAAATGGAAATGTATTCATTTCCATTTCCCATCCTCGCTTGTCGGAATAACGAGTGGCCGTTAGTGCAAGGAGTCCTTTTGGCTCTTAATGAATGCGCGGAAGTTTTCCACGAACTCGATGAATACCTGGAAGGGCAGTTCGATTATCAAATTGAAAATGATGACAAGAATGTTGAGCCGGCTCAAGGCGGTTAACCCCCACTTGCCGACGGTGATGAAGGGCATTGCAAATATATCTATCAGAAACAGCGAGAACTTCGGCTTTTTTTGTTCCATGCTTATCTCTTTGGAGCGGTTATGAATCTTAACGCCGGTTGCGGCCACGAGCGACACGAAGAAGGCGAATATCACTATATTAGCCATGCTGAATTTGATGGCGACAAGTGCCAGATAGAGGTAATAAAAACAGGCGGCAAATATGGTCATATAAAGCAGCTGGATGAAGGTTCTGGTGAACAGGTTTTTCTTCTTGGGCGCCTTAATTACATAGCTCTTGCCGCCGTTGAATCCACAAATCGCTTTAACCTCTTTTAGAACCACGGCGAAGTTATTTTCCGAAGGCATCTTGATGGAAAGGATTATGATGAGCATCAGGAAGCCGGGGATCAGTATGTTTAGAACCAGGTTAACGAGCGAGAAGTTGTGGGTTATGTATTTGTCGATTGGTATTTCTATCGCGATCGCTACCACAATCTTCGAAAGCAGGATGGACAATATGCTAAAAAGCGCTATGCGATGGAGCTTGGACCTTTGTTTCGCGAAGCGCCCGCTGTAGGCGGTTTCGATTTCTTGTTCAAGCGCTTGATCGTTTTCGAAGAGTGTTTTTAGGTCTTCGTAACTAAGGCCTCTATCGAGCATGTCGCCAATGAGGTAAAAAACCGTATTGAAATAATTACAGAGCTTGAAAAAATATCGGCTGGCGGGGGGACTGAGATGCTTGCGCAGTTGGACCTGGATAGCCGGCAGTTCCCTTACGATTTGTTCCAGATTGCCGGCGTTCAGGCTATTCCAATCTGGGTACATGAACTTCAGCAGTCGATAGGTTAGCTGGTCTTGGTCGACCCTAAGGAGTGCTTTTTGTATGCCCATGAAGAGTTGGAGATTTATCTCGTTCTCGGTAAGTTCAAGGCCGCTTATCGAAAGTTTTTCACGGACGGTCCAGAACATGAATTCTGAAAGCATCGTATCCTTCACCGGCGGAAAGAGGTTCTCTTCGATGGCGTTTACGGTTACTTTTATCAGCCAGTCGTAGGTTTCCTCCTCGCGCGGGTCGCGTATCTGACGCAAAGCCGCCGTAAGGGCCAGAAAGTTGTCTATTATCGCTTGAACTTCGCCTATCTTGGATTCGGAGACGGTGTCGTTGGGTAGGCGGCCGGCGCGGATTATCTCTTTAATCAGCGGCTCCGCAATGTTTTTGTTGAGATTCAGGTCTTTCAGTAGCAGTCGGCGGCGCAAGGTGCGGCCGATGAAGTTTTTGCGGAGTAAGTGCTCCTCCTGATAATCGATGATGCTGCGCATCCGTTCGTAGAATACGGCGACTTTTGATGCGATCTCGTCAACGTGTATCTTGGGCGCCTTTTCGTCTGGCCTAGTGGTCGATAGGTGCGCCCTATAGCTTTCCAGGAGATTTTCGAGAGGTTTAGGTGTCATAAGTTAGGCGATACCAAACAAAAAGAGGCTGATGCCTCTATACCACTTAGCCTATACGAATTCTCGGCTTTGTCAATGTGAAAGCTGGCATTTAAAATGGCAGTCTTTTTTCAACCTTTTGCTCGACAGAAGTTAATTTTACATTTTGATTTTTAAACTTTACATTAAGGACATGCAACCATCCGAACGCATAAAGGAGAAGATCAATATTGTCGATTTCCTGCGGAGCTATTTGGAGATGAGGCCAGCCGGCCGCAATTTCAAAGCCAACTGCCCGTTCCACCAGGAAAAGACGCCGTCTTTTATAATTTCGCCCGATCGGCAGATCTGGCATTGTTTCGGTTGCGGCTTGGGTGGCGACGTTTTCAAGTTCTTGATGACTTACGAGAACATCGAGTTCTACGAGGCGCTGAAGATTCTCGCCGAGAAGGCTGGCGTGGAACTTAAGAATCTAAGTTCGCAAGATTACCGCCAATTCGGCGTGCTCTATGAGATCAATGAAGTCACGAAGGATTTCTACTACAAGCAATTAGTTAAGAGTCAAAATGTTAAGAGTTATTTATCCAAGCGCGGATTGCACGAGGCGACTATCGAAGATTTTGAGATTGGCTATGCGCCGAACGATTTTGACGCCACCTCGACCCATCTCTTGAAGAGTGGTTACAAGATCGACGACATCTTGCGCGCCGGTATTGTCTTCAAGACCGAGCAGGGAAAATACGGTGACCGTTTTCGCGGGCGAGTCATGTTCCCGATACACAATCATTTTGGGAAAATCGTTGGTTTCACGGGTCGGGTTTTGCCCGAGTACGACAACCCGAATATGGGCAAATACATAAATAGCCCCGAAACGCAGATATTCAACAAATCAAAGGTGATGTACGGCTATTGGAAGACCAAGCAGAACATCCGGGAAAATAAAACGGCCGTTTTGGTTGAAGGGCAGATGGATTTTCTGATGATGTGGCAGTCAGGCATAAAGAACGCGGCCGCCAGCTCCGGCACGGCCCTGACTATCGAGCACCTTAAGGTCTTGAAGCCTATCGCAGAAACTGTGGTTATCGCCTATGACAACGACGAGGCTGGTAAGATCGCCACTGAGCGTGCGCTTGACCTCTTGGGCGCGAACGATTTTAAATCGGCAGTAGTGGATCTGGGTTCCTATAAAGACCCCGCTGATGCGGCGGCTGATAAAGATTTCTTGTCTGTCGCGGTGGCATCGGCCAAACCTGCGATGCAGTATTATTTCAGCCGTTATCTGGACGGCTCGACGAGTGATCGCAAAAGCGCCATCAGAATAATTCTTCGTAAGATAGCGAGACTCTATAGCCAAATAGATCAGTCGGACTTTTTGCGCGAACTGTCTCATTCGACCGGGCTATCGGAGAACGATCTCCGCGCTGAGATGGAAAAAGTCAAAGCGGATGATGAGACGCCGCGCACCGCCGCGCCGCTTGCGGGACAGTTGGTCGGAGCTTCTGTTTCGGCCAAGGCCAGCCGGTTGGAATTAGTGGCTTTGAGAGTTCTTGGCTTGCTTTCGGTGAACGATGCCCTGCGTCCGCTTGCGGTTTCACACCTCGGCTTCATGCCGGAAAATTACCGCCTCGCCCATATTGCCATGTTCGGAGAGAACGCTGATTCGCAGCCGGACGCGGAAACCGTCCTAGCCGACCCAGCTATAAAACAGCTCATTGATTTTGTGAGTCTCGGTTCAGGTATGGTTTTCCTGACTACGCCCGCGAACCAGGAAGAGGAGTTTAAGCATCTTCTGCGCGAGCTTGAGCTGGAGCACTTGAAGCAAAAGACAGATGACTTGAAGAATCAAATAAGGATAGCGGAGTCAAAAGGCAATGAGGCTATGCTGACCGATAAACTGCGCGAATTTGACGTTGTCTCCAGAAGAATGCAAGATATAAGGCGAAACAAGTCCTCTGAGGGTAAAAATAATAAATTTTATGGCAAAAAAGACCAAGAAAATTGAGGAGCGAAAGCGACGAAATACTGAGCGCAACAGCGCGAACGTAAAGAAATCTGCCCCGAAGAAGGTCAAAAAAACCGCAAAACTCGCGCAAAAGGAATCGCAGACCCCAAAACCGGTGAAGGCTGGCAAGAAGAAGAACGAAGCGCTCGATCTGACTCAGCTTACCGAGCTCATTACCCGCGGCCGGCCGAAAGGCTTTGTGACCGACTTG
Organism: Candidatus Colwellbacteria bacterium RIFCSPLOWO2_01_FULL_48_10; assembly: GCA_001817755.1. GTDB lineage: Bacteria > Patescibacteriota > Minisyncoccia > UBA6257 > Colwellbacteraceae > 2-01-FULL-48-10. The sequence goes on from MHIY01000010.1 coordinate 21,500, forward strand.
GAGATCATGGATTATTTTCCGAGGATAGAGAACAACCCAGGTTTTCTAGACACCATCTATGATGAACTCGCAAAGGCGAACATCAAGGTTGTCGAGGTTGAGTCTCTTATCGGCTCAGTTGAGGAAGTCTCCGAAGCAGAACTTAAAAATGCTACCAAGATCGATGGACCATTGCCCGACAATGTGCAGATTTACTTGCGCGAGATAGGCAAGACACCGCTTTTGAAACGTCATGAAGAAAAGGAGCTCGCGAAGCGCATCCTAAAAGCCGACGAAGAGGCCCGTCAGCATCTCATCAAGGCCAACCTCCGTCTCGTCGTTTCCATCGCCAAACGTTATATTAACAGAGGCCCGCTCGGCATATCGGACTTGATACAAGAAGGGAACATCGGACTCTTCAAGGCCGTCGAGAAGTTTGACTACACCCGCGGCTTCAAGTTTTCGACCTACGCCACCTGGTGGATCCGCCAGGCCATCACCCGCGCCTTGGCCGACCAGTCCCGCACCATTCGCATTCCGGTCCATATGGTCGAGACCATTTCGAAGTTCACCCAGGTGAAGCGCAAGCTCGCCCAGGAGCTCGGCCGCGAACCATTGGCCGAGGAGATCGCAGTTCAAATGAATATCTCGATCGACAAGGTTCGCCACATTCAGAAAATTTCACAAGAGGTCATCTCTCTCGAGTCGCCGATCGGGGACAGCGACGATAAATCCACTCTGGCGGAATTCATCAAGGACGAGAAAGGCATTACGCCTTCCCAGCACACCTCACAGGAATTGCTTCGCGACCAGATCCGCGAAATTTTAGGCGACCTTACCGAGCGCGAGCGCGTGATACTCGAAATGCGTTTCGGCCTCAAAGACGGCGTAGTCCACACGCTCGAAGAAGTCGGCAAGGTTTTTAACGTCACCCGCGAACGTATCCGGCAGATCGAATCCAAGGCTCTCGAACGCATCAAAACTCACGAAGCTTCATTAAAACTGACCGATTATTAGAACATGTTTAAATCTGAAATGCCGCCTGAGGGCGGCTCGAACGATAAAGCCGAAGCGTTAGCGCGGCAAGGTGTCGCCGAAGATGCTACCCAGTTCGATATAGACGAAGCGCTTGAAGTTGAGGCCGGGTTAGACAGGGTTGATAGCGAGTCTAGAAAAATGGAGCAGAAAACCCACGAGAAGTTCGAAAATCGCGCTCTTGATATCATCGAGGAACTTATGGACGAGAAAGGCGATCCTGCAATGCTCAGCGGTGCTCTGGTAGGATTCGATTCGGATCGGTCTTGGGCGCTCCGAAAACGTCTTTTAGACGAAGGCTTGGCCATGAATAATTTGCTCTCGAGTATTGCGGGGCTTGATTCAGACGCGGCCTGGGATCTGCGGGATACGACTTTGTCTCTAAAAGGAGATTTTGCTTCTGAAGTTGTCGCGAGTCTTGCTGGCGTGGATTCTTCTCGAAGCTGGGAGATGAGAAATAAGCTAATGGAGGGGAGAGTAAATCTTAGAACCATGGCCGCAAGCATAAATGGATTAGATTCCGATGACGCAGGCCGGATGAGAGAGAGGCTTAGCAGCTTGGGATTTGGTGAAGCCGACATCTTGGCGACTTTTTCCGGTATTGATTCTGTTAAGGCCTGGAATTTGAGAGAGAAACTATTCAAAGAGCGCGACAAAATGGGCGCTATCGATAGCGTGGCGGTCAATAATGGCTTATTAATAAGTTTGGCTGGGCTGGATTCGCCGCGCGCTTGGGAAATGCGCGACGCTTTGATCAAAGAAAGGCATGCCGATAAGATTAATATGTGCGTTAGCCTGATAGGGCTCGATTCCCAGCGGGCTAACGTGAAGAGATTAGCAATGATAGAGTCTGGCGATTTTCCCGAAGAAGATGTTGCGATAAGCTTGGCCGGATTAAATTCATACAATGACTGGCGCATAAGAGACGTGTTGATGAGAGATGGCGCTCCGCGCGACGAAATGGCGCGCAGCTTGTCTAACCGGTTGGCTGTTGTTGTTGCCGCTGCTAAAGGCATCAAGAACATTAAAGAGTCGACCATTGCCTCTATAAGAGAGGCGAAAGTGACAGCTCACGAAAATGTTCCGACCGAAGAAGAAAAAGAAGTAGAGAGCCGTCTCGAAAAAGTACTTGAGCAGTCTCGCAGAAAAAGGAGGCCTAATTTGAAAAAATAACCCCCGTTTTAACACATCAATGCGCCGTTACCTATTAATTGGGTTGGCGCTTTTGGGTGTTCTTCTCGTCTGGCGCATATTTAGAGTTCCGCCAGTGGAAGGGCAGACTCAGCTGGCCGTGCTTTCGACAACTGAGTTCCAGGGCGACCTGGTTAAGATTCGCAACGTCCGCAATTTCCGCTATGGTCCGTTGGCCGATAGATTCCACTAAAATGTCTGACGGGTTTCCACTGGAAAATTGCCAGTAGATTCAGTCAATGATTTTTCCGCGTATTATGCCTAGGTTTGCAATCAGATCACCTAGAAATACGAAATCGACACCATATTAAAGTCGGACAAATACGTACCCTTCATGACGAGGAGTGCTGACGGAGGTAATAACGATGCCGCTTACGAAGTTGGCACGGACTTGGACGTCATAAGATAATTTCAAATAGGCATATACCAATTTTTCACTCAACCAATTTCCGACTCTACTTCACGTCGCAGAGGGGGACCGCG
>MHIY01000010.1:24220-30234 GCA_001817755.1 Candidatus Colwellbacteria bacterium RIFCSPLOWO2_01_FULL_48_10
AAAGGTTCCGCATGGCAAGCCCCGCGGTATTTGTTGGGACTCGCTCAGGCTCGCGCACTCACGCGTAAAGAGCGCGAGGTACCTGCCCCGTGGCGAAGCTTTACGGGGTTAAACCTTTGTTCCAACGTGGCTCGACTAAGCTCACCACAAGTCGCTCGGCCCAAATGGAAATGAGTACATTTCCATTTGGCTCTCTCGCTTGTCGGAATAAAAAATCCCCGGTCCTAGATTCATCCTCTGCCGGCTGGCGGATGATACATATTCTAGGAAACGGGGGTCAGTTAAGCTTGTGCGTTCAAATAACCGATTGGTTAGATTTATTCGCATGCCTGCGCTGATGCAATATTGGATCTTTTCAGGCCTCCGGGCTCTCCGATGGCGACCTGGAAGGCATAGAGTTGTCCGATCGTCAGGTCGTCAAATATCATCGATGTTCCAGAGACCGAAGCGCGTTCTTCAAAGATTATCATGCCAGCCTCGCCGTCCCATTCGGTACCGTAGATGGTATATGCGGCAGGCTGGGATTCGTCTGATCTGCTTGGGGGCCACCAGCTAAGCGCTATTCGTCCTTCGCCGATCGGGATGGCAATCAGATCCTCGGGGCCGCCGTCTTCGCCATCACCGTCCTGCCATGGCGGTAGGCATTGTTGGTTTGTGCCGCGGTTTTTGTAGGAATGTATGACTTTCTTCGGTAGGCCACCCAAGCAGCCAGAGAAGGAGAATGCGATCAGGGCCGCAACGGCCAATGTCATGATGAAGAGTTTCGATTTCATTGTTAGCCCTCCGAAACGTATGAAATTGTGAATGAACACATGTCCGCCTTTGGGGGCAGACATGTGTCGTCCGCCGCTCATCAGATTGGATATGGGGACAATATAACAATTTACTAAATCTGTCAAAAATAAAATCCCCGTCCCTAGATTCATCCTCCGCCGGCTGGCGGATGATACATATTCTAGGAAACGGGGTTGGGAAAAGGAGGGGGTCGATGCCGGAGGGCTTAGCCCGGATTTCCGTAGGTCGGGTCGTAGGCTTGGACCATGTGGAGCTCAGTCGGCTTTTGAAGCCGGATCTGGAAGTATTCCGCATCCCGCGGCACGGTATTCCACTGCCAGCCTTCAGAGCTGGAATAGGTGCTTGGGTACGAAAAACACCAGTAGTAGCCCGACCCATCAGGGTGGTTTGAGAGACACGTGTGGTAGTCCGTTCGGGGCGCGTTCATGAGCACCACGTACGAGCCGGTGCCAGGGCCATTATCGGGCAGCTTGCGCCAGGCAGTCGTGAGGTTATCTTCCATCTCCACCTGCATTTCCGTGACGTTGAGGTAATGGTCCGGTACGGGAGCAAGCGTACTGAGCTCAGCCAGCTGGGCCTGCAGTGTAGCGACCTGTGCTTGCAGCTCCTCCGCGGTCAGGGGGCCGATGCCCTCCGTGTTGCTGCGGTACTCATAGCAGAGCTCGCCGTACCAGGCGTTGCGCTTGCAGACAGCATACAGCTGACTCTCACAAGCTTCACCTTGCCAGGATTTGTCAGCGCAGGCTTTGAGCGCGTCCAGGTTTTCTTCTCCCGCGAGCGTCTCGTAGAGGTCAAGGCAGTACCTGAAGAAGGTGCACTGCTTCGCCTTCGCGAAGACCTGGCTCTCATAGAGGTCCGCACAGGCTTCTCCGATCCAGTTTGTTGCCTTGCAGCCGTACGTGTCACAGGCTCCTCCGATCCAGTTTGTTGTTGTTTCCTTGCAGCCGTACGCGTTCACGGCGCCGGTGTTCTCCTCATCTGGGCTGTTCGCACAGCCGGCGAGGGCGATCAGGGCCGTAATGGCCAGTGTCATAGCGATGGTTCGCATGTAGGTCAGTCCTCCAAAACTTTTTGAGTTGTGAACGAGCTGGAATATCCGCCTGGTGAGGGCGGACACTTGCTCGTCCGCCGCCCACAAAGTTGGATAAGCGGAGTATATAACAACTAGTAGTATTTGTCAACAGAACGTATACTAAAAACCAATGGATTCCCAAGATATTCGCCGAAAATTATGAAGAACAAAAGAAATAATTTCGCCTTTATAGATGGAGCAAATCTTCATAGGGGTATAGATAATTTAGGTTGGAAACTTGATTATTCCCGCTTTAGAGTTTTTCTATCTGAGAAATATTCCGTTGCTAAGGCTTATATATTTATAGGAATGATTCCGAAAAACAATGATTTATATACCAAACTACAGGAAGCTGGATTTACTTTAATTTTTAAAGAAGTTGTTTATGATCCAGATGGGAAAGCTAAGGGGAATTGTGATGCTGATTTAGTTTTAAAAGTCACTCAAGAAATTTATGAGGAAGCTTTTGATGAAGCGGTTATTGTTTCAAGTGATGGGGATTATGCGGGACTTGTTAAGTTCTTACAATCTAAAAATAAACTAAAGGTTATTCTTTCGCCCGCAATTTCGGAAAGGTGCTCGATTTTATTAAAGAGAACCGATGCACCGATTGCCTATATTAATGATCAGCGTTCTATACTTGAGTATGCGAAAAGAAAAAGCCCCCAATGAGGACAAAACCTCATAAGGGTCTTTTTCGTAGTAATGCATTAATTATAGACATGACATCGTTATTGTCAATTACATAGAAATTTTCTGAATGATGGTTATACTCATTAATAGTTTATGAATTCACAGGAAATTAGAAAGAGGTTTTTAGACTATTTCGCAAAGCGCGGGCATGCGGTAATCCCGTCGGCTTCGCTTATCCCGGAGGACAAAACAGTGCTTTTCACCACCGCGGGCATGCAGCCGCTTGTCCCATACCTCATGGGCACGCCGCACCCGGCCGGGAAGCGCATCGCGGACGTGCAGAAGTGTTTGCGCACAGACGACATCGCCGAAGTGGGGGACAACCGCCACCTTACTTTCTTCGAGATGCTGGGCAACTGGTCCCTCGGCGACTACTTCAAGAAAGAATCCATCGAATGGAGCTTTGAGCTCTTGACCTCGAAGACGGAGGGCTTTGGAATTCCGGCAGAGAAACTTTCCGTTACTGTTTTTGAGGGTGACGCATCGCTTGGCTTGAAGCTCGACGAGGAGTCCGTGGGCCACTGGATGCGTGTTTTCAAAACGGCGGGCATCGACGCCTCGCTCGGCAACCGCATCTACGCCTACCAGAAAAAGAAGAACTGGTGGGAACTCGCCGGCCCCGGTCCCTGCGGCCCGGACACAGAGATCTTTTATGATACGGGCGCCGAGCACGACAAAGCGTTTGGCGAAAAGTGTCACGTGAACTGCGACTGCGGAAAGCATGTTGAGATCTGGAACAATGTATTCATGGAATATGAAAAAACGATTGATAGCGCAGGCTCTGTAAAATATTCTCCGCTAGCCCAAAAGAACGTGGACACCGGCATGGGCTTTGAGCGATTAGTAATGCTTTTGCAGGGCAAAAATAATGTTTTTGAGACGGACCTATTTTCTGAATTTATTGAGTTATTACCGAAGACCGGCCTTGCCGATAGATCAAAAAAGATAATTAGTGATCATATGAGAGCAATAGTATTTCTTATCTCTGATGGTGTTCGACCTTCCAACAAAGGAGCTGGCTATGTATTGCGACGTCTAATGCGTCGGGTAATTGTTCATGAATATCTCCATAGCCTTGGCAACTACAAGGTTGCTCAACAGAGCAATATTAAACCACTGAATATGGAGCAATTGCTTAACTGGATAGTTAATAAATATAAAGATTTTTATAAAGAACTTGATCTGCCTGCAATCACGGCAATTTTTGGTGAAGAAAATAATAAATTCAAAAAAACTCTAGATGCAGGGATAAAAGAACTTTATGCCCTTAATTCAATAAATGCACAAGCAGCCTTCAAGCTCTATGAAAGCTTTGGTCTGCCGTATGAAGTTATTAAAGAAATTGGTAGAGAAAGGGCTAGTGCACTTATTTACGAAGACTTTGACGCCGAGTTCAAGCGCCACCAGGAGATCTCGCGCGCGGGCGCAGAGAAGAAGTTCGGCGGCCACGGGCTCATTTTAAATACCGGCGAGCTGAAGGCCGCAAACGAAGAGGAGCTCAAAAAGGTGACCCGATTGCACACCGCGACCCACATGCTCCAAGCCGCTCTGAGGAAAGTGCTGGGGGAGGAGGTGAAGCAGATGGGTTCCGACATCACCGCCGAGCGTACGCGCTTCGACTTCACGTTTCCGCGGAAACTTACTCCGGAAGAAATAAAGGCTGTTGAGGACCTCGTGAACGGCGCGGTGCAGAAGGCCCTGTCGATGCAGATGAAGCGCATGAAGATCGACGAAGCAAAGAAGACCGGCGCCTTGTATTTTTTCAAGGACAAATATCCCGAGGAGGTGAATGTATATTTCCTAGGGAACACGATCGAAGACGCTTTCTCCAAAGAATTCTGCGGCGGCCCGCATGTAAAAAACAGCTCCGAAGTAGGGACGTTCAAGATCGTGAAGGAAGAGGCCGTTGCGGCCGGAGTGCGGAGGATAAGGGCTGATGTTTTGTGAACAGGTGTCCGTCCTCGGTCGTAAGCCTTACGGGTGAGCCCCCTCGGCCGTAGACCAGCCACGGGCGAGACCGCATCCGTGCAGACGTGATCTAAAAGTCTAGAAATTCAACAATATTTTAAGACGCTAACCATCGCACGACCGTGCGATGGTTAGCGTGGTATAGTTATTGTAATGAAGGGAGAAATTTCTGAAAAGATATTAGGTGCAATCATAGATTGCGGCATGGCCACGACCTCTGTGGTAATAGACGCTTTCTTTGATTATCACAACCGCGGCCGCAGAAGATCATCGAAAGTAATACAAGCAAGGATTATGCCTGATGCCAAAGAAAGGAATCGGGTGCGCGCAGTCATATACAAACTCAAGAATGAAGGATGTCTCCAGGCCATAGATCAAGAATGGAAAGTTACTAAACTTGGCCTAGAGAAATTTAAGAAGTTATTGGCCGTATCAAGCAATAGGTTGCCTGATGCAAATTACGAAATAGTAAAGGCGGGCGAGGTGACGATCATTATTTTCGATATACCCGAAGATAGTAGCCACAAAAGGCAGTGGTTAAGATCAGCGCTTAAGAATTTGAAATTTTTCATGCTTCAGAGGAGCGTTTGGGTCGGCCGAGTAAGAATACCCGCCGAATTCCTGGAAGATATCAAGAATCTTAATTTACAGGACTACGTACAAATTATTTCCTTGGATAAGTTAAACTCTTTCACGCGCCTCACAGAATCAAGATAAAATAGATAAAAACACCAACACTAACCATCGCCCGATCGGGCGATGGTTAGTGTTGGTGGTGTTTATGGATCGGCCTGTCTTGGAAGGTGTGGGCGATTTCCGATGGACTCGGGACTCGGGGCGCGATATAATTTATGGGTGCAACAATCAGCTCACCCCGAGAATTCAAGTTTGCCTAAATTCGCGACTTATTTTTTTACCGCCAGCCTCAACAGGAAGAATCCCAACGCCCAGATATCGGTCGTTGATGTCGGCAACCATGTGAGCGAGGGATTGTGGAAGGCTTTTAATGAATTGCGCCGCGACGCCTCGGTGAAACTCGGCATAAGCGAGCTCGAGTTGGGCATATCCGACATAAAGATAATCGGTATTAGGATAGACGGGCACAGGGTTTTCAATGCCGAAGGTTTTACCGGCAAGGCGATGCAGATAACGTATCTTATGACACTTGCGCCCAAAGGCGAACTGGTTTCGTTGAGGGGTTTTTTTGATTCCGGAACTGTGAGAGCGTTCATGGCTGCGGAGGCTACTCGCGCGCCCAACGCCATCTACGCCGAGCAGGGAAATACGTCAACCTCCATTTTTACGGTCATGCCTCATAAGACCGCCCACGTTACGGATAGTCCGTGGGGCGGGGACGCCTCGGCGCTTGCGCTTGGTCAGATATTGGCCAGCGACGACATGTCGGCGAATAAAATCCTTTACTCCCGGTTCCTTGCCGGGGCCGTTTCCGCCGCGGTACTCAGAAAAATGGCCAGGGCCTTCTTCA
>MHIY01000011.1:0-10189 GCA_001817755.1 Candidatus Colwellbacteria bacterium RIFCSPLOWO2_01_FULL_48_10
ACGGTCCTGAGGAGAAGAACGCTTCTCTTCCTCCACTCCATCCGGAAGAACTGATTCCACCGCCCAAGCTCGCATTGGTCCCGATCCGTGAAGACGTGACCATGCCGGTCTCGTACTGCGCTGGCGCAAAAGGTGTCGGCTGCCAGAGTACTGCCTCGGAATACAACGGCGAAGAGGTTCTCTTGAGTTTTGATGTCAGGCCCCGGCTTGCTTCGGCAAGCGCAGTCGTCCTGAACATCACTTGGGAATCCACTTCGCTGCTAAACCAGGAACTCTGCATCGAAACCGGATGGGGTGAAGGAAGCTACTACCACACCCGGCCAGTCCGCATCGAAGGACTTTCCCCGCTAACTGTGAACCTGGTGAACGAGGACAGTCTCGAGCAAACCGAGTTCTACATTTTGCTCAAGTGGTGTCCGCAGGAAGTTCCCGAAACCCCCGTGCTCTACCAGGCCAGCCTGGCTCAGAACATGAAGATCGACGGCAACATCTTCGGAATCGAGTAAACGCGCAGCAAGTGCACTTTCACCCCCTTACCCCCCACCCGCCATACAGCTTCCTGGCGGGATTCATTTTTCCCAGAGCGCTTGACAAATGCATTGTGTAGGGGTAATACTACAAGCGTAAGGGCGCGGGTAATTGTACCAACCCATAATACCCGCACCCTGACAACAGAATAGCTATGGTGAAACTATGCGCAACTACGCAACCCTGATCTGCCTCGCACTGCTGACCCTCTTCCCTCTCGCTCTCTCCGGATGCAACGGTCCTGAGGAGAAGAACGCTTCTCTTCCTCCACTCCATCCGGAAGAACTGATTCCACCGCCCAAGCTCGCATTGGTCCCGATCCGTGAAGACGTGACCATGCCGGTCTCGTACTGCGCTGGCGCAAAAGGTGTCGGCTGCCAGAGTACTGCCTCGGAATACAACGGCGAAGAGGTTCTCTTGAGTTTTGATGTCAGGCCCCGGCTTGCTTCGGCAAGCGCAGTCGTCCTGAACATCACTTGGGAATCCACTTCGCTGCTAAACCAGGAACTCTGCATCGAAACCGGATGGGGTGAAGGAAGCTACTACCACACCCGGCCAGTCCGCATCGAAGGACTTTCCCCGCTAACTGTGAACCTGGTGAACGAGGACAGTCTCGAGCAAACCGAGTTCTACATTTTGCTCAAGTGGTGTCCGCAGGAAGTTCCCGAAACCCCCGTGCTCTACCAGGCCAGCCTGGCTCAGAACATGAAGATCGACGGCAACATCTTCGGAATCGAGTAAACGCGCAGCAAGTGCACTTTCACCCCCTTACCCCCCACCCGCCATACAGCTTCCTGGCGGGATTCATTTTTCCCAGAGCGCTTGACAAATGCATTGTGTAGGGGTAATACTACAAGCGTAAGGGCGCGGGTAATTGTACCAACCCATAATACCCGCACCCTGACAACAGAATAGCTATGGTGAAACTATGCGCAACTACGCAACCCTGATCTGCCTCGCACTGCTGACCCTCTTCCCTCTCGCTCTCTCCGGATGCAACGGTCCTGAGGAGAAGAATGATTCCTCTCCGCTCGCTCCGGGTGCCGCGCAGACCCAACCCGGATCTTTCAAGATCAACGAAAAAGCAACGTTCGACCTCTCGGTCTGCGCCGGAATCGACGGCACGCAATGCCTGGGCGGCGAAGAACAAATCGCTCTCTCGATCGAAACCGATCTCGACTCGATTACCAATCTCATGCTCGAAATCGTTTGGGATGCCAGCTCGCCTTCTACCGAGGTGCTGAACTTCACAATCGGTTCCGGAGAAATGGACGTCGAGTTCCTGCCGGGCAGCGAACCGATTTATGCCCAGGGCGCTTCGCCGATAACGGTCATGACAATCGGCGAAAATTCCTTCAACGGAACAGAGCTTTTCATCGTGATCGCCCTCGTTCGCGAGTATGCCCAGGAAACGCCCGTCTTCTATGAAGTCTCAGCCCCGCAAGATGTGGAAATCACGGGCTACGTCTTCGGAACGAGAACGGCGTAGTGAGCACCTTCACCCCCACCTTACCCCACCCCGCACTAGATCCGCGAACCAACGGATAATAGGCGGGCATTTCTTTGCCCGGGAAATCTGAAATGGTGGCTTACCACGAGTGAGCCCGCACTTTTGGTGCGGGCGAATCGAGTGGACTCACCGGGAATTGAACCCGGACCTCAGCAATGCGCCCCGAACAAATTTCGCCTTGTGGTGGACCTAGGCGGAATCGAACCGCCATCTCAGCAATGCGAATGCTGCGTTCTACCATTAGACCATAGGCCCAATTTACATTGGGCATGGCGAAATTTTAACGGGGTGAAAATGCTGTGCGTGCCCCGTAGCGAGCTATGCTCTGCTACTGGGGTAATGCCGTTTTACTATGAGCCCATGCTTTGTGAACGCCATTGATTCTAAATCTATGCACGATTAGATTCAAATGGTTAAGTTTTCAAAACGCGTATGAACTGCTAACATAGTTGGCGTATGCATTACTAATCACTAGTCGCTAAACACTAACGCTATCAAATGAATTCCTATGAAATCGAGATAAAGAGTTTGCTGGGCAGTCTGGCAAACGCCGAACGTCTAGTGCAAAAAATGAAAGCTAAGGACGATAAGCTCGCGCAGACAAGTTCCCACAAACAGCTGAACCACTACTTCGTGGGCGGCAATCTGGAAAACCTCCGCAAGAACGCCGATCATCTGATAATAGGCCCCAAAGATAAGGCGAAGTTCGAAGAAGTGATCAAAAAGGCCAAGACCTTTTCGGTGCGTACCCGCCTCGCCGACAAAAAACTCCTGCTGGTCGTAAAAGCATCGATCGACGATACCACAAGCTCGAACGGCACGGCGCGAATCGAGTTTGAAACCGAGATAAAAGGACTAACCTTAGACGAACTGGACAAGCTTATATTGGAATCCGGCTTTGAGTACCAAGCCAAGTGGTCACGCGAGAGAACCGACTATAAATTCCGTGATGTAAGCGTGTCCATCGACAAAAATGCGGGCTACGGCTACATCGCCGAGTTCGAAAAAGTGGTGAACGACCCGGGCCTCGCGGACGGCGTAAAAAAAGAGTTGCGGGAACTGATACAGGAGCTCGGCGCGGAAGAACTGGCCCAGGACAGACTGGAAAGAATGTTCGCACACTACAACGCCCATTGGCGCGATTATTACGGAACAGACAAAATATTCAGCCTTGACTGAACTTCTAAAGCGCTTGCGACTTAGAATCCAGTTTACGTCTGAGAACCTCTGACTCTTCTTTGGCTGCAACTATCTCGAGTTCGCGCTCAATCATCATTCTGTTGACGTTGGCTAAGTCCTCGCTTTTTTTCAAATAATCCTTACTGGATTTTTCTAATTCCAGGTTTTTCTGAACAAGCTCCACCTCAATCTTCCTATGATTCTCAATCTCATCAGATAATTTTAAGTTGGCTTCTTGAAACTGTTGCGGCCCGACTAATTTTAGTATCAGAGGCACAGCGATGGCGTAACCCACAAACGAAACTAAAGACACTGCCCCAGTGGTCAGGCTTATGATTCCTTCCAACCAATAAGCCGGATACCAGAAAGTCGCCACATTCATAATGTGCGTCATGCTGCACCAAACCCCGAAAAAAGCGATCACGATAAACACCCAGCTAAATGCAAAATCCCTTCTTTTGAAATAAATGTAAAACAATTCAGCCGGCAGGAGAAGATAGCAAATGGCTATAAATGCATTCGTTACTACCATAATCCACATCAGCCCAGGATGATTGACGAAATGAACGCTGTGCGGCTCAAAGCTGCCTGGAGTAAAAACTGTACGCAATAGATCAAGCATGGATTAGTCTTTCATTAGCTTTTGTTTAAGCTCCATTATCTCTTCTCTCAGAACAGCCAACTTCGATTCTCGGCCAGCCATCAACGCATTCATTTTCTTTAGTTCGTCAATCTTCCCTAAGATTTCTTTACCCGCACTATCGATATCTCGGACACTGCGTTCAAGACTTGCTCTAGTTTGCTGGCGGCGCTCAACCTCTCTCGCTAGAGCGACGTTTACATCGGCTAATTGCTGCGGACTGGTTAGCTTGACCACCCGCGGGATGATATAAAGAAACATTAAAAATGTTGCGAAGGACACGACAAGAGTAATGACTTCGATAATGGCTTCAAAATAATAAGCTGGGTACCAGAAAATCATTATATGCAATGCATGGGTCAAGCCACATAAAACAATGAAGGCGCCGAAAAGCAAAAACATCCAGTTGTATACCAAATCTTTTCTCTTGCGAACGACATAAAGTATCGTGATAGGAATGAGAGTATAAGCAAGGACGCTGAGAGCGTGTCCAACCACAATAAGCCACATCGCCTCCCAACGATCAGCAAAATGCTGACTGTGAGGAGTAAAATTGCCAGGAGTGAAAATAATGCGCACTAAATCAAACATATGATCTTGCTCTTATTATAACATTCCAGTACGGTTTCCTCGGACGCAAAAACTTAACGAGCTCGTAGGCAAGCAAGAAACCGACGCATTTTCAAATTTATAAAGATTTATGGGATAATGAAATCAGTTATGAATAAACATCCCGAATACCAATACCTCGACCTGCTGAAACATATCCTCGAAAAAGGATATCGCAAGGTTGATCGCGGCACCGGCGACGCATCTTTTAGCGTGTTCGGCCCGCAAATGCGCTTTGATCTCTCCGAAGGCTTTCCACTTCTCACGACCAAAAAAGTCTTTTGGAAAGGCGTGGTCGAGGAGCTTTACTGGTTCATGTCGGGCCAAAGCAATGTCAGCTACCTCGCCCGTAAGGGCGTCCATATTTGGGACGATTATCCGTATAAGATATACAAGAAGAAAGCGGACAAAGGGACGGCGCCGGAGATGACCAAAGACGAGTTCGTAAAAAAGCTTGTCGAGGACGACGGGTTTGCAAAAGCCCACGGAGAACTCCCCCGCATCTACGGCGAACTTTGGCGGCGCTGGCCCACCCGAACGGCCGGCCGAACGATCGACCAGCTCGCCTGGGCAATACAAGAAGTGAAGAACGACCCGAGCGCGCACAACTTAATAGTGAATTCCTGGAACCCAGAATATCTATACGCCATGGCATACACTGAAGACGCGTCAAGATTTCCAATCTGCCACAACATGTACCAATTCAACGTCATCGACGGCAAACTGTCTTTGCATCTGTATCAAAGATCCGCCGACATATTTCTGGGTGTCCCCTTTAACATCGCATCCTACGCACTACTCACCATAATCCTGGCGCAGATCACCGGATATAAACCGGGCGAATTTATACACACGTTCGGGGACGTGCATATTTATGAGAAACATTTAGATGCCGTCAAAGAACAATTAAAACGAGAACCAAAGCCGTTTCCGAAGATCGAACTTGATCCATCGGCAAAAAACATCGACGACTTCACGCCCGACAAAATCAAACTCGTGGGCTACGATCCGTATCCCGCACTCAAAGCCGAACTGAGCGTTTCGGGCGGGTTTTACGAGAAAAATTAAGCTGGATTGAAGGTACATAACTTTCCAAGAAACAGAATATCCGCCGGCTGGCGGATTTCTTCACGCTCGTCCAGCTAAACTTGACTGCGCGACGTTCTTGGAAAGCTATGTACCTTCAATTCAAGAGCCGGAATCCTGAATTGGGAAACCATGAACAGCCAGCATCTGTAGGAGTGTTCCGCAGTGCGACGGCGCGAGGATCAGACGAGAATTCAGCAGAATTCTACGTCATGCTCCTACAGATGCTGGCTGGACAGGAACCCCTACCCAACCTTCTTGTCTTTCTCGAAGTCTTTGTTCAGCTGCGAAGCCATCGGGCCTTTCTGCCCGGCGTAATAATTGTTTTTCTTTTTGTTGTAGGGGATTTCCGCTGGACTGGAAAGCTCCTCAAAAGTGAAAGCGCATATCCTCATGCCTGGATAGATCGCGACCGGCATCACCCCCAAGTTACCCAACTCCATAACTGGCTTGCCGTTCCAGCCCGGCTCGAAAACGGAAGCCGTGCCGTGAACTATGATACCCAGCCGCCCGAGCGAGCTTCGGCCTTCGATCCGCCCGATCAAATCATCCGAGATCTGCAGAGTTTCCTGTGTTACCGCAAGCGCAAGTTCGCCAGGATGCAAAACGAAAGGCTGGCTGTCCGCAATGGTTATCTCTTCCATAATGTCGTCAATCGGTATCTTGCCTTTAACGTCTATATAAGGATGCAGGGAATTTTTAAATATCCTGAACTGATTGCCGAGTTTTAGGTCTATCGAGCATGAGCCAAGCTGTGTCTCAAAGTCCGGCGCGGGCGTTATCTTTAACCGCCCATCCTTTAGGGCCTTCTTTATGTCGCGGTCCGAAAGAATCATTTGTTTCTATGACTGATTGGCGGTTGGAGGTTTAATGCCTAATATCATCCTGACCTTGTCCACAACGGATTCTATCTTCCAGTCGCTCTTAACTAGATAGTCAAAAACTCTGTTGCTTACAGCCTCAGTTACTTTTTCGGACGTGCTGAGATTGGTCAAGAATATTACCTTCGCATTTCTGCCCCAGGCATCCTCGCGGAGCTTGTGGAGCATAGTCATGCCGTCCATCTTCGGCATAACAATATCCAGAAGTATGACATCGGGGTGGTTCTTTAGAGCAGAAGCGAGTCCGGCTTCTCCGTTCACCGCGATGGCGACCTCGAAACCGGACAATTCAAACTTAGCCTGTAATGCTCTCTGCAAAGGCTGTTCATCATCGACTATGAGAATCTTAGGCAAATGATTATCGTTCATCGTGTGGATCTTTACGTTTGTGCGATCGACTTTTTGATGTCCGCGATTATTTGATCGAGGCGGTAATTGGCCTTAGCGTAATATTTGTCCGCTCCGAGCGCAAGATAGGTCGTAACCTTGTCAGAGGTAACAGTGTTGGAAACCACGAATATCGGCATATTCTTGAACCGTTCTTCGGCTTTCATCCAGGTTATAAAATCCATGCCCGTCTCCTTACCCATGAGATAATGATCCAGCCAAACGATGCTGATATCGCTTATCGTATTGAGATAATCAATGGCCTGCTTGACTGATCTCGCCGAAAGCACCTGAAAACCAGACAATTCCAATTTCTTTTTTATGGCTTCTATGAGGGGCTGCTCGTCCTCAACCACCAGTATTCTCAGGTTGGGCTTTGGCATTGGTATCACTTGACGGCCTGTTTCATCTTATTAGCGCATTCATCGGCGACCACCGCATCGCGCGACAAAACGCCTATTCCTATCTTCACCCACTCGATTATCTTGGGCACGTCGGCGAACGTAAACTGATCGGGCTCCTTCTGCAAGTGGAAACGGATGTTGCGATCGAGAAACCTACCCGAAGTCGGCCCCAAGTATTCATTCAAGATTTCCAAAACTTTCTCGTATGCTTTTGTCATTGTTTCGGTCATAAGGTTGTTTCTATTTCTTTTAGCTTTTTTGCTCCGCGGGCCAAAAAGATAAACCCTAAAGCCTGCAAAAAAAGGATGAAGTAGATAAAGTACAGCACCGGCGCCAGTCCCTTTTCCTTGAAGAAGTCCTGCAAATAATAGCCAATGGTCGAGAGAAATTGCAAGAAGATGTAGAACACGATGATCATTAATATTCCATAAACCAAATTGTTAAGAAATTTTCTGTAGATCAGCCCACTGACCTTCTGCGAGTAGACCACGATGTTAAAGGCTGAGAGTAGGCCGAGGGTCCAGATGACGACATAAGGAAGAAGTATGGAAGCGACGATCAACCAGTCCGGCAGATAGTAAGTAGCGGGCATCGACGGAACAAGGTTCATCTGCCGGTTCGGGTTGGCAAGCGCGAGGAAAATATAACTCGCCGATATGACCGCGGATGCGAACAAAAACACTGGCGTATACTTTCGAACAATGTCTTTCGCCTGCGCAAGCTCATTGGTCATAAAACTCTTGGTCCCCCGCCAGATAAAGACGAAAGCAGCCAACGGAAACCCAACGCTGATGTAATTGCCCAAGATGACCAGCAGTTTAATGATGCCCTCATTGCCAGGTTCGGTGAGCGGAAAGTACTGGCGTATTGAACCGACTGCCGCCCCCAAGATGACTCCCATGACTATTATAAAAACACCGCGAGCCAGGGAACGGACGGGCGCGCTCCCCTCGCCAGGCCCGATCTTTCTCACATACGCATTCAAATGGATGGCGGCGTAGAGGCCCAGCGACCAATAAACCAGAATAGGCGCGGCTATGCTGAGCCTAAGCCAAAAAGCCGACATAGGAGTGAGTCCGTATCTCTCAACCGAAACCTGAGACAACGGAGCGCCAAAAGTCATATACAAGTAGAACGCCCAGAGCGCCGCCGTAGTAACGAAGTAAGCGATCAGCGGCAGATTCGGAGAACTATCATGTCTGACTTCCATGGCCGTGTCGTTGTTCATATTGCCTCTATTGTAACACATGCTGACAGCAAAAACTATCCACAGGAGGCATTCGGAAACACGACGCAGGGCAAAAAGCGGCGTCCCTCACTCTAGATCTTTTACGCCTTCCTTCTTAATCATGCCCGATAGAGGAATGGTAACGTAAAATGTCGTGCCTTTGTTTTCAACCGACTCGAACCAGATCTTTCCTCCGGACTGTTCGACAACGGCCTTCACGATATACAGCCCCAGGCCAGTACCGTCGGACTCTACTTCGCGGGCGTTATCGGCTCGGAAAAGCTTGGTGAATATTTTCGCCTGCTGGCTTTCCGGTATGCCGTAGCCGGTATCATAGACCCTAATCAAGGCATTATTTTCTTTTTTTGATATTTCGATCCCAACCCGCCCGCCGCCCGGAGTATATTTTACCGAGTTGGAGAGAAGATTCTGAATAACAATTCTCATAAGTTTGGGATCAGCGCTAATGATCTGCAGGTTATCATCGTATTTTTTATCAATGACGAGCTCTTTGTCTTTGATCATGGGCGAGAGCTCCCCTAAAACGCTGTTCGCGGTGTCCTGCAGATTCACCGGCTGTGGGTCGATCGCAAAAGTGCCCAGATCTATCCTGGAAACATTTAATAGAGCGTTGACCAGCTCCACCATTCGCTGACTGCCGCTATAAACCTCCATGAGATATTTGCGCTGTTCTTCGTTTACCTCGCCGGCATCGCCAGAAAGCAGCATCTCGGTGTACCAGTTGATGGCGGAAAGGGGGGTGCGCAACTGGTGAGAAGCTAGAGACACGAATTCCGTTTTGGCGATGTCGACTTGCCGCTCCTTAGTCGTGTCGCGGAACACCTCGACAACTCCCATGGGTCGTCCATCGATAATGATCGGTGACACAGTCGTCGACACGGGGACCTGGTGGCCATCTTTATGGATAAAAGAGCATAGCGAATAGACCCTCTGTCCGGTCGCAAGTGCCTCCACGACCGCGCGATCATCATTCTTCACCATCACGCCATTTTTATCCACAACCCTAAGTACGTTCAAAACATATTTGCCGATAAACTCTTCTGCCGAGAACCCCAGCACAGCCTCAGCCTGACTGTTGACCCTGGTTATCCGGCCGTACTCATCTGTAGCTATTATCCCGTCGCCGACGCTTTCAATAAGCGCCTCATCTTTTATCTTGATCTCTTCGACTATTTGCTTGGATTCACTAAGGTCTTCTAAGACATTAGTTACGGCCCTCTTGGCCTCCTGGAGATCTTTGTTTGTTTTCTCCAGATCTTCGGTGCGGGCCATAAGCAAACCCTCGGCTCGCTTCTGTTCGGTAACGTCCTGCGCGGTTCCCATCATCGTTACCTCGCCATTGTCACCCGTGAAAACCTGTCCTATCCCGCGTATCATCCGCACTTCCCCGCCCGGCCATATGATGCGATGATAAAGTTCAAAGCCTTTCTTGTCTTCAATGGCCTTCTGCACCGTGACGTTGACCTTTTCCTTGTCTTCTGGGTGGATAGACTTTAAATAATCTGCATAACCGCCAAGCGCTTCCTTCGGCGCAATTCTAAAAATATCATAAAGTTCTTTCGACCAAATCACTCTGTTGGTCTTCACGTCCCACTGCCAGCTGCCGATATGGGTAATCTTCTGTGCCGTTTCCAAAGAATGAACAACTTCGCTTATCTTGCCTTCAAGAGACCGTTTGGCAGCCTCGCGTTCGGCGGAAAAAGCACCTAGAAAATA
>MHIY01000011.1:10209-16287 GCA_001817755.1 Candidatus Colwellbacteria bacterium RIFCSPLOWO2_01_FULL_48_10
GCTGTGATCGCGATCGCCGAGGTAAAAAAAGTCGACATTACGGCGCCCGGCAATCCAAACCTTGCTGACGCCCAGATAATCGGCAGCAGAATGATGTATTCGGTGTTACTGAGTGGCGTTTCTCTCCCGAATATCAACAGCCCCAGCGAAACCAATGTTACCACCAAAGCAAACATTTCGACGTATCTCATCCGTACGGGTAAAAAACGTTTCGGGTTCGCGGCAAGCATGGTAAGCGGCGTTATGATCGCCGCCCCCAAGGCATCCCCCGTCCACCACACCAGCCAAACATCCCAATAATTTGCGGCCTTAACTAGGCCGCCAAAAACCAGGCTTGCGACACCGATCGACGCGCTCACGGCCGTTGCACCCGCTGCCGCGAAAAACATGAACCCAAAAACATCTTTGACCCGACCAAAAAAATCCGTAAATCCGGTGAAACGTCTGACAAGATAAGCGGCGGTCAAAGCTTCCAACGTGTTCCCAACCGCAATACCCAGCGCGATATAAGCTGGCTCATTTGCCAGGATGTTCGCAGCAAAAGCGCCAATCGCAATTCCGGGCCAAAAGCGGTATCCGAACATCAAAAGCGCGGCGATGGAGATTCCGGTCGGCGGCCAAACCAAAGTCACCTGTTCCGTCGCTCCGGCCAAAGACAATCCAAACCGGGCCGAGATAAAATAGACGGCCGCCAAAATTGCTATGCCGAGTGGGGTTTTATACTTAATAATAGGACCCATGGTCATCCTAGTATTTTAGCACGAGAAGATGCCTCTTACCTGGTAACGCTTATGGTCGCGCCTTGTTCTTCAAATTGAGCTTCAACGGTAACGCGACCGTTAGCTGACTTCTTAATCATGTAGCCGACGCCAAGCGCGTTGGTTTTCTGCGGCTCTAATGGAATTGAAACAATGTATTTCTCGCTTGCGGTCAGAACAGAGAGATCGATAAGACTTGTGCACGAACCGGTGTTATTACATATTTCCGTCGCAGTCGTAGTGATGGTTGTCGGCAAAGTGCCGTTATTATCAATTGTGTACTGATAGACGGCGTTAAGGATGGTGTTTACGTCCACCCTTCTCTGCGCGTTCCTGGTGTCGCCCAGCTGCTTGTTCGGGTTGATGGCGATGATGACGATACCCGCAAGAATGGCGATAAGCGCCACGACCAACAGGATTTCGAGCAGAGTAAATCCCTTACGCGACTTTAGGTTGTTTGTTGACATGTATTAACGATACTAATTGTACAAAAGGCAATTCAATTAAACAAATCTAAAAATCTGCAACTTCCTGCCAGGAGGTTATATTAATATCCGGAGTTATTTTGTCGATGTCGGCCTCGACCCGCCGCACAATATCGCCCACCGTCCCATAGGCTTCGATATGCCTGATCTGTCCGCCCAAGCTTGTAACCGTATAGTTGCACGTCCCCTGGCCAAGGCTCAGGTTCCCGGAGCCAGTAAAGGGTGTGGAACTGCGGATCTGCTGAAGCGCTTCTTCGGCGCAAGCGTTCGCAAGAGCCTTGGCCTGATTGGATTGCTCGATCGAAAAACTGGTCCGCGAAAAGCCGATTCCCAAAAGTATGAGCGATGTCGCGGCGGCGACCCCCACTGCTCCGGCGATAAGAACGCTCACCAGGGTTATGAAACCACGATTACTAGAATCACGAATTATGAATTTTGAATTATGAATTTTCATACTTTATTGCTTCTTTATTCATACTTTAGAATCTAATGCTCGCTGAATCTCGAAATGTTTTTGAATAATCAAATTCGTTCCGGCCGGACGCGTTGATGTACGAGACGGTGAATTCGATGCGCATATTTCCGTCAGTCCCGGTCTTGGTAAGATTACTGAACGCAAGTCCTGAAACGGAAACCCTGTTCGAGGTGAGCGCGATCGCGGAACCGGCACCCTCGGCCATTCTGATGGCCCCTCCAGACAGATCAAAAACGGTCGGGTCGGATCCGGCGGAAACGACATCGATCGAGGCAGTCGAAGCAATCGCTCCGGCAAGAGGCGAATTTATACCCTCCGCATTGCGCATCGTTTGCGCGATCATATTCATCGCTCTCGTACCCTCCTGCTCGACCTCAGAAACAGCCAAGTTCTTAACTCTAAGCTCCAGCGAAGCGGAAATAAAAGCCGAGACCGAAAGCAGGAGGATAGACGAAAGGCTGACGTAAAGCATAAGCTCGATGAGCGTGAAACCACGCCTTAGCTCGATAGTGCGGAAGCTCGTTAGCTCGTTAGTAAAATTCATTTTTGATTTGTTATACTTCTTCGTTTTACTTAAAGTCCTTCAGAATTTATAGATTAATGAGCCGCCAACTACAACGGCGACAGGACTATGAATTCCTCCGTGTCCGACTCACCCACAGCGAAAGCCCGGTCGAGGGAAACGCTGTAGGCAACACCGTTCAATCCCGTCAGGTTCAGACTGCCGACGGTTGCCGGAGTCGAAGGCACGGAGATGTCGACCACTTCGAACTCCTTGCTAGAATTGGCGGTCACAAGGTAGACAAAGCTATTGGAACTCCCCAGATTCAGTGCGATGTCGTTTATGGTTCCCGCCGCGCCATAGCTTCCCAGAACCACCGGTGAAGATGGCGTGGAGACATTGAAAAGAAATAGGGATGCGGTATGCCCCAGGAGAACCGTGCTCCCGAACCCGGCAACTGTAAGCGCGTCACTGTTGGCGGAAATATCGTATAAGCCCGCCAACGATGGTGAAGATGGAATGGTGATGTTGATAACCTGCAATTCTTGGGAATCGTGGGCGGACGCGATAAACGCCGAACTGCCAGAAACGAACACTTCATTCCCGGAGTCCGAGAGCTCGAGCGAGCCAGTAAGGGTGGGTACCGCCGGCACTGTAGCGTTGATTATCATGAACTCTGCTGCCGAACTCGTTGCCCGCACAAGATAGGCGGTCGAACCGGAAGCGTATACGCCCAGGGCATCCGCGGAACCAGTCGCATTGAAGGAGCCGACCTGCACCGGCAAAACCGGCGTCGAGATGTCGATTATCTTAAGCTCTTGGGAATTGTCGCGCGAGGAAACATAAGCATAATTTCCCGAAACCGCGATATTGGTGGGAATGTCGGCGAGACTGAGCGACCCCGCGATTGAAGGGCTCGCCGGATTCGAAACATCGATCACCAAAAAATCCGGCGTGCCGTCGTTCCTGACCACATACACGTAATTCCCTTGGCTTTGGATCTTTGTGCTGTCATTCGTTCCGGCCAGATTGAGAGATGATTGCTGGAAAAGACTGACCCATCCGCCCACGGTCCTCAGCCAATTTGTAAGACGTGAAGTCAGGGAAAGAGAGCCTGTTCTCTGCGGATTCTGCTGCCAGGTAACGGTCGAAACGGCGCTCTTCCGGTCCGCATCGACGGTCGAGATGACCACCTCACGAGTAAAGCCGTCCGCCGCATCCGATGTTCCCGAAAAGACCCATTCGCCTCCCGTCACGGCCAGCCCATGACTGCCGTCGGAAAGATTGGAGAAAGAATTATCCCTGATGTTCCGCGCGGCCTCAAGCCCCTCCTCAGCGAAGGCCGCAGCGCGTGAACGATAACCCGCAAGCGCAGAACTTTCTTCTCCGTAGGCTAGGCTGCCCAGAACTGCCGTTCCAATAAGGGCAAAAACCGCTCCCGCGAGAAGAGCCTCCACTACCGAAAAACCTTGTTTTTCAGTAGTAATTTTCAATTTTGAATTTTCAATTTTGAATTTCATCAGTAGCTGAGTGTTCCTTTCGCATTTATCGAAATGTTTTTCGCATCGCCGTCGGAGGAAGTAAGCGTGATCGTCCCGGTTGAAGTCGGCAAGCCGGTGAACTTCGCGAAAACAAACTCAGTCGTGCCTGAAACAACTATAGTCGGCGAAATATCAAACTGTTCATCATAATTCGTATCACGCCCGGCAAATGACGCACCCTTGAAAACAACTACGCTGGACGCCTGTAGCTTTACGCCCCACGCTATATCTCCCTGGGGCGACATAGAAAGCATCTGCGCCCGGCGCAAACCGCCGGAAGCAGCATTAACAGCCACATCCAAATCGTTACGCACCTGCATCTCGCGGAAGAAGGGTATGCCGATGCCGGTCAATATAACAATGACGGCCACCGCCATCAAAACCTCGATCATGGTGAAACCACTTCTAGTTTGTAGTGAGTAGTTTGTAGTGAGTAGCGTCATTTTCCTTCTAATTTTTTTATTAAACCATTTAGCATCCTCATAACTTCATCAAGCGCTGCATCTATCCGAACAAAATCTGGAAATTCTCCAAACGATAACTTCTTAGCTATGATAATCTGGGTTTCAAGCTCCGAACCAGAACCAAAAGCGTTCAGTAAAAAATGACGAAAATCTTTTCTTGAACCGCGGCGGCTTCCCTCGGCTACATTTGAAGGAATCGAGATGGCCGCTCTTCTAATTTGCGAAACCAGCCCATATAGCTCTTCCTTAGGAAATTTCCCTGTAAGCCCATAAATCAACACAACCAGCTCGACTGATTTCTCCCAAACTTTTAAATTCTTATAGGATTCTATTTTCATATTTCTACTCACTACTGCCTACAAACTACTCACTATTTGTTCAGCCCTCCTATCAAACTGTAGATCGGCAATATGATCGCGAGCGCCACGCCGACCACGCCTAGCCAAACAATGATGAGCAGTACAGGCTCGAGAAGAGTGGTTAAATTTTTCGCGGTCGTTTCGGTCTTCTCCTCGAAAACCTGGCCAAACTTCAGGAAAACTTCGGACAGATTGCCCGACTTCTGGCCGGAAACTATCATGTTCTGCACATAAAGAGGTATAAGCCTGTTCGCGCTACGGCCGTACGCGGCAAAGCTTTTTTGGAAAGAATTTCCTTCTTCGATACTCGTGCGAAGGTGCGCATAAAGCCTGCGGTAGGCCACAAAGCTCGTTACTTCGGAGAGCGACCCCAACGCCTGGTTAACGGTAAGTCCGGCCTTCAAAAGCGTCCCTAAGATATAGCCCAGCCGCGCGAGTTCGATTTCGCGTACCAAACCCTTCACCACTGGCAACCTAAAAATTATCCACTCACCTATGAATTTAGTCCCGCGTAAGATAAAGATGACATAAAACGCGACGCTCACCACGGCCAAGAACGCGGGAATAGCAATGTGGCCGTACTGTCCCAAGAAATTCCCGATCGCAATAAGCGCCCTCGTTACCAACGGAAGCTGGAGTTTCAACTGAGCAAAGACCGTGGCTAAGCGCGGCAATATGAACCAGGCAATCCCGGTGCCTATGACGAGAGTCAGAATAAGAACCAAAACAGGATACATCATGGCCGATTTTAACTTCGAACGCAGAAGGCGTTCCTTCTGCTGTTCAGTCGAAACAACTTTTAGGTTCTCTGATAAACGGCCGGACTCTTCGCCGATCCTAATAAGCGAAACGGCATGAGACGCTACAAGCTTGGTCTTCTCCAGGGCAAGCCATAAAGGTGAGCCGTTTTCCATCTCTTCTCTGAGTTCGTCGAGCAGTCTCCTCATCTTGGGCGAACGCATCTCGGCATGCATTGATTCCACCGCTTCCACGATGCCCATGCCGGCATTCAAAAGCATGCTCAAATTCTCTATAAAATATTCGGCTTCTTTGTTCATATGATTAGCTCGATAGCGACATAGCTTTTTAGCTCGTTAGTAAGATTGGGGTTCATTGGATTTATTATGCTTTTTCTTACTAAACAGCTTTAGCCGCTAAGAGCTTCCGTACTATCGAGCTAGTTCTTTGGCGGTTCAGCCACGCGCATCAGTTCGTCTATCGTGGTTACTCCGGCTATGACCTTAAAAATTCCGTCCTCAAAAAGGGATCTTGCGCCCTGACTTCTAGCCAGCGCCCAAATCTCGGACGTTGATGGATTTTTAAGTATCAAATTTTGCATTTCTGGCGTAACGTCGATAAACTCAAAAATGCCGATCCGCCCTTTGTAGCCGGTAAACCCGCATACGTTGCAACCCTTGCCGCGGTATAGGTTTGTCTGGCCGGCTAGATACTCCGCCGCCCGCCCGATGGGCTTAAGCTCGGCGGGCGTAACCG
>MHIY01000011.1:16298-18740 GCA_001817755.1 Candidatus Colwellbacteria bacterium RIFCSPLOWO2_01_FULL_48_10
ATTATCACTTTGAGGGTCGAAGCGAGCAGAAACGGCTCGACATCCATGTCCAAAAGACGCGGGATGGAGGTCGGCGCATCATTAGCGTGGAAAGTGGAAAAAAGAAGGTGACCGGTGAGCGCCGCGTTCACAGATATTTCGGCCGTGGCGTTATCCCTTATCTCGCCGACCAATATTATGTCCGGGTCCTGACGAACTATCGAGCGCAATCCATCGGCAAAGGTTAGATTGGTATCGGCGTTAACCTGGATCTGGTTCAATCCTTTTATCCGGTATTCGACCGGGTCCTCGATTGTGGTAATGTTCACCTCTGGATCATTCAATATCTTAAGCAACGCATATAACGTCGTGGTTTTGCCGCTCCCAGTCGGGCCAGTAACCAATATCATGCCGAAGGGTTTCTCGGCCGCCGACGAAAGTATCTTCTGGTTATCCTCGGTAAGTCCTAAATCCTTAAGCGACAAATTGCGCACGTATTCAGACAAGAGCCTTATGGCGATCTTCTCCCCTTCCAGGGTCGGCATTATCGAAACGCGGGCATCCACCGATGCGCCGTTCTTCTCGTATCTGAGCGCTCCGTCCTGGGCAGAAAAATGGTCGTCAATGCGCAACCTCGCCTGCACTTTGACGCGATTCAAAATGTTTTCATAATACTCGCGCGGGATGCGCCCAACCTCCCTTAGCACCCCGTCGATTCTGAAACGCACCAGCACCTCTGCGTCCTGCGGCTCAAAGTGTACATCGGAAACGCGATAAAGTATGGCGTCCTCGAATATCTCTTCGATGATTTCCGGCGCAACGCGCTTCTGGTCTTTGATGATGTCTATGAAGCGCACCGAGAGGCTCTCGCGGTAATGCACAAAGGCCGCCTCTAGGTCTTCTTGCAGTGAATAGGCCAGTTTTATTGCCCGCTTGGCTTCGGAACGATTGAGAAGTGCATCCAGCTCTGCAAGCAAGTTGGGCTGGTGCGGGGCATCGGTCGCGACCACTATCTCTTTGTCATCGTATTGGAAAACCAGCGCCATGTGCCGGCGAGCGAAATCCTGCGGCATAAGCAAAACTTGCGCCTTCGGAGGCTGGTTCGAATTCAGATCAGCATAAGGAACCTGGAATTCTTCAGCCACCGCCTGGCCAATAATATCTTTGGTTAAAATTTCTTGGTCAATGAGATACCTAATGACGGTTGAATTTTTCTTCACGGCAAAATCCTCGGCCGAGGCAATGTTCTCAGCCGTTACGTAACCCCGGCGCAATAGCAGATCTTTTATTATGTCCTCTTTATTGACCATTGAGATTGATGTCTTTATTGACCCGCACAACGATTTCGGTTATCGAAGTATCGGACTTAACAAAATAATCTATCGCTCCCATTGCCTTGGCCCGGGCGATGTCTTCTTCTTGGCCAAGATTGGAAGCTACCACAACCGGCACCCTAATGTCCTTCGTCTTCATCGCCGAGAGCACGCCAAAACCATCGAGCTTCGGCATAATAAGGTCAAGGAGTACTAAATCGAACTTTTCGGACTCCAAAAACTTGAGAGCTTCTTCACCGTTGTAGGCGACCCTGACATCGAAACCCGATAGCTTCAATTTTATCTCCAGAGCCCTCGTCATCGGCTTCTCGTCATCAACCACCAATATCTTTTTCTGAGGGACATCCATGGGGTAATTCTACCATTTTGCATCACGAAGCTCCTGTGAATGGCGGCATTCGGAAGAGCCTCCAGGGAGCGCGGCGGCGCGAGGGCGAGACAGAAATTCAGCAGAATTTCATGTCGTGCTCTTCCGAATGCTGCCAGAGTGAGGAGTTTCGTAATGCAACGTCTGCCAGATTACTTGCTGGAAAGTCTCTCCCTAACTCGGTCCACGACATCATGCGGTTGCCAATTCACCTTAACCATGTAAAAAGCTGGTTCGTGCTTGGCAACACCGGATATTATCTTTTCGCTATCGGCGGAAAGGTTAGTGAGAATGATGACCGGCACGCCCTTGCCCCACTCGCCCTGCTCGCGAAGCTTGCCCAGCATAGTAAGTCCGTCCATGACTGGCATAATAATATCAAGGAGTATCATGTCGGGCCTTTCGCGGAGGGCCATTTCTAGACCTTCTTTGCCATTTGCCGCCTCTAGCGCCGTAAATTCTTGGCGCACAAGCTCCCGCACCAGAGCCTTCCTCATGCTCTCCTCATCCTCAATGACCAGAACTTTTTTGTTATCGCTCATGCTGTTTTTGTTTGGCGAGCAGTGAAACTACCTTCTCCACGACCTCGCCCAGGGTGGCGTGAGACTTTACGATAAATTCATCCGCGCCAAGAACTTTAGCCTTATTGATGTCGTCGTCCTGGCTCAAATTCGAGAGCACTATGACGTTCACGTCCCGCAAATTCGGATCGGCCTTCAGCTCCTGCAGAGCGGCAAATCCGTCTTTGATCGGCATCATCAG
>MHIY01000012.1:0-11116 GCA_001817755.1 Candidatus Colwellbacteria bacterium RIFCSPLOWO2_01_FULL_48_10
CAACTGTATATGAATACGTTGCGCCATTGGTCAATCCGATATCGGCGTATGAAAACGTGCCGCTAACGACCGAAGCTACCTGCGAACCATTGCGAAAAACATGGTAGTCAATGATAGCGGCCCCACCGCTTGATGATGGCGCGTTCCAGCTCACGGTTATCCTAGAATCCCCGGGGACCGCAGAAGAAATAGTTGGTGCTGAAGGCGGGAAAATATCTTTGGTCTGAGGATTGCTATCAATGCGATCTGGGACTCCATCACCATCGGTATCCGCATTATCTTTTCCGATGTAATTCAATGCCTCTACAGCATCTATATTAAAACCACCCTCGGTCCCGGACGAGATCCGCACATAACGATAAGCGCCGTCATCTATATTGAAAGTGAAACTATATTCTCGGCTTTGGTCTGTTGAAGCTGTAATGGAATCACTGAAGGTAGCTATTTGTTCATCGTCGCTATTGAACAAAATTATGTTTAAGCTCGTTTGTGCAGAAACTACGCCAAAATGTATTCTCAAGGCTCCCGTTCCCTCTTCGTTGACGCCCATATTCAACTTAACGAAAGTTCCAATTCCAACAAGAGTTGTTGTCAGATTGTCATCCGGACCAGTGGCAGCCTCGGGGTCGCCAACAGCACCGCTAGATTCCGCGACTGAATCAGCCCACGGGTCGTGCCCGCCTCCATGATCTCCCATGGCAGTATTGGGCTGTAGAACCATCATCAACACAAAAAGCGGCGCAAAAGCGATAAAGAAATACAAGACAAAACTATTTTTACGCAAATTCAAGGTAGTTATTGGATAATACTACCTTTAATTCAGATTTATCCCAACCAAACCGCTCTGAATGATGGATTAGGATCAGACGTCAGCCAGGGATAGAAAACTACATTTCCAAAGATATAGTCTCCGGTACCCAACCGATTCGCCTTTAGAAAAATTT
Organism: Candidatus Colwellbacteria bacterium RIFCSPLOWO2_01_FULL_48_10; assembly: GCA_001817755.1. Classification (GTDB taxonomy): domain Bacteria; phylum Patescibacteriota; class Minisyncoccia; order UBA6257; family Colwellbacteraceae; genus 2-01-FULL-48-10. The sequence continues at coordinate 945 of MHIY01000012.1, forward strand.
TATCTCAGTATGAAATGATAGAATGAACCTAATGGAACTAGCCTCTAAAAAATGCATCCCCTGCTCAACCGATGCCACTCCTATGGCGCGTGAGGAAGCCGAGAAGCTTGTCCGTGCATTAAATGGATGGAGTCCCGCTGAATTCAACGGAATTCTAAAACTCCAAAAAGACTTCATCTTCAAGAACTTCAAGGAAGCAATCGCGTTCACGAACAAAGTCGCTGACATCGCCGAAGCCGAAGGTCACCACCCGAACATCCGCATTCATAAATGGAACCACGTTGAGATCGAAAACTTTACACACAAAATCAATGGCCTCTCCGAGAACGATTTTATATTGGCTGCAAAGATCGACTCTATAACGCGATCCGAATCTACGAACACATCCGAATGATCCTAATGGTTAGGATTCTTTCGGGACATTCGGGGTATAATTCGGAACATTCGGATCGGAAATAATGTCATGAAACTCGCAACCCATCTCTCCGAAATCCCCCGCCTGGGCCCCTCCCGATTCCATTCAAATCCAAGGATTTGATTTGGAATCGAGGATCCTCGACCTTCGGTCGGGACAGTTCCACGAATTACTACTATGTTAATAAAATTAGAAACTCATCTAACCGAACTTCATGGCATCGGTCCGCAATTTTTAACCAAGCTCAAAAAGCTCGGGGCGGAAACCGTGCGCGATCTCCTCTACCACTTCCCGACCCGTTATGAGGATTGGTCACAGATAGTGGACATCGCGGATCTCAAGCTAGGCGAAGAAAAGACTATCCAGGCCGAGGTGAGAAATATTGAGGTCAAGAATTTTTGGAAACGGCGCATGGTCATTGTCGAGGCAACCATCGCCGACGAGTCCGGTGAAGTACAGATCGTCTGGTTCAACCAGCCGTACATTTCGAAAATCCTCACGCCCGGCACCGTCGCAAACTTCGCAGGGAAGCTGGCCGTGAATAAAAAGAACCGGGCCTATCTCTCGAACCCGACCTATGAGCTCGTCAGCAAGGCCGAATCCCTTCAGCGTCAATCCGCGGTTCAGTCAGCGTCAGCCCGCGACCTTAAACACACCGGCCGCCTTGTGCCAATCTACCCGGAAACTAAAGGGCTTACCTCGAAAGGCATCCGTTTTATTCTAAAACCGCTCGTAGACAGCTTCGACCCCGTCGATGATTTTCTCCCTTTGGAAATCCGTGAAGCAAATGGTCTTATGGAAGTAAATGACGCCCTCCGCACAATTCACTTCCCCGAAACACTGGCCGATGCCGAAAAAGCCCGCTATCGTTTCGCCTTCGAGGAAATTTTTCTCCTCCAGCTCCGCAACCTGCGGCAGAAGCTTGCGCTCCGCGATGAGAAGGGGCCGAAGATAACGCTGGATGAAGAAAAGATGGCGGCACTTGTGACAAAACTTCCCTTTGACATGACGGGAGCGCAAAAGAAGGCGCTGAATGAGATCGTCGCAGACCTCGGAAAGGAATATCCCATGAACCGTCTGCTCCAGGGCGATGTAGGCTCGGGGAAAACAGCGGTCGCAGGCATTGCGGCCATCATTGTCGCAGAAACACACCAAGTAGCCATCATGGCCCCAACTGAGATCCTGGCCAACCAGCACTACAAAACATTCCTGAAGCTTTTTCACGAATTCACTGGCGGTATCGCTCTCCTCGTGGGTAAAGAGGCGAAAGTCTTTTACGGTCCCGGACTTGAAACGAAGATAACTAAAATCAAGCTCACGAACGAAATTTCGGCTGGCAGAGTGAAAATCACGATCGGCACCCACGCCCTCATCCAGAGGAGCGTCAAGTTCCACGAGCTGGGGCTTGTGATCGTCGACGAACAGCACCGCTTTGGAGTCAACCAGCGACAAGCGCTGGTTAGCGGACCTACGCGGACTAAGACACAGACCGACACTGAAGACGCTCAGAACACCAGTAATCTTTTATATACTGAGACAACCTACAAAATACGCGCTGCTGTTTTTGCCGTTAAGAAAGAACTTGGACTTGGACACAAGGAATCTATCTACCAGAAGGCTTTGGCCGAGGAATTTAAGAAGACTGGATTATTATTCTCACAAGAAAAGGCAATAGATATAAAATATGGGGATAAAAAGATTGGCATTTATCGCCCCGATTTTATCGTTGAAGATAAGATCTTAATAGAGTTAAAAGCCTTGCCATTCATTGGAGCTATACAACAAAAACAAATTTGGAGCTACCTGAAAGGATCAGACCACAAATTGGCTCTGCTTATAAATTTCGGCGGGACGGATATAGAGATAAAAAGAGTTATACATGATGGGAAAAGAGGTCCGCGTGAGTCCGCGTCCAGTCAGCGTCAGTCCGCGATCCCTCATTTTCTGAGCATGTCCGCCACCCCAATCCCCCGCACGATGATGATCGCGGTCTTTGGTGATCTTGATCTGTCCATAATCGACGAGCTCCCTAAGGGCCGAAAGGAAATCATCACTAAAGTAGTGGCTGGAGAGAACCGTGACAAGGCCTACGCATTCATCCGCGGGCAGGTGCGCCAGGGCCGGCAGGTTTATGTCATCTGCCCGCGCATTCAGTTGCCCGAAGAAGATTCCAACTACAAAGCCATGCTCGCCTACGACACAAAAGCGGTCGAAGAAGAATACCAAAAACTTTCCAAAAAAGTTTTTCCCGATCTGCGTGTCACGATGCTCCACGGTAAACTTAAGGCCGCCGAGAAATCGGATGTGATGCATGCGTTCGCCGAGGGCGAAAGCGACATTCTGGTCTCGACTTCCGTAATTGAAGTGGGTGTGGATGTCCCAAACGCGACTATTATGATGATCGAAAGCGCCGAAAGGTTCGGATTGAGTCAGCTCTACCAGTTCCGCGGGCGCGTGGGCCGAAGCGACAAGCAGTCATTCTGCTTCCTCTTCACCGAGTCGGGCGCTAAGGCTGCTGAGACTCGGCTGAAAGCGCTTGTCTCCGCAAAAAACGGCTTCGAGCTCGCAGAAAAGGATCTTGAACTCCGGGGACCGGGGCAGTTCATGGGCGGAACGCAAACCGGACTTCCCGACATAGCCATGCGTTCACTCCAAAACCCGAATCTGCTTAAAGAAGCCCGCGAAACTGCAGAAAAAATAATGAAAAAAGACCCGGCCCTTGCTTTCTATCCCGGCCTCAATGCCCGGATCGCAGAGCTGAAGGAAGAAATACATATGGAGTAGGCTGTGCCGCCTAACTTTGACAAAAAGTAAAATGAATGTGATATTAAACCGCTTACTCGATTCGTGCGAAGCGAGTGGCCAGTATGGAGTCAGGAAGTGGACTAATGAAACCTTGGATCCCGAGACTATATCTACTGCTCGGAAATATCCGAGTAGTAGCCCTTTTCCCAGTTAGAAGTGAGTCGGAGGGGCAGAAAATACAGTACGCAGTCCGTGACTTCGATCCTGGAGCAAGACTGAGGCTAAGCGCAAGAGGTGAACGGGAAGTCGTGATCCGACTGCCTCTTAGTTCTTATCCTTCCCGCCGCAACGAGATGAATTTCTTCGTACCTAGAAAGCTCCGAGAGCTCATAGGCAACAATAGCCAGCCGCGAAGAAAGATCGTTTTCAAGATGAACGTGCTGGAACAAGGCGGACTAACCAAGTCGAACAGTTCCCACAACTTCGCCAATGTGGTGTGCGATACGGAAGGTGGGCCGCTACGCTGGCTCTTTCAAAATTCGGAGCATCAATGGCATGGACCGGTGGCTATGTTCGCCGGACACGCCATGGCAGTCGTAACAGCCAACAACAGAGGTTGGGTAAGCGTTAACAAACTTACGCTTGCATGGTCCGACGACATCGTTACCGTTATGAGAGAGGAGTTGGTCTCCGATGAGTACACGGGACCAGTATTCCCGGCAGAGTTCCTTGAGGCCGCCACAAGAGCCGTGCAAAGGGCAAATTGCGAGGGTTGCGGAGAATCGCATTTCTGCATCCCATTCCCAAAACGGCAGAGAAGCATCGAATCGGCTGGGCCGTTTAACAACGCGCCCGAGCCGGACCAACCACCTAGCCCCGAGAGTCATTCCTGAACAAAAGGAACTGGCGATCGGGGATTTTTTATTCCGACAAGCGAGAGAGCCAAATGGAAATGAGTACATTCCCATTTGGGCCGAGCGACTTGTGGTGAGCTTAGTCGAACCACGTCGCAACAAAGGTCTAACCCCGTAAAGCTTCGCCATGGGGCAGGTACCCCGCTCCTTGGCGCGGGAGTGCGCGAGCCTGAGCGAGTCCTAACAAATACCGCAGGGCTTGCCATGGGGAACCTTTTTTCACTCAACCAATTTCCGACTTGCCCGTTCGCGGTCCCCCTCTGCGACGTGAAGTAGGGTCGGAAATTGGTTGAGTGAAAATTCGACAAAAAGCAGCTTTTTCATTAGAATCGCACCAATACCTAATCGCGTAGTTAATGTATAGGTCCCATCGTCTAACGGCTAGGACATGTCCCTTTCACGGACAAAATAGGGGTTCGATTCCCCTTGGGACTACAAAATTAGAATTGTTTGCAACATATTCCCGATTAAGCTCATAGATATAGCCTAATTTGGCGGTTCCAAATTTATTTTCCTTGCTGTAAGGCACTCCTTCGGGCAATACACGTTTTTGGAACTGCCTTTTTAGCAGTGGCGACACATCAAACCATTGCCGGCCCAAATCTCTTATACAGTTAGTCGCATACGTAAGAGTAGTCTCAATATCTAACTGATCAATATTAGACTCATTACGTGAGATTCTGGCGGCCATTATCTGGTTATCAATTTCCTCTTTTCGTTCCTTAAATTCCTCGATAGTATAAGATCCCTCTTCGCGCATCTCGCAAATTCTTTTCTTTCTGGCTTCCAGAGCGCTAATCTGCTTATCGTATTTATTAGTTTCTGTAGAGATCTTGCCTTTCTCTTCATTCCAAAAATCTATAACTGTTTCGTTAAATACCGCTAGGAAATCTTCGTTAGGTGTTATCTTTTGCAAGTATGCAACAAAGTCTTTCTCAACCGTTACCTTATCTAAACTCTTTCCAAATCTCTCACAATCTTTACTTTTGCAATGATAATAAGAGTATTTGCCGCCATTACCTCTAGGAGAACTGCCAGTCATAGTCTCGTTACAAGAGGCGCACAAGATAAGCCTTCTCAAAGGAAACTCCGGGTTATATCTGTCATACGTAAATCTAACTTTCTTACCAGACTTGATAGCCTGTATTTGATAAAGCTCTTCTCTCGTTATCATTGGCTTATGCAACCCGGTAATTTCCCTTTCTTCGCCTGGACCAGCCCAAGGATTAACCAGTATGCCAGCGTAGAACCTCAGGTATTTGCTAAGCATTTTATCAACTGATTGCGAGGTAACTTTTCGGCCGGATAGTTCCTCTAAGCCGTCTTGCTTAAGCATCCTTACAATGTCTGTTTCCGAATATAAGCCCTTTGCAAATTCCTTTAGAGCCTTTTGTATGATAGGAAAGATTTTCTCGTCTGGTGGATCTGGTTCCGTTCTTTTTAGTCCATGTTTTCTAACTTGTAGCCTTCTATATCCTAAAGCTGATTTCCAAGGCCAAAGACCTTGTTTAAGTTTTGCTAGCATTCCTGCGCTGCATCTTTGCGCTCTTATACGATTATCAAATGTAGCGCTAGCCGCTAGGAGGGTTTCCATAAATTCCTCTGCTGGATTAGTGCCAATAGCTTCAGTAACAGAATGTAGGGTAACATTGTAATCCATTAATGTTTTCCTAACTGCGAAGTGATCTTGAGTATTCCTCGCGAATCTGTCTACCTTGAACACGACAAACGCTTGAATAGTTCCTTTGTTTTTGCTGCAAAAATTTACAGCCTTTAGAAGCTCTTCTCGTTCTGTAGATTTTGCAGATACTCCTTCTTCTCTAAAAATCTTTAGAATCTCGATACCCTTATTTTCACAGTATTCACGACAGCGCCTCTCTTGATCGTCTAAAGAGGTTCCTTTGACCTGCTCATTGCTTGATACTCTTGTGTAAATTATTCCTTTCATGTTTCTAAAAACCCTAAAGGGACGGTCTGGTACCCCAATTCAGTTGCTCCGAAGAGTTCCCTCGTTGGCAGACCGCCCCTTTAGGGCAGCGCGGGAATAAAAAATCTCCTCGGAATAACGCTATTAAATTGGGGTACGATCTTATAATAACGTTTGTACTGCTTCCTTGCAAATTCTTTGACAGTGTATGTAATGTCAAACGTAATAAGGGGTACCAGTCCGTGCGCGCAATCACTATTCTAATCGCTGAAGCAAAGCTCTTTGACAATGTATATAAACAGTTCATGTACCGAGGCTCTTGTTCTTATGATACGACCTTTTAGCAATATCCTTACGTTTTTGTGGGTTATTTGCTACCCAGCGTTTCCAGCTTAAATAGGCATTAACAACCCACGGCAGGCGCTTTGATCGCGCCTTCTTCCTGTACCGGCGCACGATCTCGCGCCATTTATCCGGATTCTTCTTGCGCCAAACAGTGATCTCTTTAGCTACACATTTTGTGCATATTAAGCGCTGGTTCTGCCATGTATAGCGAATGGGGCGAAATTCCACGGTACACTTCCGACACCATTTGATCACTTTGATATCTTTGTAGAATTTAGCCATTTTTAAGTAGTTTCTCCACCCTCTTCGGAGTTTTTGTCCTTAATGTCATCGAGCAATGAGGGCAAAGCAGCCCCATCTTCTCCTATAGACATAAACTCCGAAGAGGGTGGGATTACTTTGCTTTGTTTTTCTAAAAGACGACTGAATTTCGATTCTATAGACCATAGCCAAGGAGCTTTACTTCCTGAAGGCATATTCGGCGAATGATAACGAAACACCAAGCCCAGCATTTCCAATTCGATTAGTTTTCTAGATGTCGTTTTAGATGATCTGTCGATTTTTTTGGACAGTTCGTTTATTGTGATGCCAGCGTTATCGATGAGAGCGTTTAATACTTCTGCCCTGTCAATTTGTGCTGCCGAGCGAACCAGTGGCAACAATGTTCTGCATTCATCCATCGATACGGCGATTTTATTCCGGAGCACTGCAAGCGCAATAGCGTAGTTTCGCAACTGATTAAGCGCGCGCCATGGCTCTTCTATTTGTGTGTCCAGACGGTCATAGAAAGTTATGTCCTTTCCATCTTCATTTTTGAAGGTTTCTGCCTTTGTGATTGCTATACCCCTAACTCTTCTGATGAATTCAGCCCCATCATTCAACCACTCGCGTACCAGATTATCATCAATTGTCGGTAGCGGCGCTCCCGCATCAAACCGTTTTATTATTCTATCGCAAAAAGAAGATACAAGAATTGCCGCTGTTTTTATATTTTTCGAACGATCTTCGTTATTCCATGCAATGTCATATCCTCTTTTACTGTCCGCTTCGGTTAAATTAGGGATCCTGTAAGTGAGGAAACGAGATCCCAATTGATTAACATAGTTATGGTGTTTACTCAATATCGCAGGGGTTATGCAAGCGATAAGTGGAAAGGCAGCTTTGTATTTCATCAAACCCCTTGTAGCAGTAAACTTTTCAAATTCTCCATCAAAGATACTTGTAAGATCCCCAAGGATTTTTTTAACCGTTTCCTCGTTGAGTGAAAAAAGAGTTGTAAGATCACGGATAAGCAGAATCTTTTTATCAAGAATGGTCAGTAAATCTTTCGGATCTGATCCATCGGGCGGCATATAGCCGGAAGCGAAAGCGTTTTCAGACATCGTACTTAAATAAATTACCCTTTCTTTATCCAAGCATCGGAAAAGTTTTAGACCCTCTGTTTTTAAAGATGACGGATTACCAATGACAAGGAGCCAAAGCGGAACATTCAAATTGAGTGCACAGGAAATACTAGCGGCCATCTCAATTTCGATAAGTTCTTTTGAAGTAACGCCTATTTTTGAGATAGCTGCGTGTATCTCTTCCAAGTCTATGTCTCTATCAAGGAGTTTTACTTCCTCCTGTACGTTTTTGTTGTCGGGGTGTTTGTCGTTTAGAAATCGGGCAGCAAGAGATAGAATAAGCATCCTCGCCTCATTCCTGTTGTACATTTTTAGCGTAACTAAATCTCGGACTAATGCCGATTGCGTTTTGTCGGATATGATAAGAGATGTATTGAATTTCTTTTCATAGATGATTTTATTATTACTATCTCTTATTTTTACCGTGCTATGAATTAACTCCCAAATATAATTATCGATTTTATATACATAAGCTGTATCATTGCCATAGTAACGCTCTTCAACAAAATCAATAGTCGTCGCACCCTCGTTAAACTCCTGAAAGTTTTTGAGATCGAGGAATATGTCTATGTTGCCAATTTCAAGGAAATAATCATTTATGTCGTAACCAGCCTTTTTGTTGGGATTCATCGCGTCTTCCCACCTAAACATAGAGACCTTTCTTCCTGTCGCTGAAAGTTCTTTTGCCCGAATAGGCGCATTATCTAAACCAGTGTCATCAAAATCGTAAATAATTCTCCACTCTATGTTAGTAAGAGTTGTAAAAAATTTGAGTATATTTGAAGATATCGCTGTTGTCTCGCCGGTTGTAAGAGTAACAACTCCAATTTCATCCTCTAATCCTTTCTTTTTAACTTCTTGATATAAAATTGCAGTATCGTATTCGCCGGCAACAAGATAAATTATTTTCTTGTTATGTATGCCGCCTACGGTCCAGATGTCGTGCTTTTTGGGCTTAATATAATAAGAAAGCCACTTCGGATTATTCTTCTTATGCTCATCCTGCATCTTTTTTGGAATTATGGTTTTTGCTTTATATCCGGACACCTCTTCACGATCATAGTAGAGAAAGAGAATATGGTCATAGCTGCTTGCTAAGCTCATTTTAGAGATTGTTTCTTGTTCCAATCCGCGTTTTTTGAGGTAGAGGCTGTGTTCATCAGTAAGGTTTATAAACTTCAGTGATTTTTTCTGCTGTGGCATTGCATCTTCTATTTGCACGCCGGCTATACCTGCGGCAATTTTAAGAACTTTCGGATAATCCTTTTTTATATCTAATCCTTCTTGTTTTGCTATTACACCAAAAATATTTTCGCCCTCAAAGCACCTTTGAGACATACAAGAAATGGTTTGACTGTTCGGGTGTAATGCAAGCGAAGGGGTTTTATGTCCGGTTCCACGTCCTCCTTGCTCATGCGAAATACACCAATACTGATTTACGGATGTTTTCACTGCTTGATAATGTTCAAGCAATTTCCCCATAGGTAGGGCGGTTTTAATTTGTCTCGTATCAGTTTTCATATTCATTTTTGTTTACTGCCATATTTTTCCCGATAAATTTTCTCAAGAGAATCCCGAAAAATGGCAGTGGTAAGCTCAGCAATTAGGTATGCTTCTTGAATTTGTTTAATTGAGAAATCTTTTTCATAGGTAATCTTTAGCGCCCCTTGTATAAGTTGTAAAAACTCTATATCTTCAGCTAAAGATTCCTTATTGTTCATGATTTTGTTTATTATTTTTTATCTTCTTTAATTTTCTGAAAAATAAACTCCACCAGCCAACGCATCTCATCACGTATTTCTTCTGCTTTATCATCAGATAAAGTTTCATCTCTAATCAATTCTTTTACGCGATTTAGACTTAACATAAAAATCCTCTTCGCAGGATAGGCTTTTGCGCCATCCCACCCTGCGAAGAGGAGATTTAGGTGGCGCAAAAACCTAAAAACTGCAACATATTTATGGTTGCAGTTTATACGTGTCTAGAAGCTATGTCCCAACAGATAACGATCCTCTTATTTGATATTATTAAGTCCTTAATTTATCTATTTTTTTCTTAATCCTCAGGGCTTTCTTCATCTTTGATATAGCGTTTATAATTACCCAATGCTCTAAATCCACACCCCTTTTGGAAAATTCTCCACCGATCTGTCTTATGGTTTTACCGCTCTCTTTCATCTTATAAATTTCGTAATCTCTCTCAAACTCTGATCTGCGCCCCTTTCTTTTCTTAGCCAAAACTACCCCGGCCTCTGTCTTGATTAGTGGCCAGGCTCTTTTGATATCTTCTAAAGTTAGATATTGATGCAATAATATATTTGCTCCATGTGATCCATCTTCAGGATTATTTATTTCTAATATTACACCATCTGGATCATAGTCATCTTGTGGGAGGAAATCGTTCTCTATAATATATTTTTTGAT
>MHIY01000012.1:11144-37970 GCA_001817755.1 Candidatus Colwellbacteria bacterium RIFCSPLOWO2_01_FULL_48_10
ATTCTTCTACAGAAACTCCAGGGAAAAGCTTAAATTCTCCAGGCTTTGAAGTCAGAATAGGAGATATTGCACCTGGATACTTATTTCGTAGAGTTGCAACGTCTTCACTAAAATCATCTCTTAATATCAATTGTAGAATCTCCAACCATTTTTCTTTATTTTTTGTGAGATATTTCTTTTGGCGCATTATTGTCAGGATAAGGTCTTTGGGGTATATTTACAACACAATTTAATAAGAAAGTAGCCTAAACCAGTAGTAATGCTGGCATGGCTCAAGAATCCTCTCATCGATACCAAACTCCACGTTTGGCCAACTTCGATGAGAGGTCACACCCGAAAGGGTGTGGATGCCGCAAGGCATCAGGTCGGCGTGGAGTTTTGTGTTTTTATAGAAAATTTAAATGAATATGAAAAATAAAAGTGTCGCTGAAGAGGTTTTCGAAAAAATAGAAAAGGAACAGGCTCAATGGGCTGCTATGAGCGATATTGAGCGTGATCAAGTGGTAAGGTATAAAGTTAATCAATCGCTGATCCTACAAAAAGAAAAGGCGGAAGCAGAACAAATCGAAAGAAAAAGAAATGAAAAACATCCAGTTGTTACATTTGTAGAAAGTCATAAAATTCTGGCTCCAATTATTTTTTGGGGACTTTGGGTGCTTCTTCTATGGTGGCTCATGGTGAGAAGTGATGTTAAACCTGATTACGATTTTCCAAGTGAGAACTATGAGAGTGTTGATAGCTATGGATTCTAATCATGAGTAAAAAATTATTTAAGAAGAGTAGAGATAGATCCTCTCGATAACCATGAAAAAAACAATATCCGCAATAATAATCTTAGTTGTTTTGTCTTTTGGGTTTCCTTCGATTGCCAATGCAGCGTGGTGGAATCCATTCTCTTGGAAAGTTTTCAATAAAACTATAGCTCCACCAGCTATCCCGCCTTCTTTAACTGAAGCTTCGAATATTCCTCCCGATACTAGTGATAAATCAGCAGAGATAATTAAATTGAAAAGAGAAATAGAGGAACTGAAAAAGAAGAACGATCAGTCTAGCGCCAAGCCAAAACTATCGACACCTCCAGTTGCTGCGCCCAAAATTATTCCTAAACCAACGCCTGTACCTCCTCCTTTTGCAACGTGGCAAGAATTAGAAAATAAACATTTTCCGGAAGCGGATCAGAATGGATGGGCTACACTTTATATTACTAACCAAGAAGGAGAAAAAAGATATTATTACAAAAATAAAGATCAGTGGATTAGAGCGAATAGTGAGCAGCATGCTAGGAGCGAGAGGTATTTTATTGAGACATGCGCAGATAAACCAAAAGACATGGCTACAGCCGAATTGTGCTTAGAATTAGCCGGCCAAAGAATAGGATTTAAACAGGGCTGGTATGACGGATACAACGAGGGATCTCCCTATTCCCCGCCACCTTCTTATTCTGCTCCACCAACACCATCGTTTTCTGAAACCATGCGTCAACATGAAATGTGCGATCTTGTTGATGGCCTATTCTTTGACGGCAAGTGTTATTAATAAAATTTATACTGGAATATTGTATTTAGCATCTCATAGCGCTATATTTGAGCCTAATCTGGTTAAAAACTTTATATGGCAAATGATGAGATTTCCCCAAATTCCAATAGCCCCAAGAAGCTTCCTTTCAAACTGGATGATCGGCAAGAAATAATTTATGAACGTCTTAATAGGCTGGTTGGACCCGGAGCGGCTGCATTTTATAAAGATGCCTGCAGACATCTAGTCATAGATCCTTCTTTTGTTGCGGTTACTCATATCGTTGCGCATCTACTACGAGAAATCGAGAGCGCTCTACGCGATGTTCTAGAGTCTGTGACTGGCCCAACTCAGGAGAAAGAAGGATTGAAAGAAGAAGAAAAACACAGGCAAGAAATCGAATTAATTTTAAAAGCCCTTGGTTTTAATGAATCTGATTTAATTTCTAAAGTCTGGCTTGAATTGCCTGGTAAGAATGGCCTGCAAAGATACGCTCACCGAAATAATCTCGAAGCCGCAAGGCCATTGGATCAGGTTTTCTTAGAACTTTGGTCTAGAATGCAAATTATTTTGGGCAATGTATTAGATAGGTTTGAAACTCAATACACTAAAGTTTTCGCATCGATTGATGTATTGGTTCAGAAAGCTAATCCAACCGAATCAGATGCAAAAATAATTAAATCGAATATTCCAAATAACTTTGTCGCTCACCAAAAATTCTTTAGCCAGTTGGAGAATCCTAAATGGCTTCCTTTACTTAAAGAAAAGGAGATGTTCTTGGACCCTCCGCTGGCAGAACAAAATCCCGAAGAAGGAACTGTAAGACATATGCCTTGGGCTGCAACTGTTTATTTGGAGAAAATGGCCACCATAAATCCATCCTTAGTCGCCGAGGTCTTGCGAGAAATCAAAGATACAGATAATTCGACTGTTAGATCAAGTCTGTTGAGAATAGCGTCTCTTTTGCCTAGCAGCGAAAGAGAGACAGTAAGTGACAAGATTAGGAAATGGTTAAAGGTAGATCATCAGTTTTTTCAGAGCACCCTATTAGAGCCTAGTACAATATTAATGAATAAATTCATCGAAGACGGTAAAGAAGATAAAGCTTTCGAAATTGCGAAAACACTTTTAGAGATTCTCCCTAATTCTAGCCCTATAACCACTGACGAATATATTTCACTTCGAGATCCAAAAACGCGACTAGACCATTGGCATTATAATGAGTTTTTAGAAAAAGAGTTTCAGACATTAATACAACTTAATCCTAAATATTCCTTCTCTCTAGTTTCTGAATTACTTTCTGAATATTTTAAATTAAGACGTGAAGCGCGCCAGGATAATATTGATAACTATGAAGATCTGTCTTATATTTCGCGGCCAGCAATTGAGGATCATGACCAAAATAGGGACCGCGAAAATATTGAGGATGCTCTTATAACAGCGATTAGGGATATTGGGTTAAAGATGATTCAGGAAAATCCAACAATAGTAGAAGATCTTATAGAAGAATTAGAAAGCAAAAAATGGACAGTTTTCCGCAGAATAGCTTTATACCTCTTAAGCGAGTATCCAGAAAAATCAATAAAGTGGTTGAATAAGTATTTACTTGACCTGACTCTTTTCGATAGTTCTGATGTTAAACATGAATACGCCCGGCTGATGAATAAGGGATTCCATTTGCTGAGCAGAGAGCAAAAGGAAAAAATACTAGATTGGATTGATAAGGCTAAAGTTATTACAGAACATATTGAGGAACAAAATAGAGAGAATCCTATAGAAGCAGATAGGGCAAGGAAATTTAAAGAGGTTTGGCAAAGAGATCGTCTCTCACATATAAAAGATGATTTAACAGATATCTGGGGAACCCGATATATTGATTTTATTAGTAAGTATGGGGAACCAGAACATCCGGATTTCGCTGCATACAGAACTGAATGGATTGGTCCTACTAGCGAATTTAAAGCTGAAGACTTAATCAATATGGACGTAGATAAAATGATTCATATTCTTAAAACTTGGGAACCTAAGGAGGATTCTCATGGCTTTGGTGCAACCAAAGAAGGTTTAGGGAGAGAGCTTGGAGTAGCAATAAAATCTAAGCCAGATTACTTTGTTATAATCGCAGAGAAATTTAAAGAATTAGACCCAACATATGTCAGAACTTATATCCAAACATTCTCTGAAATAATTCAAAATGATTATAAGCTATATTGGCTTCCAGTCCTTGAGTTGGCACTATGGGTTGTTCGACAACCGAGGGAGATATTAGGAAGAAAAGGAACAGTAATGGATCAAGATCCTGATTGGAGTTGGACGAGAAAAGCTATCGCATCTCTAATTTCCAGAGGAGCGAATGATAATCAAATTCCTTATGAACTTCGCGATAAAGTTTGGCAAATTCTTAAAGAGATAACTCTTGATCCCGATCCTACTCCAGACGATGAGATTAAACGCGAGGAAAATACAGACGATGCCTACCACCTGGCAATAAATACCACTCGTGGTGAAGCCATGAATGCAGTTATTGAATATGCTCTTTGGGTATATAGATATGTTAAAGATCAGCCGAATGGTGAAGAAAAGATTAAGGAGGGATTCTTATTAATGCCTGAGGTGCGGGAAACTTTAGAATGGCATTTAGATCCTCAGAATGATCCTTCTATTGCAGTCAGATCAGTATATGCGAGATTCTTCCCTTGGTTATTGTTATTAGATAGAAAATGGACATTAGATCATATAAATAAAATCTTCCCGATAAAACAACCAGAAGATCGACTTTATAAAGGAGCTTGGAATACTTTTATGCTATATACTCCAGCCTATAATGATCCGTTTAAACTACTTCAAGAACAATATATGGAAGCAGTAAAAAATCTAGGAAAAGTAGATAAAAAGCGTAAAAGATTTACTGATAGAGATGAAAGGTTGGCAGAACATTTAATGCTTTTCTACGGCCGAGGGCAAATAAGTTTATCAGATTCCCTATTCAAAGAATTTTGGGACGCAGCAAATGATGACCTTAGAGGCCACGCTTTAGGCTTTATCGGGCGCCTACTACAGAACAAGGAAGGCGATTTTGATCCGAGCACTTTAGAAAGGCTAAAACTTCTCTGGGAAAATAGATTAGAAATAGTAAAATCTTCTGTAGATAAAAGTGAACACGAGAAAGAAATGTCTGCTTTTGGTTGGTGGTTTTCTTCAGATAGATTTGATCCTAAATGGACCAGTAACCAATACTTAGAAGCTTTAGAAATCGGTAGAGAAACGCAGTCTGATTACTTTGTATTCAAGCGATTGGTTGAAATAACTGAGGTGTTACCGGTTGAGGCGGTAAGAATACTCAATAAATTGGTCATGCCAGATCAGCCTGGCTGGACCATATTTGGTAATAAAGGCGAGATAAGAAGTATTCTTTCCAGGGCCTTAAAGGCTCCTGAGAATATAGCTAAGGAAGAAGCGAAGAATCTTATTAATCGTTTAGTAGCAAAAGGATATACGGAATTTAATGATCTTCTAAGCTAGTGATCTATGATCTCAAAAGAGATGCTAGAAAAGTATAAGACTATTTATCGAAAGAAATTCGGTAAAGATATTTCTGATGACGGAGCTCTTACGCAAGCGACAAAGTTGGTAACCCTAATTAAGGCGGTATATAAGCCGATGACCAAGGAGGAATTTAAGCAGCTATAGTCCCCGCAAAACAAAACCCGACATTGTGGTGTTAAATAACCAAGTAAATCAATGGTTTTCTGGATTACAAATGAACGTTTTGTTTTACGGGGGCTATAGAAAAAAGACGTAAGGAATTGGGTTGATAATTTGCTATAATATCCTTAATACCACCCCCAATTATTCGTCACAAACTACGTTGATTACCTCCCGTGTTTAGTGGGATCAACGAGTTTATATTTACTCCCCGGCTTCGGAGTAGGAGGAAAGGGCTCACCCTTAGTAACGGTGCGCTCTTTTCCTGTGTTGCCTCTACGTGGACCAATAATTTCATATTGGCCTGAACGCTTGGCTTCCTCGCCAGGTCTAAAAGTCTTTCTCATAAGACAATAAAAGTTGTTATACGAGTTCGACGGCTCGTTGCTGCTAATTGCAGCAAGTGGTCAACCGCTTGCAGCAAACGAGATTAGGGGTGGTATCAAAGATATTAAGATACTAACCTAAGTTTTATATAGGAATATCTATAAGTCAAAAAAGAAATGCAGACATAGACCACCCTTTTGAAAAAGATTTTGTATCTTTGGCTGGCGCCCTCTCCCGTTCTAGGATCCTAATCATTAACTATATTGCCTATAAGTACCCGATTCTTTGGGCTGGGGGGTCGGTTCCAAGTCAGATTCACCAGAATACAGTGAGTGGCATGGTGGGCTACTCGGACGAACTAAGAGGTTGCAGCAAAACTAGTCTGAATCTGCTTCCATTCTCTCAATTCCTGGATAATTCGGTTCCAGTCAAATATACTTAGGTCTACTAACGAAATAAACCTTACTAGGTTTATTTTTGTAGTCCGGGGAAGCGAACGGGAAGGGGGTCGGGGAAACGGAAGTTTTCCCGTGGCGGAAATATTAAAACCGCTGGGTTTTAAAGCGCAGCCGCCAAGAGCGGCGAGCAGTGAGACTCCCCTTGGGACTACCAATAAAAACAAAAGATATCTTTTGTTTTGCTGCTATAATTGATCGCAAGGCGGATATGATGCTAGTTACTAATGAGATGCTTGCCAGCTTAGCTCTTGCAATGTGCAATACATAGTATATACTATGTATTATGAAAACAACGACGAGTGTAAAAATCGACAAGAACATCAAGGAGGAGGCGGCCAAGCTAGCCTCTGAGATGGGCCTGAACTTGAGCAGTGTCATTAACGCTACTCTAAAGAAATTTGTCGATGAGAGGCGCGTCGTATTCAATGTTTCTCCGGAATTCAATGTCGAAACCGAAAAAGAATTCGCAAAGATCAGGGAGGAGATAAAAAACAGGCGTAATGTTGTTGGACCGTTCAATACTGTCCGTGACCTGAAAAGGGCTCTCTTGGATTAACTGAGATGGAGATCGAATACCACCGGAATTTCAAGAAGACTTTTCGAAAGCGCGACAAGAAGATCCAGAGCAGATTCTTCGAACGGTTATCTGTGTTCATGGAAAACCAATTTCATTATTCACTTAACAATCACGCTTTGACCGGAAAATTCAAAGGAGTGAGAAGTTTCGATATCACCGGCGATGTCCGAGTTCATTATGAACAGGTCGGCGACGTTATTGTCTTGATCAATATCGGGACACACAGCGAGCTATATTAGAACAACTTCAACGTCTGCCGCATGAAAATCCTCGCTATTGAAACCTCCTGCGATGAGACCGCTATTTCCTTTTTGGAAGCTGAGGGAAGCGTCAAAGATATGCCTCGGTTCAAAGTACTTGCCCATTTGGTCTCCTCGCAAATCGAAATCCACCGCCCGTTTGGCGGCGTGGTCCCCAATCTCGCAAAGCGCGAACACATTCGGAATTTGCCGTTATTATTCGCAGAATTGGTAACACTGGCAAATTCCTCAAATTCAAAATTTAAAATTCAAAATTTAAAATTAGACGGCGAAAAATCAGATGCAGAGAGGTTGATGTTAGGGGTCGATTTGATAGCAGTGACGGTTGGACCGGGCTTGGAGCCCGCTCTCTGGACCGGAATAAATTTCGCGCAGGAATTGGCAAAGGAATATAACAAGCCGCTCATCGGGGCAAACCATCTGGAAGGACACCTTTTCAGTTTTCTCCTTCAGGAGAAAACTGAAAACTCAAAAGTTAAAAGTAAAAAGTTAAAAGTTAATTTTCCGGCGATAGGTTTAATTGTCTCCGGCGGGCACACGATTCTCGTGGTCCTCGAGAAACTGAATAAGTGGAAAAAAATTGGAGAAACGAAGGACGATGCGGTGGGCGAAGCGTTCGACAAGGTGGCACGCATCCTCGACCTCCCCTACCCCGGCGGCCCGGAGATAGAGAAACTCGCGAAAAAGGGCGACCCGAACGCAATCAACTTCCCAAGGCCGATGATCCACCACAAGAACTACGACTTCAGCTTCTCCGGCCTCAAGACTTCCGTGCTGTATTATGTTCGCGACCACGTAAAGCCGCTTCGCGGCAACGTGGCAGGTCATTTTCCGCGTAAGTCCGCGTCCGATCCGCGTTGGTCCGCGGCTCGCCGCGATATAGCAGCGAGCTTTCAAAAGGCCGCGATCGACGTACTCGTTAAAAAAACCTTCCGCGCGGCCGAGGAATACGGAGCGCGGTCCGTGATCCTCGCCGGGGGTGTGGCTGCTAATACCGCCCTCCGCACAGCGCTTAAAAAGTCTACTGACGAGGCCGGCATCAAATTTTTCTGCCCCGAGTTCGAGTTCAATACTGACAACGCTTCCATGATCGGCGCCGCAAGTTACATCCAATACCTCGGCCTCAAGAAAAAGGCGGGCAAAATCCTTGGCTACCCCATCGAAGCAAATGGCAGTTTGAATTTGTAGGCTACATTTGATATAAAGTGTGGGAGGTAATGTACTTTGGCAATCCCTCTCTACGCAGAAGCTCTGATCGCTGCAGCCTTTGTGGGCGCAGTGTACCTGATCGTCGCCGCAGTCGACAAAAAGATCTCGCGCCCTCCTCCCGTATACGAAGACGAGCACGCCTGGATGAACGGATCCTTGATCGAAGGCGAGGATGGGATGATGCAGTCTCCAGCACGGTGCGCGGCTTGCATGCTTGCCGACCCCGGAACCATGAGAGCCGACCTCGCCCAACCCCGGCGTGGATGCCCCGGCCTCGTTCTGCCGTCAGACATCTCCACCCCGTCGGAGAAGCACCCTCGGCGGAAAGTTCCGGTACGATAATCGGAACAAGCTCCAATCGGGGCTTTTTTCTTTGTCTAACTTTCAATTTTGGACTTTTAATTTTATTCCAACTAGCGAGAGAGCCAAATGGAAATGTGCTCATTTACATTTGGGCCGAGCGACGTTGGAACAAATGGTTAATACCATTTACACTTATCTCCATGGACCCCCGCTACGATCACAAGATTGTTGAGCCAAAGATATATAAAGCTTGGGAAAGCTCCGGCTTCTTTAACCCTGATCGCCTACCTACTCACTACCAACTACAACCTAAAAACTTTACAATCGTCATGCCTCCCCCGAACGCGAACGGCCGGCTTCACGC
The DNA here is from genome assembly GCA_001817755.1 of Candidatus Colwellbacteria bacterium RIFCSPLOWO2_01_FULL_48_10. Classification (GTDB taxonomy): domain Bacteria; phylum Patescibacteriota; class Minisyncoccia; order UBA6257; family Colwellbacteraceae; genus 2-01-FULL-48-10. The sequence goes on from MHIY01000012.1 coordinate 19,863, forward strand.
CGGGCATGCCCTGGCGATGACTGTCGAGGACATCATGGTCCGCTTCCGCCGGATGCAGGGCTACAAGGCGCTCTGGATCCCAGGTGCCGACCACGCCGGATTCGAAACGCAGATCGTCTACGAGAAAAAACTCGAGAAGGAGGGCCGTTCGCGGTTCCAGATGAAGCCGGACGAGCTGTTCAAGGAGATCATGGCCTTTACGCTGGAGAACAAAAAGCACATGGAGGCCGATGTGCGCAGCCTGGGCGCCTCCTGCGACTGGTCGCGCGAGAAGTTCACCCTCGACACCGATGTCGTCAAAGAAGTTCAGCGGACGTTCAAGAAGATGTTCGACGACGGGCTCGTCTACCGCGGCAAGCGCATCGTGAACTGGTGCATCAAGCACCAAACTTCCCTCTCAGACGTGGAAACCGAAAATGTCGAGGAGATATCTAGGCTGTACTATTTCAAATACGGGCCTTTCACGATCGCGACCGCCCGGCCTGAAACAAAATTCGCCGACAAGTACGTGGTCATGCATCCTGATGACGAGAAATATAAAGCATGGAATCATGGCGATAAAATAGAAGTCGAATGGATAAACGGCCCTATCCAGGCGACTGTTATCAAGGACCCCGTAATAGACCCGGCCTTCGGTACCGGAGCGATGACCATCACTCCCTGGCACTCGCAGGTCGACTTCGAACTGGCGGAAAAATATAAGCTCGACATCGAACAGATCATAGACTGGCGCGGCAAGCTGCTGCCGGTAGCGAACGAATTCGCGGACACAAAAATATCTGAAGCCAGAGAAAAGATAGTTGAAAAGCTAAAAAACAAAGGCTTACTTGTCAAGGTAGACGACAAATATTCGCATGTGGTAAAGCGCTGTTATAAATGCAACACAGCCATAGAGCCGCAGGTCAAGGACCAATGGTTCGTGAAAATGAAACCGCTTGCCGAGCTGGCGATCAAGACGGTCGAGGATGGAAAGATAAAGTTCATTCCCGAGAATTACGAAAAGATATTCCTCTATTGGATGCGGAACACCACCGACTGGAACATCTCCCGCCAGATCGTCTGGGGCATCAAGATCCCGGCAAAGATCTGTGTAAAGTGCGGTGATGGATTTGCGGACCTTGAAAACGCTTTGAGAGCCTGTGTGAAGTGCGGCCTGACCGGCCAGGTCGGAGAGCTCAAAGAAGACACCGACACCTTCGACACGTGGTTCTCTTCCGGCCAGTGGCCGCTCCTCGCGCTCGGTTACCCAGCTGGCGCTGACTTCAAAAACTTCTATCCGACCAACGTAATGGAAACCGGCCACGACCTCATCTTCAAGTGGATACCTCGCATGGTGATCTTCGGCCTTTATCTCGCAAAACAGGTCCCGTTCCATACCGTCTACCTACATGGCCTCGTGAACGACGCCCAGGGCAAGAAAATGTCGAAGTCCAAAGGCAATGTGGTGAGCCCGATCGAGCTGGCGGACAAGTACGGCACCGACGCGCTCCGCATGAGCTTGGTCGTCGGGAACACTCCCGGCACCGACCTTCCCCTACTGGAAGACAAGATCCGCGGCTACCGCAACTTCTCCACCAAGGTCTGGAACATCGCCCGCTTCGTACTCACGGGTTACAGGGAAAGCTCCGTGTCTCCCGCCTTCACCGACGAGGACAAAGCGAACGACGCCGGCCTCGCCGAAACCAAAAAGATCGTGACCGACTATCTTGAGGCCTACGACCTCAACCAAGCCTCCAGCACCATCTACCACTACGTCTGGCACACCTTTGCCGACAAGATCATCGAGGCCTATAAGCCGCGCCTCGCCGCGACCGAAAACACTGCCGACCGCGCCGCCGCGCAGGCAACGCTCATGAACATCCTCCGCGGATCGCTGAAAATGCTCCACCCATTCATGCCGTTCGTGACCGAAGAGATCTGGAGCCTTATGCCGGGCATGAAAAACCAGCTCATCATCGAGGAATGGTAGAAATAACGGCTCACATTGCGAACGGCCTTGGCTTTCTTCGCGAGCACCCAGCCGCCTCAGCGGTCAATATAGCCTTGGCGATCGTTCCAGCTTTGGTCTGGGCCGGAATATTTCTTCTGGAGGACCGTAAAAACCCTGAACCGAAGAAAATGCTGGCTAAGGTTTTTTCTTCAGGATTCATCGGCGGGATAGTTGCCATCGCAATCATCTACTGGTTCGTACGCCTGCTCTTGCCCGAATATGCCGGTGTTCGGCCTATTTTCGGCACCTTCGCACACGCACTGGTAGAAGAAACCATAAAATTTCTCGCAGTCTATGCCGTTATCAGAAAAAGCAAATTCTTTGACGAGCCCGTGGACGCAATGATCTATATGGTAACCGGCGCCATGGGTTTCGCCGCCCTAGAAAACCTCTTTCTCGTTTTCATAGCCGCGAATCCATTTCACGTCATGGCCTTTCGCATGTTCGGCGCAGTACTTTTGCACGCCCTACTCGCGGGTTTCGTCGGCTTCTATTGGATGAAAAAACGTCTATTATACGGCATTATCCTCGCATCGGCGATCCATAGCCTTTTCAATATCCTTATCCTGTATTTCGAAAATGGCGTGCTTTATGGAACGGTTTTACTCGTCATAATCGCCTTCTTTATTCTTCGCAACTTTGATATAATGAGGAAACATGGAACGCGACAATAGCGAACTGCAAAAAATAAGCGACGAGGGTGAAGGCCAGCTGACTGTTGATGTCTACCAAACACCCGACGAAATCGTGGTCGAATCCACCATCGCCGGGGTTAAGCCCGACGATATCGAAATCGACGTCACGAGCGAGTCCGTCACCATCCGCGGCGAGCGGCATCAGGAACAAAAGATAGCCGAGAGCGACTATTTCTATAAAGAGTGTTTTTGGGGCAAGTTCTCACGCTCCATCATACTTCCCCAGGAAGTCGACCCCGAAAAAGCTCACTCGGCGCTCAAAAACGGTCTGCTCGTAATCCGCCTACCGAAAATTCACCGCAATAAGTCGAAGAAAATAAAAGTAAAATCTGATTAATATGCGATTTGAACAATTTCAGGGGAAAAAACCAAGATCAAGAGAAGAAATCAAGGCGGATAATTTGGAATTACTCTCCGATGCCAAGCAAGAATTGTCGGAATTAAAAGATAAGGAAATAATGTTGATGAACTGGCTGACGAATTCTACAATGGAACTAAATGAGCCAGCAATTCAAACCGCACAAGATGAATTGACAAACACCAGGTCAAGGATGAGTCTGTTAGATGAACGGATAAGGAACCTTGAAGCCGCGACAACCGTCGAGGTCGGAGTAAAGGGAGTGGAGGAAACTACGGCCCTCGTTGACGCTCCGTCTCTAAAAAGCCCATACGAAAGCTAGCGGTATTTGAATCAAAAGGAAACAAAACGAGACGGAATATTCCGTCTCGTTTTGTTTTGGTGCTCGGGGAGGGAGTCGAACCCTCATGAGGATGAACCTCACAACATTTTAAGTGTTGCGCGTATACCATTCCGCCACCCGAGCAAATTACTTCTGCAAGTATATCTATTTTAATACGTTTGACAAAGTAAGAACCGAGAGACTATCCTCTCTGATAGGCGAAGCAAGAGCTTCGCGCTTAACAACCTAAACGGTACCGTAATCTCCGAAATGAAGCCTAAAAGGATATTCGCTCGGAAAGGATGGGGTGCAAACCGGATTAGATACCCGGGTAGTCCTGTTCTCGCCCTCACGAGGGCCAAGCCGAGTGGCAAAGCAAAATCCTCATGTTCTCGCTTCAATAGCTGGTTACCCCGCTCCACCTCGCGGAAAAGGAAACCAAGCCGAATGGAGCGAGGATCAGGCACAAGCAAACCTGCCCAGTGACGTTGTACGCGCCGAATTGAAGAATCTTACTAGGCGTTCGCTCGTTAAACGGCGGGAGGAGTCTCCCCAGGCGGGTGTGTAAACGCCGCGGCCGGGGAGTTCTTCTGAAATCCAAGACCGCAAGGTCTTGGTTGGGAGAGGAGCCGATTCAAACCCGGCCGGTACCACTTGTTCCTTCTTTACCTAATGGGGCAAAGTCTGATGAGGATCTTTCAGACCACCACACCAACAACATCCATAATCCTCATGGTGACATAGCCGGGCTTTCACCTGGCGCCGGTTCGATTCCGGTAGCCCCAAATCTGCTCCGACCAGTTTGTCGGAACCCGCGGCTGATGCGCGCACTTGCGCCCTCAGCCGCATTTATTTTTCTCAAGAATCAGGAAGATTCTTTAACTGGAAAACGTCATGACATTCATGGCGCTATTAAACGCCGCTATTAAACGCACTGACAGTAACTCCGCTCTCATCGAGCAATGCCCTGTCATCTTTTTCCGCCTTGGCGGAAAAAGGATCTTTCATCTCGAATGGTTGCATGTTTTTGAGGCGCCAGCGAGAATCGAACTCGCGCATAAAGGTTTTGCAGACCTTCGCTTTTCCACTTAGCAATGGCGCCAAACTGCATATTAGTCTACCGATTTTGTGAATCCTTATCAACTTTTTTACCCTTCGAAACTTTAGCGAAGTAGGGCTTTTCGATATCCCCCTTCTTCGCGGATCTTCCCCCGCGAAAAACAGGTTTCATAAATACCTTCTCCACCGCGGCGGCGTTTTCCATTCCGCGGTCCAGGAAAAATTCCAATATCGGCACGGTCCTTATGTTCATTATCCTGATGAGCAAATAATGCAGTCGCCCGGCGGAAGACTGCAGATTTTTGATGATTTCTTTCGCCCGTGCCTCCGGGTAAACGGCCACGCCTACGCGCGCGTTTTTCGTGTCCGACGAAAACTCGATCGAATTGATAGTCGGCAAAACGCCCGGCGGAACGTCTATCTCCTTCAATATCAGCTTGCTGAGCTCGGCTTGCATCACGCTCGCGAGCCGCTCCGATCGGTAAGAATTCATTAGAAATACTTAATTGTGTCCCCGACCATTATCTTCGCATCGGCCTCGATCAACATGCCGCACTCATTGCCGGCAATAACTTCGGCCGCATTGTTTTTCTTGCTCTGCAGGTTGGCTATCGTCCCCATCCCAACCTTCTCCCCGCCCCGCACGATTTCGATTTTTGCGCCGTTCCTGGCCATACCCTTAACCACTTTACCGCCCGCCATCTGCTTGCCGGCCTTGTTGTCAAAAACTTTCAATACCTCCAGTTCGCCCACCGGCTGAAAACTGGTCTCGTGTTTTATATACGCCTCGACTTCTTTCAAAAGTTCGTAGATGATGTCCGACGAAAATATCTTGACCTTGCGGATCTGCGCCAGACTCTCGGTGGCTTTGTCGCCCTTCACGCCGAAGGCGATTATCACACTCCCGGTGTTTACGGCATGGGTTACGTCGGCGGCCGTTATGTCGCCGACCGACATCTCGACGATCTGCGCCATCGGCTCAATAAGCTGTTTTAAAGCTTCCAGCGAACCCGACATCTCGGCTTTCAAAACCACTTTAAGCCGTCCGGTCTCTTTTTCTTCATGGCTTTTTGCAGACGTGTCGGCCCTCGCGCCCGCCTCCGCTTCCCCGACCCAGAACTCTTCGCCGGCCTTGGGTATCGTTTCGAAACCGACAATCGACGCGGGCGAAGACGGCGCGAGCGACTTCGCGCGCTTGCCCAAAAAATTTTCAAGAAATCTTGCCTGGCCGGATGCGCTGTAAGTCGCAATCTTATCGCCTTCTTTCAGAACGCCTTCCCTGATGATAACGCTCGCCACGACCCCGCGGCGGCTGTCTTTATGCGATTCGAGCACAAACCCGCGCGCAGCTGCCAGCGGGTTGTATTGCAATGCTTCGACTTCGGAAAGCAGCAGTATCGTCTCCAAAAGCTCCTTTACTCCCTCGCCGGTTTTAACCGAAACCCCCTGCCAGCTCACATTTCCGCCGGCTCCTTCGAGCAAGACCTCCTCGGACATCAGATCATTCTTCACCCGTTCAATATCCGCATTGTTGCGATCAATCTTGGTTATCGCAACGACATACGGTGTACTCGTGTCTTTTAAAATTTTTATAGATTCCCTCGTCTGCGGCTTGATACTCTCGTCGGCTGCGACCACCAAAATCGCAAAATCCGCGACAGTCGCACCGCGCGCCCTCATCTTCGAGAAAGCCTCGTGCCCAGGCGTATCGATAAATGTTATTTTTCTAGACGCGGATTTAGGCTGATTAGCATGCGGTACGTCTATTTCATAAGCGCCGATTGACTGAGTTATCCCACCTGCTTCCCGCTCGGCCTTATTGGTCTTGCGGATGTAGTCCAAGAGAGAGGTTTTCCCGTGGTCAACGTGACCCATAACCGCGACAATCGGCGGCCTCGGCAGAAATCCCTTGTTTTCATTAGCTAAAGTCATAACAATGGGCTAAAAATAGCACAAAAATCAGTCTACAACAAACAAATATGGACTTTTCTAAAGGTAGCTGGTTTAATTCCAGTGAGGCATGAGATGACATACATCATGTGGATCGCGATTATCGCCCTAGCTATGATGATTCCGCTCGGCCGAGCTCTTTCTAATCTGCAGAAGATGCGATGCATGGAAGGCATCCGCTGGGATGACCGGCGGGGAATCATGCACTGCATGTTCTTGTGGCACACAGACCACAAGCAAGGAGTGCTGGCCGGACAGTGTAAGTGGTGTGGCCGGACCGCAACCAAATCCCGCGGTAGCTCCGTTCACGTCGATTTGCCAGTCGACTAGTCCATGGTTAACAGCCCAATACCTCTGGCAATCCCCCACCCTCCCACTTCGTAATGGCCAAAAACCAAAGCGAAAGCGGGGGGTTTTCTTTTTCTCAAAATCTGGTTGTCTCACGCAATAACTGTTATATTAATTCGATTCGCATGCACAACATCCATCACCGCAGAAGAGCCATCCCCGCCGGAGTGCGCCTTATAACCTTCGCCACGACCATAAGGTGGATCGGCTGGGGCTTCTTTGAGGCGCTCTTACCCATCTTCATATTTTCATTCGCCGACAGCTATGCCGAGACTGGCTTATTCTCGTCGGTGTTTGATGTCATGTTCCTGATCTCGCTGCCAGCGATCGGCGCGCTCGCCGATAAGGTGGCGGCCAAAACCCTCATTATCATCGGGCTCGCCATGTATCCGTTCATCGGCATCGGCTACTTTTTGGCCGGAGCGACCGGCATAGCCGCGTTCATCGTTCTCACCAAAGCCCTAAACGGCACGGCCTACGCCCTCGACAGTGTCGGGCGCAGCGCGTATTTCATGCGCCACGTCCCGAAGGACAAAATCGCGACCGCTTTCGGATATTTCGAGTCAATGTCCACTTTTTGGTGGATACTCGCCGTGCTCTCGAGCATCTTCCTCATCAAGGTCGTCGAGGTCCACTGGCTATTTCTACTTCTAATACCGTCGCACCTCATCGCCATCTGGATAATATCCAAGCTCCGCGCCGACAACCACGAGTCAATGAAAGACGGCGTAAAAGACGTGCTCCGTGACGGCGCATACGCCAGCATGATCCGCGAAATAAAAGAATGGGGAGCGGGACTTAAACTGATAGGCTTCCTGGTATTTTTCCTCAGCCTGATAAGCCCGGTCATAGATTTTTTCATTCCTATTCTCACGTACGCCGATAGCGCAAGCATCGAAAAGGCAGTCCTCATAGCGGCTGTTATGGCGATACCGGCGGTCTTCGGCGCATTCTGGGGCAAGATCGCCGACCGCTATAAGAAAAACGGCATCTTCTGGGGACTAGGAATCGCCGCGTTTCTCATCTTCGCCCTAGGGCAAACAGACGTCTACATTTTCCACTTAGGCCTTGCGTTTCTCATAAAATGCGCCCTTGAGGTCGTAAACCTCGCGAGCGACGGCATCACGACCCGCATCATCCGGCCTGAGCATTACGGCCGCCTTTCCGGCGCCATGCAGGCCATAGGCGATGTTGGAAGCCTTATCGGACCCATTTCGCTTGGCTTATTGATAGACCAAGCCGGCGCATCTTTTGCATTCACTGCCGTTTCGATCGCGTCGATCGCAATGCTTTGCCTGCTTATGTTCAAATCACACGCGTTGTCGCCAAAAGAGATCTGATCTTAAGCTTGTCTTTGAATGGGCGACGTACTGGCTTTCAATAGTTTAGTTTTCAACGACTCTATCTCTTTCTTCAACTCGATCGTCTTTAGCTCACGGCCGGTCATAAAAGCCATAAATTTATCCCAGCCATTCTCTCAATCTTGGATACCTAGAGCAAATCGGCAAATTTGAACACCAATTCTCAAGCCCCCAAACTCTGCCGGGCCTTGAAGTCGCAAAGAAAAATAGAATTGAAGCATAAATGATATGCTCATCAATGATAAAAGCGTGGGCGCCTGGGATATAAGGAAACTCAAGAACTGGGAAGTAATAGAGGAGCATTAGAGCGATTCCAAGAATTGATGAGAATCTCACAAATACGCCCAGTATCAATGAGATGCCCAAAAGTGTTAAGCCCCATTCGTTTATGAAATTTATAAACGGCAATATATTCGGACCGGTAAATAGACTATAAAACCCTCCGAATGTTTTTGCGTTTTGGAGATAGCCGATCGCAGACCAACTGGGGTCCATTAGCTTGGTAATACCAGCGTAGAACATAAGCCAACCGGTTCCTACTCTCAAGAGAAACAATGGAACTCTGTGGTATTGTGTCATAATGATATGATATCACGCTTGTTCTCGGAGCTACGTGAAAATAGAGAATCTAATGAAATTAATAGCAAAAGTAGAGTCAATCAAATTGGTTGCTGATAATACTTTCGAGGCTGCTTTTTATATTGATGGTTTTAACTTTAAGGCGGGCCAATACGTAACCGTCACATTGCCCAATCTAAAAAATCTTGAAACCAGAGAACAGTTTAGAGATTTTTCGGTTGTTTCATCCCCGAATGAACTACCTCTTCTCCGAATTGTAATGCGTAAATCAGAAACAGCCTTCAGACAAGAGTTGTTCGGTATGAAGAACGGAGAAGAAATTGTTCTCGAGGGTCCAGCTGGTATCTTTACCCTGCCAAATGATTTTGAGAGATCAATCGTGTTCATAGCTGGCGGCGTTGGCATCAGTCCATTTTTAAGTATGATGAAATTTATAACCGATAATAAAATGCCCTATTCCATAACTCTTGCATATTTTAATAGAAGTATTGGGAGCTCGGCTTATTTACCAGAACTTGATACAATTTTAGAGAATAACCCTCGCCTGCGAGTTATTAAGATATTGGGTCTTTTAGAAGAAAAATATATTGTGCCTCTTATAAATCAAAATCCTCTTTGGTATATCGCAGGCCCGCCAGGGATGGTAAAGGCTGGCAGAGAAATTCTCACAAAACTTGGTATAATTGATAACGATATAAAAACGGAAGAATTTAGCGGATATTAAAACAATGCCATTAGGATTAGATCAGAATTTAACCGAAAAGGATTATCAAGGGCTCCTTACTGCCCTCGACAAGACGGCACTCGTCTCAATGACCGATAATAAAGGAAACATTCTCTACGCCAATAATAAGTTTATTGAGGTTTCCAAGTATTCTCTACCCGAACTTTTCGGACAGAATCACAGGATATTAAAATCACATCAGCAACCTGATGAGGTGTTTGTTGATCTTTGGAAAACGATCTCGAGTGGCCAAGTCTGGAGAGGAGAAATCAAGAATCGAGCTAAGGATAGCACATACTATTGGGTTGATACTTCAATAGCTCCGATCCTTGGATCCGATGGCAAGCCAGAAAGATATATTTCGGTCAGATTCCTCATCACCGATAAAAAGAATGTTGAGGAGGCCGAAAAGAAACGCTCTGAAGAAATTGAGAAAATGAACAAATTTATGATAGATCGGGAGTTAAAAATGGTGGAATTGAAGAGAGAAATTGATAACTCGAAAAAGCAACCCCCGTTTTGAATAATCTCCGACACGGGAAACCGGTCGCGGTTTCCCGACCCCTTCCGCTGTTCGAATCCTTGCCTCCATATACAAATTCAGCGCCCAAAATGGGCACTGAATTTGTATTTGCGGAGGGTAGTGGACGATGTTAGAACCTATTTTGAGATGAATGCTGGTCTATTCCACGTACCTTCTATGAAGTAATGCAACGTCAGATTTGGATTGAAGATCAGAATTGACCGGTTTTAAGAGGCGATTTATTTGGATCTTCTATGCATTGACCGTCTTCAGGGCAATTTTCGCTGCCAGCAACAACTTCTTTATATTCATAAGCTCCATTATCACGCCATTTGAATTCAATAACCTCACCAATATTTTTAGATTGTAAAGTTTTTGTATCAAGAAGCATCCTATATGGCACATGCTCTCCACAACCCCAACATCTAAATAGATCTATAACGGCGTATCTTCCGCTATCATCAAAGGCTTCAATTTTTGGAATCGCATAATTTCCGAAAATCATGGGTGGGATAATTTGTAATCCTTTATTTGGATCGGTCAGTGAATAAAGATAGATTTTATATCCGCTATCTGGAAGTAAGTGCGGCGTGCCAAAATTTGGCCCCCATTCCGTATAAGATCGATTCCAGTCCATGACAAATAAAATATTATCTTTCGTAGGGCTAACTTGATAGCTAAACAAACTGTCAGAAACTGATGCGTCTGGATATACCTTGGGATTTTGTAAACTATTAGAGACAAGAGCTGTCCACTGATACTTTCCTGGGTCTATATTGGGAATCCCTACCGGATCAAAACCGTCATCTTCGTTATAAACGGTTACTATATTTCTTCGCTGATCTCTCTTCGATTTATCAGGATCCGGAAAACCATAATATATAATTGGCAAGCTTAAATTAATCTCTGTTTTAAACAGTATCTTTGAATCAGTCTTCGTGAAAGAAACAGAGGTTTCTCCAAGTATTGGTGATTTATTTGGGGATGGGCTTATATCAGCCGGCGCTGGTGCAATGTTATTAGTTGTAGTCGCCGAATTGTTTCTATAAATGGCGAACCCAGCGGCGCCAATAATTCCCAGAACAACTAAAACACCAATTAAAATTGGCAACGCAATAAATCCTTTTTTATTTAACATATTCAGAATTTTACCATAAAGTTCTAATGTCCTATCTTCCCCTCAAGAAAAGTGTAGGAAGTAAGAGCTAATCTAATTTGCGGAGGCGGAAGGATTCGAACCTTCGAGGGAGTTTTACCTCCCTAACAAGTTAGCAACCTGCCGCTTTCGGCCACTCAGCCACGCCTCCAAAACTCATAACTCAGGGTAGTCTATTCTTTGTATCTCTTCAAGTGTTTTGGGTTATGAGAACTAATGATCTTGAAATATTTTTCTACGTTCTTTGAGGCGCTAATTGTTAGATGCCTTTTGTTGCGGTTAGGGTTCAGACCTAGTTTTGTGAGGATCTCGACAACAGATTCAAACAGGGGCCTAGAAGCACTTGAGAATTCTATTTTTTTATAACTATATCTTTTGCCGCCAACCCTATATTTATGGATGACAACAGATCCGTCAGTATCAATCAATCCTCTAAGACATGCAATCTGAAAATCTTTACTAGCATTTATCCAATCAGGAATATCTAGCCGTTGCTTGATCTTGTGGCCTAAGGGCAGACCAAGTCCATTAGTACAAAACTTAACCAGTTCTGTTCTTGAGACAAAAATTGTATTAGCTAGAGAATCGCCACGTTTGTGCACTCCGGGCATTACCCCGAAAAGTTTTCTAATTAATTTAACGACAAAATCTTTATATTGGTCATCGGTGATTGAATGCAGTGTTATAGATATTTGTCTTTCAGATACGCCGCCATCACCCATCATGATCCCAACGAATTCAGCAAGATCACTGCTCTCAGTTGGTATTTTGATCTGCTTCGGTTCTAATATCTTGTTCTTAATAAATTTGCCTTCGCGATTCCACCAATTCCTCCAAGCGGTTTTCCTTTTTTCTGAATCGCCGCCAACTGATCCATATTTTGCGATTATAGCTTTGCCACCAAGAGAACCAGCGATTCTAACATGATCATAGCGCCCGCGTATTTCAAATTTAGGCACCTTAATCGATGCAAGCCTCGTCAGCTTTCTAACTGTTAGGAGCGGCATTAAGAACTTTTCGCGGTGCCAATCACTAATTGCGCGCTCGCTAACTTTTAAAAAATTCGCCAATTCTTTAATAGATCTACCACTCTTAGTGAGAATATTTTCGATAAACGCCCTTTGCTTTCCTTCCTTAAAAACTACTCTCTTGGAATTCAACAATTCAGCCATGCCTCCATGATAGCAAACCTAGACCAAGCTGCTAGGCGCAGTTAGCCAACTCGGCAACTAATTGCCGCAACCCCTATTTCCCCTGAAGATCAGTTCTGACTCTTATGAGTTCGTTAAGAAGACTTTTTAGTCTCGCGTGTTCTGCGTCGGTACTCTCCGCTTTGATCGAAAAAGCAGTAACTTCGCGCAGGAACATGAGATAGATGTCGCCAAAATACTCTCCCAAGACTTTGCTTTTTTCTTCCGATGCGGCGTCCGAGACCATCGGCGCATTGAAAGATATCTTGCGTCCGCCGTAACACGCATCGCCGCAGATCGTGACCTGATTTGCAGAAATTGTCTGCGAGTTTTCCATGTTAGTCATAATTTATTTCAATGCTCGCAAATTTATCTTTGGCTATTATAACATGATCCAAGAGGTTGATGCCAAGGATCTTTCCGGTAGCGACGATCTGTTTTGTAACTTCGATGTCGGCCTCGCTCGGATTGACCACGCCGGAGGGATGATTGTGCGCCAAGATCACGCCAACCGCCCCGTATTCTATCGCCGGGCGGAAAACTTCGCGCGGATGTATAAGATTCGAATTCACTGTGCCGATGGATATAACCTCGTCGTGCGCCACGCGGTGGTGGGCGTCGATGTATATTCCGTGTAGATACTCTTTGGGCAAGTCACGCATCTCGCTCAGATACTCATAGACGTCTTTCGCAGTCCTTATCGTGGCCACCGATCCTCTGCGCTCATAGAACCTTCTGCCCAACTCGAAACAGGCTACTATCTGCGCCGCTTTCCCCGCCGGTATTCCCAAGTCTTCGGCCAACTTACCCGGATTTTTCTGGTTTACGAGCATCTTTTCGCCGTATTCACGGCTGATGCGAGCAGTCATCTCTAAGACACCTTCTTTTTTGGTGCCGGTGTTCAAAACCACTGCCAGAAGCTCTTTGACCGAAAGGGCGGAAGGGCCATATTTCGCAAGTTTCTCGCGCGGCTTGTCTTCGGCGGCAAGGTCGCGAATCTTCAACGAATACTTTTTACCCTCGCCATCCAGTATAAGGTCGCTGTCGGTGCGCAACGCATACAAACCTGTTTTCATGTTCAAAAGTATATCAGATAGCCCGACTTACAACTATTTTCGGTATGAAGAAAAAATGAATTTTGGGGCCGACATCAAAACCTCCGTAGGCGAAAATGCGCCAGACAACGAGATTGTGGTATAATAACTTCGATGAATTGTTTCAACTGCAAATATCCGCTTGAAAAGAAAACCCTAAAGGCAAAGCTTATCTTGTCCCGAACCTGCCGGAACTGCGGCAAGAAACAGGCTCCCCGTCAATCTCAGAGGCCCATGAAACCCACAAGGAAATAGCTAACTAGCTCGATAGCGCTCTGGATTACCAGGGCGTTTAGCTTCTTAGCTCCTCGTTCCGCGAAGCGGAACTCGCAGTCTAGTAACTCAAGACTTACTAAAGAACTAGACTTTGTTGTAATCAACAATGCTATCGAGCTTCGGCACTAACGAGCCATGTCGCTATCTACGGTTTCAGTATTGCCCACATACGCATGGCTTCCTCCTCGATCACAGAACCGTCGTATTCCCCGCTATGCGCGGTCTGCCCTTCGTAGACCGGCTTTTTTTGGTCCAGATGGAGATTAAATACCCAGTTATTTGCATCTCTCTCCTTTACGTACAAGTGAAAACGCGGATAGCCGCCGCGCACCAGGTCGCGCGTAAAGGCCTGCTCGCCCGGATTCGAATGTTGGAGCACGTAACCTATCCGCCGGGCAGTCGCGATAAGGGTTTCTTTTGGTTTGGGAATTAATAACTTCATTTTCGCAATTCTCGCATTAAAAAGAGCTTTAGCCAACTCTTGCCTCTGGGTGTAACTTTGAATTACGAAACGGACATATGTGATATAATACCAATGATATTTTTCTGGTCTTTCTCTCAAATTTTGGCTGAAAATCCGCTACTACTCGTCGAATTAACCTCTGGCTAGTCCGTCCTCACATTATCGAATTTTCATCACAAAATTTGAAAGAAATCCTCAGAAACCGTTTCGTAATTCAAAGTGTGTAAGATTAAGATAAATTATTATGTCTGACTTGGAGCTGTTGGTTCCCGAATTTGAATATCGACCCAAGGGAATCGTCTGGCACATTGTGTTCGGCATCTTGGCCACGAGCGCGGCCGCGCTTGCGTGGTTCTTTGGGGACCGCACTTTCACAACACTCATTGCCGTAATCTGGATGATATTGATCATGAGACAATTCAAAAAGCCCGCCCTCGTTACCCTGCGCATCGACGATAAAGGATTATCCATCGGAACAAAAACTTGGGAATACAAAGAGCTTAAAAATTTCTCAATTGCCGAGATAGAGACCAAAAAACGCCTTGTCATAACACCGTCCGGCCGTTTTCAAGTCGCTATCAAAATTCCCATAAGCGACCCATCAAGCGTAGCGGCAAAATTGAATCATTACCTTTCTCAAGTAGAATATGAAGAATCTTTGCTAGAGTCTCTGGCAAGGATGCTGAGGATTTGAAACCGCGCTTAACCAATTGAAATGCTCTCGTGGGAGTTTCGCTGCTCGCCCCGCCAAGGCGGGGCTACGCCTCGAGAACCCTCGGTTCTCGAGGTCTCCGACACGGTCCGACCCGGGTCGGACCGACCCACCCTTCGTTCAATTCCTCACTTCGTTGTGCTCTCGTGAGGAATTGAACCTCAATTTGCTCCTTCGCAGGGAGCCGTCCTATCCGTTGAACGACGAGAGCTTGCAGGCCTAAATATAGTTTCTTACAGGTTTTTTTTCAAATTTGGTGTTTGCGAAGCAATTTTATTTTATAAGCCACATCACAAAACTAATGCTTAAAGCAATAATCTTCGACTGGCATGGTGTTCTTGACGATACGAATTGTGCCGGTTACGTGAGTAAACTATCTAAAATAATAGGTAAAAGTTTTAATGAAACCCTGGAACAAATGGGGACATTAGATGCCAGATGGGGTAGCGGCGAACTTCCGCCTGAAAAATTTTGGACCAATATAAAAGCAATATTCGGGTTGTCTGAAGAAGAAACTGTCTCAATCAAGTCGTATATATTAAATGTTGAGAACAACGCCGCGCTTTGGCAACAGATACCAGATTTAGCAAAAAAATATCGCTTAGCAATCCTTTCAGATTGCCCGCTCGATAAACTAAGCATAATCAAGGAAAAGGCCGATCTAAAAGATTTTGAGCAAGCTTATTTTTCTGCCGAACATGGCATGTCGAAAGAATCCGATAAATTCTTTTTATCTCTTCTCCGCGTGATGGGGCTGAAGGCCGAAGAGGCGTTGTTTGTTGATGACAAGGTGAAAAATATAGAAAAAGCTCAAAAACTGGGCTTCAACACTTGCTTGTTTTCAAATTCAAAAGACCTAGATGTATGCCTAGCCAAGTATTCTGGTGTAGAATGATCATATGAACCTCGCTGAATTCGACCGGATATTCATAAAAGAAATGCACCGCTGGGGCGTGCCAACGCTGCGCGTAACCCTGGGAATTGTTTTTCTTTGGTTCGGCGCGTTGAAACTCATCGGGGCAAGCCCCGTGGCGAACCTTATCGCCGAAACATATTCGTTTCTGCCCGCCGACCTGTTCCTCGCCGTTCTGGGATATTGGGAGATCGCGATCGGATTAGGCCTGCTTTTAAACTTTGCTCTTCGCACAACACTGGCCTTGCTATGGCTGCAAATGTTCGGAACGCTCGCCTCTCCCCTTTTTAATCCGGAATTGTTTTTCCAAAACGGCAACATTTTTCTCCTTACAACCGAAGGCGAGTTCGTAGTCAAAAATCTGGTCCTCATCGCCGCGAGCCTTGTCATCGGCGGATATGGCGTGCGAGCCATGGACTCCAGCCAGAAGTCTTGAGTTTTGATGGGCTTGCTATAAAATGTCTTCGATGAACGTAAGAAAGATTTGGGCGGTAATCGGCTTAGCTGTTGCGATTTTTGCAATTGGAACGTATATTTACAGCCGGTTTTCTCCTACCGTCCAAGCCCCGACTGATAGCACCTTTCGCGGACCGACCGGCGGCCCATACGTGAAAGGGCCGACCGAGGATCCACCCATGGGCAGCTATTAGTAATTAGCGATTGGTTGATAATGGCCAAGGGATTTAGACAATTGTTGTAAACAAGCTAGAATATAAAAGGCTTTTAGCCATTTTCTGACTTCGCTCGGCCCAAACATGGATGGTTACATCCGCATTTGGCTCTCTCGCTAGTCAGAATAGAAAATTGCGGGATTAGTATAATGGCAGTACACGATCCTTCCAAGATCGATGCGCCGGTTCGATTCCGGTATCCCGCTCACTGCGTGGGTTTAAAAGCTTGCGGATAAGAATGGAGGGGGCGAGGGGAAAAATTTTTTGCCCGCTCGCCGAGAACGCAGCCCATAACGTTAACCGTACGGTTTCATTGCTTTAAAATTTTGCCTTTGGTAGAATTATAAAGTTAAAATTTAAAAGTGGTTGTTTGGTGAAGTCGGTGTAAATCCGACACTATCGTGTAACGGTGATTCTTGTTCAAACAGGATTAGTCCGGTCCCATACAGACGAGACTCGCGTCTCCCACTAGCCCACGCAGGCAATAATTCGGCTTTTACTCTAAAAGTATTCTTATTGGCTTACGCGGGTGCGTAAGTTTTTTGGTTTTGTAATAAATAAAAGACATGATACAAAAAGTTAAAAAGAGAAACGGAACGTTGGTTGATTTTGATCGTGAGAAAATAAGCCTTGCCATTGAAAAGGCCTTTATCGCGGTGCGTGGCGGCATCGACAAGGTGAAATTAAAAGAAATTACCGACTCGGCTGTTATATTAATTGATAACAAATTTACGGAAGCTATCCCTCCGGTTGAAGCGATACAGGACGCGGTCGAAACGAACATTATGGAGAACGGTTTTCACGATGTTGCGAAAGCCTACATCGTTTATCGCTATCAGCACTCCAAAATCCGCGAAGAGAAGAAAAAAGAAACCATAAAAAAGATCGCCGAAAATGTGCTCATGGTTGTGAAGCGTTCCGGAGTCAAAGAATTATTCTCAACCGAGAAAATTGTTAAGACGCTTTCACGTTATACCAAAGGACTAGAAAAAGATGTTGACGTAAATGAAATAGCTCGCCAGTGCCAAGCCGAAGTTTACGACGGCATCACTACCATCGAAGTGACCCGCGCTCTTATAATGGTTGTTCGTTCGAATATTGAGCGCGACCCGGCTTATTCAAAAGTAGCCTCGGGCCTTTTGCTCGACAAATTATATAAAGATGTTTTTGGCGCCGGCTTTGACTATGCCAAATTGCCGGAACTCCACTCCAAAGTTTTTATAAAGAATATTAAAGACGCGGTAGCAAACGGTTATCTTGATGCTCGCATGCTCGACTTTGATCTGGATAAATTATCCAAGTCTCTTAAACTCGACAACGACAGCCTATTTGAATACATGGGCCTCGAGATCCTTTCTTCAAGATATTTCATCGAGAACCCCAATACCAAAACATCGATTGAGACTCCTCAGATGTTTTGGATGCGTATCGGGATGGGTACGGCACTGCTTGAGGATGCGGCAAAACGCAACGACGTTGCCCTACAATTTTATGAGGTTTTATCAGGGTTTTATTACACTCCCGGTGGCCGAACTCTATTTCAGGCAGGTGCAAAAAAAGCTCAGCTCTCAAACTGTTTCCTTAATGTTGTGCCGGACTCACTTGATGCTATTTTCAAAACTTTTAGCGATAACGCCCAATATCTAAAATGGTCCGGTGGTACCGGCACCAGCTGGACTCCATTGCGTGCGACCGGAGCTTATATCAAAGGCACCGCCGTCAGT
>MHIY01000012.1:37988-51639 GCA_001817755.1 Candidatus Colwellbacteria bacterium RIFCSPLOWO2_01_FULL_48_10
ATACTTGGAAGTTTGGCACCACGACATCGAAGATTTCTTGGAGCTCAGGAAAAACACCGGCGATGAACGCCGCCGCACCCACGACATCAGTACCGCGAACTGGATCCCCGACCTATTCATGAAGCGCGTTCGCGATGGCGGACAGTGGACGCTTTTCTCGCCCGACGAGACCCCCGACCTCCACGAAATATACGGGGCTGAATTCGAAGAGCGCTACGCATATTATGAAAAGATGGCCGACGATGGCAAAATAAAACTTTGGAAGAGAATGGCAGCCGCCGATCTCTGGAAAAAAATGATCGGTATGCTCTTTGAAACCGGCCACCCGTGGATCACCTGGAAAGACCCGTCGAACATCCGCAGCCCTCAGGACCACTGCGGCGTCGTTCACAGCTCAAACCTCTGTACCGAAATTACTTTAAACACGGCTGCCAACGAGACCGCGGTGTGCAACCTCGGTTCGCTGAACTTTGCCAAATTTGTTGTGAATGGAAAGTTTGACGAGGCGATGGTCGGCAAAGTCGTGCAGGTTGCGATGCGCATGCTCGACAATGTTATCGACGTTAACTATTATCCCACCGAAGACGCGAAGCGCGGCAACATGCGCCACCGTCCG
The DNA here is from genome assembly GCA_001817755.1 of Candidatus Colwellbacteria bacterium RIFCSPLOWO2_01_FULL_48_10. Lineage (GTDB taxonomy): Bacteria > Patescibacteriota > Minisyncoccia > UBA6257 > Colwellbacteraceae > 2-01-FULL-48-10. Next base: position 38,605 of record MHIY01000012.1, read on the forward strand.
GTTGGCCTTGGCGTTCGCGGCTACCACGACGCGCTCTATATGTTGGGCATCAATTTTGACTCGGCCGAATCAGTTCAATTTGCCGACGAGTCGATGGAAATAGTTTCGTACTACGCTATCCTCGCTTCGTCCAAACTCGCAAAAGAACGCGGCACATATTCGACCTATCAAGGATCAAAATGGGATCGCGGAATTTTCCCGGCTGACACTGTCGAGCTTCTTGAGAAAGAACGCGGCGAGAAAATCGAGGTTAAGCGCGGTGGCAAGCTCAATTGGGCTCCCGTCTATGAGCACGTTAAGAAACACGGCATGAGGAATTCCAACACCATGGCGATCGCCCCGACCGCCTCGACCGCAAACCTTGTCGGCTGTATACCGTGCGTTGAGCCGATCTATAAAAACATCTATGTTAAATCGAACAAAGAAGGCGACTTCGTCGTTGTTAACAAATACCTCGTCGCCGAACTCAAATCTCTTGGTCTGTGGAGCGGCGAGATGTTGGAGAAGCTGAAATATCACGATGGCAGCATTCAGGAGATAGACAGTATCCCAGCAAACGTTAAAGACAAATACAAAGAAGTTTTCGAGATCAATTCGCGCTGGCTCATCGAGACCGCCGCTCAGCGCGGCAAGTGGATCGACCAGTCCCAATCGCTGAATATCTTCTTCAAAGGCACATCCGGCCGCGATCTCTCCGATATTTATTTCTACGCCTGGAAGATGGGCCTCAAGACAACATATTACCTCCGCACACTTGGTGCTTCTCAAGTCGAAAAATCAACAGTGAGCACAGCTCAGTTCGGCTCAACCCACACCCGCAAGTTCGCAGAGACAGTAAAAGCCACTCCAGTAGTGGAGGCGCAGACACCAATCAAAACTACCCTAGCCGAAGTCACGGCGTCGCCACAGAAAGTTGATATGGAACACTTGGCTCGAGTTGCCGCCGGCGAAGAAGTAGGTATCTGTGAGTCGTGCCAGGGATAAACTTAGAATAAAAAAACATGCCAATACAAAAGAGCGACAAGAAAGTTGATATAAACCAACGCCGAATCATAAACGGTGCCGATGCCGATGTGGTCCAGCTTTACCCCATGCGCCACAAATTCGCTTGGGATGCGTATAACGTTGGCAATGCTAACCACTGGTTGCCGACCGAAATTTCGATGCAAAAAGACATCGAGCAGTGGAAATCGACTACCGTTCTTTCCGCCGATGAACGCCAAGCATTTGAAACGGTGTTGGGATTTTTTACGACTGCTGATTCCATCGCCGCGAACAACATCGTTCTCGCGCTCTATAAACACATCACCTCACCGGAATGCCGCCTTTATCTATTGCGGCAGGGCTATGAAGAAGCGGTACACACCCACGCCTATCAATATATCGTCGAGAGCTTGGGCATGGATCAATCCAAAATCTTCAATATGTATCGCGAGATCCAGGCGATCTACGACAAAGACAACCTGGTCCTCGGCTTCAATGAAGGCATATTCGATCCCAATTTCAAAACCGGAACTTTCGAGAACGACCAGAAATTCCTCGAGAATATAATCGTTTTCTCGCTCATCATGGAAGGAATATTTTTCTACAGTTCATTTGCCGTTATGTTCGGTTTCCAGAGGCAGAACAAACTTGTGGGGTCCGCCGAGCAGATCCAGTACATCATGCGCGATGAATCCATGCATTTGAATTTCGGCATCAATCTGGTAAACACCATCAAAGAAGAACAGCCCGAATTATGGACTCCGGAGTTCCAGAAAAAGATGATCGATCTCATCCGCCGCGCGGTTGTTTTGGAATACACCTTTGCCAAGGAAGTTTTCCCGAAGGGGATTTTCGGCATGAACGCCGACGGTTTCAAGCAATACATCGAGCATATCGCCGACCGCAGGCTCGCACGGATAGGACTATCGGCGCAATACAATAGTCCCAACCCATTTCCATGGATGTCGGAAGCGATCGACCTAAGCAAAGAAAAGAATTTCTTCGAAACCCGCGTTACCGAGTACAAAACCGGCGGAACGCTGAATTGGTAATGCCATAACCTCCAATCTTAACTATGTTCTCGGCGAGCAGGCAAAGAATTCTTTACCCTCGCTCCCTCTATTCTTATCCGCAAGCTTTTGAACCCCCGTGGCCTGCGAACTCGCCGAGCGGCGACGAGGCGAGATTTGTAGACGATTCCCGCTACTCGCTCTAAAAATTATTACGACTAGCGAGAGAACCAAATAGAAATATGCCTATTTCTATTTGGGCCGACCCGCTTCGCCGGAGCTCCAGCGAGGCGAGGCGACGTCGTAACAAAGGTTTAACCCCGTAAAGCTTCGCCACGGGGCAGATACCTCGCGCTTATAGCGCGAGTGGTGGGCCCCGATTAGCGGGGCTCCACGAATACCACGGGGCTTTGCCCCGTGGAACCTTTATTTAAAAAGAAAAAGAAGCGATATGATTTCTGCGACGCAAGACTCGCTTCAGATCTTGCATAGAACGATGGGTGGTCCATACCCCTTGGAGTTGTACTGCCTGGCCAACGCCTGCATCATCGTGATGCCGAAGATGGGGAAGGCAAAGGACGTGATGAGAACAACGAACGCCAGCACGGGCACGTTGTCATGGTTGAGCATGATCACGAACACCAAGAATCCGACCATTGGTAGGATGATCGAGGCGTAGCAGTAGTTCATTGCTTTCCTGGCCAGAGTCTCTGCTTTGGTGGGTTTTGTCATGGGTATCACCATCAATCTCACCTTGACGATGAGACGGGTGTTTTGTAAACGCAGATCGCGTATGCAAAGCACCAGCCTCATCGGTATTAAATAACTGATGGTAAGTGTACACATACCAACAACATTGTCAAGGGTCGACGACCATGCAGGAATAAAATGCTATAATTCATCGTTAGAAAACGAAATATCAGCAAACAGTGAACAAGTTCAAGGAAAGAATATATTACATATTTTCAGACGGGGTTATGGTCGCCCTTGCGCTTCTCATCATTCCCGTTATTCTAGCTCAAACCCTCCTGGAGCTCTCCCCCGCACAGCAAATATTGGTCTCGGTCATTGACTGGGGCATATGGATCGCGTTTTTCCTAGAATTCTTCTTAAAATTAACAGCGGAAGAGAAAAAACTAAAGTGGCTCAGGGATAATTGGTTTGATTCTTTGGTGAGCATCATAATTATTATCTCTCCTATCCTGGAAAATGCCGAAACTATCTTTTCAGTCGTCCCCGGCTTGCGGCTACTGCGTTTGGGTCGGATAGCAAGACTAAGCAGGCTACTGAGGTTCTTGAGGCTCTTCGTCCTTGGTGGAAAAATAAAACATACTTGGAAGAGGATAAACCTTAAAATATATGTGGTCTTTTTCTTCGTGTTGGGCATCGGTTTCGCCGCTTCTTTCATCGCTACCGGCTTCGAATATTCCAGCACAGACACAACATGGATATCTCTCTTCGTCTCCGTTTTCGGAGTATTCTACTCGGTTCTGATAAGTTTCTTTGTTGTGCATATCTGGGGCAAATTCAACGACATCGGCGGGGAAATAGGAAAACAGGTTAATTCCCTGAGAAACGTATACATCCTGACAAGACAATTGCCTCACGCCGCAGAATTATCTAAATTCCCTTCGATGTTGGTGGAATATGTCAATTGCGTTATAGATACGCTCTGGACCAAAAAAACAGCGCATCAATCCATCAATGATAAATTCATGCGGCTGGTCAATTTCTTTGACGACATCAGGGTGTCATCCAAAACAGACGAGATAGTGATTAATAATATATTTGAGGAATTAAGAATATCCTCTGGATCTCAAACTAATCTGATCAACTTATCCCAGGACAAGACGCCCAAGATCCTCTGGATACTTCTATTGCTCTTGTCCATCGTTCTTGTGGGCAGTTTCATTTTCTTGGGATTTCAAAACCAATTATTGGCCACCACGCTGATTACCCTTGTATCGGTAGTAACAGGATTAGTGGTTACCCTGATCTTTGATATCGACACTCCGTTTCAAGCTGGTTTCTGGAACATATCATCCCAGCCGTACCTAGACCTGAAAGAATTTGTTGAGAAATAGATGCTTCTAATGGCTGGCTTCGCTCAGCTCCGCCAAACTACTGCCGTAAAGCTGATTTATTTTCTTAAGCATAGCCGCATCCACATAGCCCGATCGGGCTAATTTGTAGCGGGCCTGGAAAGCCAGAACGCCTTTTCGCGTGCATGGGCCGAAAATCCCGCTTATCGGACAATCGTTCCTCGAAAAACCGGCGGGCGGGTATAGGCCATCTTTGGTCAGCGCGATTTGCAGAGCAAGAATCTGCTGGTTGCCTTTGGGATTGCGCTTCATTTCGCTATTCCAGACGAAGGGCTTAGTCGACGTTTCTCCAAGAGCTTCATTCCATGCCGGCTCTAAAGATTTCTTTACCCCGACATAGGTCTGATAAGCCAACTCCTTGATGATCATCGGTCTTGTGTCCGAATTTATCCAAGCCGACTCATAGATATAGCCGTATTCTATAAGAATCGCGGCGACGTCGCTGTTCAGCGTGCTACTACCGCCAACGGCAATAAGTTTCTGCTCTTCTATCGGCCCTCCCAACTCCGTCGGATTATCACTGGTTGGAAAATGCTTCTTAAGCTGAGACCAGACCGATCTCCCGACCGGTGCGCTCACATGGTGATTGGTGAGCTGCCCCTCGGGAACAAAGATCATAAAACCGGAATATTTACCGATCCGGCTGAGAGTCCTTCCGGCGTAGTCGTTGAAATGCACATGAAGCGCAAGACGAACGCCGTTTTCGTTTATCCATTTGTTCGCGCCATACAACTTTATCGAAGCCTCGTTGCCGGAGCTGTTGGCCGAAGAAGCAACGTTTCTCACCCGGCCAGTCTTTATTAATTCCCTCGCAAAGACTATGGAAGCGTTGCGGAAAGCGATAATAGCGTCCCGGCTGTCTTTAAAATATGACGCGAACGGCTCCTTGGGCCCGTTTACATCGCGAGTGATAAAAACTTCAAAGCGTTCGTCAGCGCCAAAAAGCTTCACCAGCTCTTCAGAGAGTTGGAGGTTAAGCCTCGCCTCGGTGAGGCCTCGAAACTGCGTCCCGCCGGAAGCCAAATCATCGTCGTGGCCGGGCACAATAACCATTCTGACTTTGGAATTGTTGTAATCGTCTAAAATACTCCCGGCCGAAACTACCGCCGGGGAGAACAACAGAAAAGCATAGGCTAAAAGCAGAATTATTTTTGGGTTCATCATTACGCGCAACATCTTGAGTAAAGTTATCACACAAAGGTTCCTCGCGGCAAAGACATAAGAAGTTAAACGAGCCGACAACACCATTATCCCCATTTTATTCATTATGACCGCCATGGCGGTCATAATGAATAAAATGATAGTTTTGAGTGTTTTTCCTAAACAGCTCGCAAATTCACCAAAACTATAATGAGGATCATGAATCCGACATGTAGATATGTATAATTTATTTTAGCCGCGGACGATATCCACCTCAACAACTGGCCGATCGGCCAGTTGTTGAGGTGGTCCGCAATCGCAATTTCAAACCAAAACTTTATCCATGAGAGCGGGCCAATCCATACCCAAATACCGCAAACGCCAAGATTGAGCGCAGAAATGGCTAAGAACGCAGTCTTGGGGTATATTTCTGTGATGGAATCTACCAGAATCCTCCTACTCCACGGCTGGGGCAGTTCGCACAGATACTGGAAAAAAGTAATTGATATCCTGGGTAAGCGCGGGGTAGAGCTTATCGTGCCGGACATGCCCGGGTTCGGCGACAATCCCCCACCACCCAAACCCTGGCGCGGCTCGGACTATCAAAACTGGGTCTTGAAATTCATCGCCGAGAACGGGCTGCAAACCCCGCTAATTCTCGCCGGACACTCCTTCGGCGGAGGCCTGGCCATGAAACTTGCGATCGATCGCCCCGAGCTTATAAAAAAACTTGTGCTTATCGCCTCGGCCAGAATGTATGTCAAAAAATCTCTTTATAAAAAAATATTGTCAGAGATCGCAAAGTTCGGCAAAAAGTTCTCGCCGTTCATACCGTTCTTCGATATAGTCAGAAAAATAGTTTACCGCTTCGTAATCAGGGAAATGGACTACGCGCGCACATCGGGCACGATGAAAGCAACTTTCATAAACGTGATCAAGGAAGACCTGACTCCGCAAATCGGCAGAATAAAGACGCCGACGCTCATAGTCTGGGGCAATAAGGATAGGGCAACGCCGCTGGAACACGCCTATCTGCTCAACGAGAAAATCGATGGGTCGGAACTGGTGGTCATAGAAAGCGCAGGCCACGCTGTAAATCTCGAAGCCCCTGAAAAAGTGGCCGAGGCGGTCTATAATTTCATAAAATAACAACACAATGAATTCTATCGCCGCCGCCATCATCGGATTACTATGGTTCATGCGCACTCTGAAAATAAATTTATTCTGGGCGTATCTCCTGCAGCTCAAAGAATATCGCTTCGACCGCCTTCGCGATCATATCCAAACTGAAAAAGGGAAAAGTCTCGTGATAAACCGCCTCATTGCTCTAAAGCTTTGCGCATTCGGCTTGCTTGCGGTCTCCAATCTCGCCTCCGGCGCGCCGGAAATCCTCTTTGGTCTGGCCATTATCGGCATCATCGGCGCATACACGGCCGAAACCGCAGCGGCTTTTAACAGCCTTAGAAATAGATCGCTCAAAATGCCGGTCTTCACGGTAAACGCAACGGCAGTAACTGCGCTTATAATCCTTATTCAAACGCTTTTTGCAGCGCTGCTGTGGCGTGCCGATTTGCCGCTCGCGCTCTTCGCTTTCTGTCTGCTCGCTTTCGACCTCCTCGCGCCGCTTGTCGCCATTGACGTAGTCACAGCCTTAAAACCGTTGAACTTCGCCTTCAGGCGACGCCTATTCGCACAAGCCGCGAAACGCCGCGCGAGCCTCAAAAACCTGCTTGTAATAGGCATAACCGGCAGTTACGGCAAGACATCGACTAAAGAAATGCTCTCAACGATATTGGAAACGAAATTCAACGTGATCAAAACAAAAGAGCATGAGAACACGGAAGTCTCGATAGCAAAACTGGTCATAAAAGAATTGAATGACAGGCACGAAATATTCATCTGCGAGATGGGCGCTTATCGCGCCAGCGAAATAAAAACCGTGTGCGATATCGTGAAGCCCAAAGTCGGAATTTTTATAGGCGCGAACGAACAACATCTGTCGCTCTTCGGCTCAATGGAAAACCTGCTCTCCGGCGAGGGCGGCGGCGAGCTGCTTCAGTCCCTCGGTGGCGGGTCACTGGGCATCTTCAACGGTGAAAACAAGCATTCGGCCGAACTTTACCAAAAAGCGCGCATAACAAAAAAACTCTGCTCGGTTTCGCACCGGGGACTGCCGGAAACGGGCGACGTTTGGGCAAAAGACATTAAGGCCAGCACTGACTCTGTTTCTTTTAGAGTCTGCACGAAAAAAAATCCCGGCGGAGAGGAATTCGATCTGAAACTTCTAGGCGCGCAAAACGTGGAGAACATCCTACTCAGCACCGCCGCCGCCGAAGAACTGGGCATGAGCCTGAAAGAAATAGCCTCCGCCGCGAAAAAAATAAAACCGATGCCGAGGACCATGTCGCTCACAAAGGGCAAGTGGGGAACCAGCGTGATCGATTCGACCTATTCGTCGAATCCGGACGGCGTCCGCGCACACATTGATTATCTCCGCTCCTGGACCAACGCCCGAAAGGTCTTCGTAATGCCCTGCCTCATAGAACTCGGGGCAGCCTCCGCGAAAATACACTACGGTATAGGCCGCCATCTGGGCGAAGTGGCCGACACTGTCATCGTTACGAGTCGCGAGAGGTTTGACGACATAAAACGCGGCTTCTACGAGGTGGCCAAAGAAAAAGCCCAGACCAAAAAAAGGATAGTCTACTCGGATGACATTGAAGAGGTACTCAAAACCATAAAAGTGTCTGCCAGCGAAGGCGACGTGATTTTCCTGGAGGGCCGTTTGCCGGAAGCTCTGATAAAAGCGCTGAAGAAATAATGAAAAACCACCCGATAAATCTGGGGCTTTCCCCGAACACCGAATCCGACGATGTCGCGCTTGCCGCGCGATTACTCCGCAAGCCGGCATCTTGGCTCGAAGGCGGGGCCGTCGGAGAACTGGAAAATGAGGTAAAAAACTTGACCGGCGTTAAGCACGCGCTTGCCTTCCGCAGCGGGCGCTCCGCGCTTTATGCGATTTTTTCGTCGCTCGGGCTCAAAACCGGCGATGAGGTTTTGCTCCAGTCGTTCACCTGTGTAGCCGTGCCCAACGCCGCGATCTGGGCCGGACTAAAACCGGTCTATGTCGACATCGGAAATGATTTTAATATGTCTCCGGATGACCTCGCGAAAAAAATAAGCTCAAAGAGTAAGGCGCTTATAATCCAGCACACTTTCGGACTGCCTGCAGACATGGACAGCCTGCTCGCAGTCGCCCGCGAGCGCAAACTCATCGTAATCGAAGATTGCGCGCACTCACTGGGTGCAGAATATAAGGGCCGGCAAACCGGAACCATGGGCGACTTTGCGATTTTCAGTTTCGGCCGCGACAAAACAATTTCGTCCGTCTTCGGCGGCATCGCCGCCGCACGCGATGAGGCGTCAGCCGAAAAAATATGCGCCATCCGCGACAAATCTCCTCTGCCGCGAGCCTCCTGGGTCAGGCAACAACTCAGGCATCCGGTTCTCATGAATGGATTTGTGCTTCCAAACTACAGCCGACTCGACATCGGCAAAATGATATTGGAGGCGGCCAAAAGAATGGGTCTCATGAGCAAAGCCGTATATCCCGAGGAGCGGCTTGGGCAAAAAGCCGAAAGCGTTTTAGGCCGGATGCCTAATGCTCTAGCGCTCCTCGCTCTCAGCCAGCTCAAAAAACTCGATCGCTTCAATGAGCACAGGCGCAAGATTGTCGCACTTTATGCCGAGCGTCTAACCGAAGCGAATTTGCCCATTGAGCTCCCAAAGGTCGGGGAAACCTGTCTTCGCTACAGCATTAAAACCGACAAAGCATCTGAACTCATTAAGACAAGCCGGACACGCAACATATTGCTCGACAACTGGTATAATCCCGCCATCGCTCCGTCTGGCACAGACTATTCGGCCATCCATTACCGCCCCGAATCCTGTCCGAATGCCGAACGGATATCAAAATTGGTCGTCAATCTCCCGACGAATATAAACACTTCGGAGGAAGACGCAGAAAAAGTAATAAGACTTATAAAAGATGTCTGTGGAAATTAAACCAATCGAAGACAGGAAAATCTGGAATGTTTTCTTGGAAGACAATCCGACGCACTCGTTCCTTCAATCCTGGAACTGGGCGGACTTCAACGCATCCATGGGACACAAGGTTTTCCGCCTCGGAATTTATGAAGAGAGTGTCCTCGCGGGAGTCTGCCTTGTCCTAAAGATAGAAGCCCGCCGCGGTTCTTTCCTGTTTGTTCCGCATGGACCAATCCTGAACAATTTTAAATTAGAAACCCTAATTTCCTACCTGAAGGCGCTGGCGGAAAAGGAACGTTGCTCTTTCATTCGCATAAGTCCCATTCTTGAAAAGACTCCTGCTACTGAGGATTTGTTTAGGAAATTAGGATTTCGCAAGGCGCCCATCCATATGCACGCCGAGCTCTTGTGGCTTCTGGACATCTCAAGATCTGAGGAAGAAATCCTGAAAGGCATGCGTAAGACCACGCGCTACTCTATAAATAGGGCTGCGGCTGACGGAGTGACGATCGAAAAGAGCATCGATCCTAGCGACCTTGTAAAATTCAACAAACTATACGAAGCCACGGTCACCCGCCAGCATTTCGTACCGTTCTCACCGGATTATATCAAAAAGGAATTCTCCGCTTTCTCTCCAGACAGGATTTCCATCTTCTTCGCCAAATATCAGGGCGAAGTTGTCTCCTCCGCGATAATAGTCTATGAAAATCATGAAGCTTTTTACCATCACGGCGCCTCCAGCCAGAAATTCCAGAAAGTTACTCCCACTCACCTGCTCCAGTGGGAAATCATACGCGATGCGAAAGCGCGCGGCTGTAAATTCTATAACTTCTGGGGCATCGCGCCCGATAACAGGCCCAAGCATCCAATGGCCGGCCTGTCGCTCTTCAAAAAAGGCTTCGGCGGATTTTTGGAAGAGCTCATGCCGGCCCAGGATCTGATCATAAGCCCCAAATACTGGCTGAATTTCTTAGTGGAAAAAATAAGAAAGATAAGAAGGAGGCTTTAAATTTTAGAAAAGAAATTGCCGCATTAAACATAACGCGGCAGCCGCCAATGGCGGTCAGGCCTTATCTCTCGCGGAAGAGAGCTTTTTTTCCATGGGTGTGCGGATAGCAACTCGCGGGGTCGGTGGCGCAAGAACAGGTCAACTCGTGCGCGCGCCTGATGAGAAAATGGTTCGGGCCCTCGCCTGGCTGAGGAAGGTCTGCCGGATCAACTTCTCCGGCTGCGATTCTCCTCTGGAGCTCCAGCGATGCGGCTTTGATGTCTGCCTCGAACTCGGCAATCTCCACTCCAGCCCAGAATTGGGCAATAGTTCGTCCCAACTCATGGTCTGCGTCGGCAACAAGTGTCTGCATGATCAAGTCTCCATGCCTTCCACACGGAAGGTGCTGATGAGAATATATCATGGAACAGCAATATGTCTATTTATTCTAAATTAGCCATAAACCATTTTCCATGCTACTATTGACCATAGAATAGTGATTTAGACCTGTATTTATGAGGCTTTTGTAACTATTTGACATAAAAATCGTTATACTATGTTGGAGGACGAAAAACAGTTAATAGAAAGGGCTAAGGGTGGGGAAGGCCAGGCTTTCGGCTTGCTTTATGACCATTATCTTCCAAGGATATATAGGTTCGTCCTACTTAAAGTAAGCCACCGTGAGGAAGCCGAAGATCTTACCCACCTCGCCTTTCTAAAGGCTTGGGAGAACATCGAGAAGTACAGCGACCTGGGATTTCCCTTCGGCAGCTGGCTCTATCACATCTCCCGGAACATTATCATCGACCACTATCGCAGTTCCAGCCACTCGGCCGGCGAAACCAACATCGACGATCTGGCTGAAAGTCTTCAGGATGAACAGGAACCTTTGGAAACAAAGATCGACCGCAAGCTGGCCCTGAGCGAAATAGCTAAAGCCATCGCCCAGCTCAAAGACGTCGAACAGGATGTCATCATCATGAGATTTGTCGACGATCTCCCCCACGAAGAAGTGGCCAAGGCCATCGGCAAGACCGAAGGCGCAGTGAAACTTATCCAGCACCGGGCCGTCAAAAATCTCAAAAAAATCCTCGAAAATGTCTGAACAAGAAATCATTAAGCAAATAAGCAGATTAAGCAAGATCGCGCCGGAGGCGGAATACGCGACGGTGTCCAGACTTTTAATACTCGCTTCTAAGGACGCGGCGTACGAAATGGCGCCAGAAAAGGCCTTCGTCGAGACCGTCTCGGCCCTGAGAAACGTTGCCCCGTCGCATCAATTCGCCGCCGAATCCAGGGAACTCCTCATCGCCCACCCCAGGACCATATTAGAAAAGGCGGTGAAGATGTTCTCGCCGCGAAATCTGGCCTATCAGGGCGTTAATTACGGCCTTTCCGTCGTGATGGCGTCAGTTCTCTTTGCGATTGTGATCGGCGGAGCTTCAGCTTTGTTCAGGGCAGCACCCGGCATCGACGGGTCAGCACTCACAGCTGAAGCGCAAAGCGTAATAAAAGACATCGATATCCACCTTGAGGAAGCCGGTTACTTTATCGTCACAGCCGACAAAGCCCGGGTAGCCCTTGGGGATGCAACCGGCAACGGCCCGGAACACGCCAATCAAAGGATCATTGAGAAAGAAAACCGCGATATGCAATTTAACGATCCCACAAATCGGGATATAGACGAACTCTTAAACCAAGCAACCCTATAAATATGAAATCTCTCTTTAAATATCTGACTATAATCCTTACCCTTGCCACGTCTCTTGTGACCGCCTCCGCAGCTACGCCGTCCACGATCGAAGGCCTTAAAGAAAAGGCTGCTCAAATAAGCGAGAGTCAGGATGAACTTGCGTCAATCAAGGACAACGGCGCGCTTTCGGCCGAGGACAAACTTCAAAAAGAAATATCCGCCCGCAAACAAATAATCGCAGACGCCTTGTCGCTCTCGCTCCAGGAAACAGGCAACCTGCGCGGCAATCTGGAAAAACTCACCCTTGAGGACGACAGCCGCGAAAGCGAGTTGCGGAATGTATTTCTGGACGAACTTAACGCCTACGACGAATACTATTCCACCAAAGCAACCGCCCTTAAGAACGCTGTGAACCTGGGTCTCGGCGACGTAAAGGCTATCGCCAAAGAAATAATCGCCTACCGCGACGCGGTCTACAACACATCCATAAAGAATATTGTGGATTTTCTGCTGCTTTTCTACGGCCAGGATGCCGTCTCAACTGCCCAAAACCGAATTGAAAAAATGTCCGGCGACATAAAGAAACTCGAAAGATTAAACCTTATAAAACCAGGCGCATTCCGCAGCGGCCTTGAAAAGGCAGCTGGTCTCATAAAAGAGGCTGGTGAACTTCTCGAAAAAGCGCGAGCACTCATACTTGCAGTCCCGGCCGAAGAAAATGAAACCGCAGACGCAACCCCCGCAGATAGTGACACGCCGATTCCTACGACAAGCGCAATCGCAACCGGCGAACCAGCCGATGAGGACAAACAGGAACCTACGGCCAACGAACTCCTAACAGCCAGCCTTAACAAGGTAAAATCGGCCTATGAAGTCTTTCTCCAGATCAGCAAAGACATTAAGAAAGCGGTTGGTATTAAGTAAACTGCCTCGCAGCAAGCTGCGAAGGCGGCTGAGACTGAAGAAATCCGCTAGCAAGCGGATATTCTGTTTTACAAAAACACAAAGACTTAGTCTCCATAACTTTGAATTACGAAACTCCTGTGAATGGCGGCATTCGGAATAGCCTCC
>MHIY01000012.1:51670-53188 GCA_001817755.1 Candidatus Colwellbacteria bacterium RIFCSPLOWO2_01_FULL_48_10
GGAACAGAAGAGTTTCGTAATTCAAAGTACATAAGGAAATTAAAAATCCCCGCCATAGCGGGGATTTTTAATTAAACGTCAAACGCTATTAAGCGACTGCGTCCTTTAAGCCCTTACCAGCCCTAAATTTCGGCAAGGTCTTGGCAGCAATCTGGATCTTAGCGCCAGTCTTGGGGTTAACGCCCATTCTGGCGGCACGCTTCGCGACCTTGAAAACTCCAAAACCAGCGACAGCGACCTCCTCACCGCGGCTCAAGGCCTTGGCGATGGAGTCAAAAACGGTCTCAACGGCCATTTCAGACTGCTTTTTGGTTTCAAGACCGCAGGCTGTCATGACTGCCTCAGCCAATTCAACTTTGTTCATTAATTATTTGCCCTCCTAACTTTTTTACCTAATTCGAATTAGAAATCCTGAGCAAATTTCGGCGGTTAGGCCAAAATACACAAAATTATTCGCGAATTTAAAAAGTTAAAAGAGTAGATTTGTCGACCTTTTTACCGCCTGATTATAGCAAACAAGCGGGTTTTTGACTACTAGACCGTGCTCAAAGCACGCTATTGATCGTTCTGAGAAGATTATTTAGGCTGTTTGCCCTGAAAAACACAGTGTTCCCGGCTCTTTTTATAACGCGAATCCCCTTAATTCCGATAACTTTCCGCATATCTCTGGAAAAATGATACTCAACCTCCAGATCATAATGCTTGGGCAATTTGGGAATATTGGGCTTAAGTTTCAGGCCGGCAGATACAGCCTTTCTTATTTGAAGGCCGAGGGTTTTATTCCCGGAAGTAAGACTCTTTTGACTCCAGGATTCAATTGTCATAACCCCTTTTATCAAGTTTTTTGCCTCCCGGCACACATCCTCGTCACCCATCACGCATAAGACCGGAACGCCCTCCTGCGCGGCGATATATGTGTTAAGTCTCAGCTCGGAAAGCGGTTCACCGTTCAATTTCACCCGCCACGCTTTGGTTGTGTAAAAATGTCCGAGCGGATTGTGTTTTGATCCGGCAGGAGCATGATAACCGATGAAAATAGCGCCGTTATAAGAGCGGCTTACGAACTCCATCATCCCGTAAAGATTGTCCGTCCAGCCGGACACCAGCTGAACAGCATCCGGCAGATCAAGGTCGTTGAGATTCTTCGCCGTCCCGTGAGAATCTCTGACAGTTATGGAACCAACACCGTTCTTAAGAAGCGTTTTACATACCAAGGAAACCTCGGCGGTCATTTCTTTCAGGGATCTCTTATAGCCTTTTTCACCTTTGTTAACGTCGGACCAATGTCTCTCGCCCGGCAATCCCTCCATGTCGGCGCTGATATAGATTTTCATTATCTTTCGGGCTAACGAGCCAAGCCCAGTTGAGCTATCGAGCTATTTCGCATACTCCACCGCCCTAATCTCGCGTATGACGTTCACCTTTATCTCACCCGGGTACTTCATTTCAGTTTGGATCTTCGCGGCAATGTCACGGGCTAGCTGGAGCGCGCGGAAATCGTCGATCTTCTCGGGCACG
>MHIY01000012.1:53257-54394 GCA_001817755.1 Candidatus Colwellbacteria bacterium RIFCSPLOWO2_01_FULL_48_10
CGCCCAAGCGCTTGATATAATTTTCCATCGTGCCGCGGCGGGCTCCGGGGCGGGCTGCAGAAAGCGCATCGGCAGCGGTAACGATAAATGATTCCGGCGTTGAGAAGGGATATTCTTCGTGGTGAGACTGCATGGCGGCGATGACCTCATCGGCAATGCCGTATTTCTTCAATATCTTCCTGCCCAGCTCGACATGGGTACCCTCAACCTCCTGGTCGATAGCTTTGCCAATATCGTGCAAGAGAGCCCCTCGCTTCGCAACCTCCACATTTGCGCCAAGCTCGGAGGCCATCATTCCAGCGATATGTGCCATTTCCACTGAATGCGTAAGCACATTCTGGCTAAAACTAGTGCGGAAATTAAGCCGTCCAAGAAGTTGGAGTATCTCTTTCGGGAAATTCAAAATACCAAGCTCTTGCGCGGCTTCTTCGCCGATCTGTTCAATGCGCTTATCAAGTTCAATCTTAGCCTCCTCCACTTTTTCCTCGATCTTTGCCGGCTGAATGCGTCCATCCTTGATGAGCTTTTCAAGTGCCAAGCGGGCTATCTCGCGCCGGAACGGATCGAAGGAAGAAATGACTATTGTGTCCGGGCTTTCATCGATTATAAATTCAACTCCGGCCATTCGCTCCAATGTCCTTATGTTCCGGCCCTCGCGCCCGATGATCTTGCCCTTCAGGTCTTCCGACGGCAGAGTGAATATCGATGTCGTGATGTCAGCTACATGCGAACGCGCATAGCGCTGAACCGCGGTCGTCATGATGTCCAGGCTTTTTTTCTCAATCTCCTCTTTGCGTTCGTGATAAACTTTAAAAAGAGCGCTGGAAAGCTCGTCTTTGTGACGCTCCTCAATGTCCTTAAGGAGTTTTTCTTTGGCTGCCTCGGGCGTAAGACCAGCCACTTTGGAAAGCTTCGTCGTCGCCTCCTCGCGAATCTTTTCTACTTCCTCTTCCTTTGATTTTATGCGGGCGTGCTCGCCGGAGAGTTTCTCTTTTTCGGCCGAGACCTCTTTCTCTTTCTTGGAAAATTCCTCCTCTTTCCCGATAAGACGCGCCTCCATCCGATCCAAGTCGGCTTTCCTCTCCTTACCCTCTTTCTTAGCGTCTTCGATTATCGAGAGCTCCTTGCTTTGAGCCT
>MHIY01000012.1:54406-58160 GCA_001817755.1 Candidatus Colwellbacteria bacterium RIFCSPLOWO2_01_FULL_48_10
TTGCGCGAGATGCTTCTTCCTTAGTCTTATTTTCGAGCGAACTGGCCCTCCGAGAACCCATTGACTGGCGAATAAAGTAACCCGCCGCTAACCCCGCAGCCAAAGATATGGCCGCCCACAGTATTTGATAAAACATAATTTAATTTGGTTTGTTTCATTTTGATGCTTCGGCTAGCTCAGCATCAATTCTGAGCCCTGTCGAAGAATTGACTTTCAAGAATAATACGCCCATGCGGGCGGAGTGTCAAAAAGAGCGGGCGGCGATCACTGTCTCTACCTCTTCATCACGAACCAGCGACAACCTGCAATATCGCCAGTAAAAAGAGAATGAAAACCGCGACGTTTCTCAAGACCACTTTTACCGAGAGATTGTTTTTCAGGTGATGGACGATGACGTCGCTGGACAAAAACATTGCGACCATCGCAAGCGCGCTCTTCGCTGTAAAACCGATCGGGATCGCATATATCGCCCATAATATCTCCGAGTACAAGAAGGCTGCGAAAAGCGGGTAAACGGCAAGGCTATTCTTGACGACCGACCGGTAAAATTCGCGCGCGACAAGAAATATAGAAATGGTCGTAGCGACCTGGCCGAACTCCCCGAACATTCCCGCAAAGAAGAAAAAGGTCAAAAAACCGAGAATTATGAAATAGGCGGCGTGAGCAGCTAGATCGCGGCGTATGAAAATTATGTCCTTAACGCTTAGTATCAGGCCAAAAACGACTGCAAAAGCAATGCTCGCGGCAACCTGGAGACGCAAGTCGGCGGAGTCCCATGGGAACGCAAAAAGAAAACCGAGGTTTATGAAATAAGATGCCCAATACGCGCCCGTATTGATGCCGGGGCGGAATTAAAAAAAGACATAGGCGGCGGCAAATAGCATGGTTGGCCAAAGGCCTCCGTATTGCCCCGCCACCAAAAATCCAAGACCCACGCCGAGAGTTTTAAGCGCTAATTTTAACTCCTGACTTCTCGAAACTGATTTTAATCTTTCCATTTTTGATCGAACCTCCGATTATCCTGTCGGCCAATTCATCGAGTATAGTCTTCTGTATAAGGCGCTTTATCGGCCGGGCGCCATATTCCGGATCATAGCCGTTCTCGATGATGTGCTTCTTCACGGACGGGTCGATGACCAGGTTTATCCCGCGCTCGGCCACCTTCTTCACAACCTCGCCGAGCTGTATATCCACGATCTTCGTAATCGCATCTTTGCTGAGCGAATTAAAAACGATAACGTCGTCAATGCGATTCAAGAACTCCGGACGGAAATAATCTTTCAGCGCGGATTTGATGCGCCCGCGGTACTCATCCTCTTCTTTGACCACGCCAGCCGAGGTCGCAAAACCGAGCTTAGCCATCTCGCGGAAAAGCTCGCTACCCACGTTTGAGGTCATCACAATGATGCAATTCTTGAAGTTCACAGTCCGGCCCTTGCCGTCGGTGAGGCGTCCGTTGTCCAAAACCTGGAGCAGGATATTGAACACCTCGGGATGCGCCTTCTCGATCTCATCAAAAAGTATGAGGCTGTAGGGCTTGCGGCGGACAATTTCGGTAAGCTGACCACCCTCATCAAAGCCGACATAGCCCGGCGGAGAACCGATAAGACGCGCCACGGCGTGCTTCTCCATGTATTCAGACATGTCGATCCTGACCAAAAACTTCTCGTCATTGAACATGAATTGAGCAAGCGCCTTCACCAGCTCGGTCTTGCCAACGCCAGTCGGCCCCAGGAACATAAATGAGGCCAGGGGCTTTTCCTGCGGAGAGAGGCCCGTTCTCGCGCGCCTCAGTGAGTTTGAAACCGCTTTTATCGCCTCGTCCTGGCCGATTACGCGGCTCCTTAAAACGTCGTCTACGCGCTTCAGTTTATCGGATTCGGACTCCATGATCCTTTGGACCTGTATGCCGGTCCACCGCGCAATCACATTCGCAATGTCCTCAGCATCCACTTCTTCCTTAAGATACTTGGCTGTCTGTGGCGAGCCCGCCTGGCCTGAGCTTATCGAACGGGTCGAAACCGCGGAAGCGTTATCTTTCTTCGCAGTCGAAGCAAAAAATTTCTTCTCATAGGCATCATAGTCCTTCTGGGCCGACGGCAGTTCGCCGTAGATTATGCGGGCCACGCGCTCGAGCTGACCTTCGCGCTCGGCCAGTTCTTTCTCGCGCTTCAAGCCATCGATCTTGCTGCGCAGAGCGTTCAACTTCTCGAATATCATCTTCTCGGCCTGCCAGTTGGCAGAAAGCTCCTCGTTCTTCTTTTTCATCGCCCTGAGCGATCTCTCTATCTCCTTCCAGCGCGCTGAACCGTTTTTCCCAAGCGCAGCCTTCTCGATCTCCAGGTTCGTTATCTCGCGTCTCACTTTGTCGATCTCGGTTGGCAAGCTCTCGCTCTCTATTTTCCTCGCGGCGGAGGCCTCGTCGATAACGTCAACCGCCTTATCGGGCAAAAACCGGTCGGTGATGTAGCGCGCGGACATATTGACCGCGGCGACAATCGCCGCGTTGCTTATCCTCAAACCGTGATGTATTTCATATCTTTCCTTTAAGCCGCGGAGAATGGTAATACTGTCCTCTATTGAGGGCTCCTCGATTGCCACTGGCTGAAACCTGCGCTCCAAAGCGGCGTCTTTCTCGATGTGGCGGTGATACTCCTTTATTGTCGTCGCGCCTATCGCGTGGAGTTCGCCACGCGCAAGTGCAGGCTTCAAGAGGTTGGAGGCATCGATTGCGCCCTCGGCGGCCCCCGCACCCACGATCATATGTATCTCGTCTATAAAAAGAATTATGCGGCCGGCGGAGTTTTGGACCTCTTTGATGAAAGCTTTCAGACGGTCTTCAAATTCACCGCGAAACTTGGTCCCGGCGATGAGCGACCCCAAATCCAAAACAATTATCTCCTTACCCTTCAAGGTTTCTGGCACGTCCCCTGCAAGTATCTTCTGGGCCAGCCCCTCGACAACAGCAGTCTTGCCTACGCCAGGCTCGCCAATCAAGACCGGATTATTCTTGGTACGCCTTGAGAGTATTTGTATAATACGCCTCAGCTCTTCCTCGCGCCCTATCACCGGGTCGAGCTTGCCCTTGGCCGCCTTCTCGCTGAGATTGATGCCGTATTTCTCCAAAACCTGGAACTTGCTCTCGGGAGTCTCATCAGTCACGCGCGCGCTGCCACGCAGCTGGGACAAAGTCCTGATCGCCACATCGCGCCTGATGCCGAACTTTTCCAATACCGCGCGGGCGGTAGAATCAACTTCCAATATGCCTAAAAGAAGGTGCTCACACGAAATGAACTCATCCTTATTGGTAAGGGCAATCTTCGCCGCCCTGTCCAGTATCTTCATGACCTCGGGTGAGAGATAAAGCTGGCCGGTTGAAGTAGACGAGAAAATCTTGGGCATCTTTTTCAATTCTGCCATGATCTCGCGGTCAAGCGCCTCCAGACTCACGCCAGCTCCCGTAATAATGGGACCGACCAGAGAACTTGCGTCGACGATTAGAGCTTCCAGCAAATGAAGTGCGCAAAACTCGCCACGGCTCTCGGCCGCAGCCAATTCTTGGGCATTCTGAAGGGCCTCCTGGGCCTTAATGGTAAAACGATTAAATTGGTTCATCGGGTAGTAGAAATTCGATTTATTTTATCGACTAATGCCATTACTAACATAATATACTTATAAAAATAAAGAATACAATTATCGAATTTCACTACCCGACTCTGCGTTTGGGCAAAGCCGGGCAGTGAAATTGGACCTT
>MHIY01000013.1:0-7489 GCA_001817755.1 Candidatus Colwellbacteria bacterium RIFCSPLOWO2_01_FULL_48_10
AGACTATAGTTGAATATCTCGCGGTTAGGCCGCGCACCGCCATCGATCTTGAGTGAATCCAGATCCATGATCCTAACGTTCGACTCAAGAGCCTGGATATATGATTTTATTCCCTGATAGGTTCCAAAAAGGTTCATGGTGGCCCTTACGACGCCAATCGGCTGAATAAACGGATCGGCAGACTCTTTGATCGGAAGGTATTGAAAAGAGACCGACTGCAGGGTCATTTGGCTATTGCGCGCCATTCCCTGTAATTGATTCACAATCGAAGTTACGTCAATGTCGCGGGGCAATAATATCGACAAGGCTTCCTGGATTTTACCCAGACTCTCATATTCGCCTAGAAGCTTGTCGACTGCCTGCTCGGCGCGTTTCTGGCTTGCTAGAATGTCCTGTTCGTAAAGACGCTCGGCTCTAAGTTTCTGAATATCAAGATAAGTGGGAACAATAAGTGAAAGGTAGGTGTACATAGAACCGACCAAAAGGCCGAAGCTTGCGAGTATGACTAAAATTCTTTTGGTTGAGCTTCTCATAATTTTAGTTGTTGGCGGGCTGGACATCCGTTGCCGGAACGACCTCGTCGCTACCGTTAATCTCCTCTTCTTCGCCGGGCGCTTTTAACGAAGGTGACACTCCAAGGTCGGATTCTGACAAGGCAAAGAAACCCGGCCTCAGGGTGACTCTGGCTCTGAATTTTATAAGGTCGCTGCTCAGCGAATTCTCCTCAAGGATAAGTCTTTCAACATCCTTAGATTGTTCCCAATGCAACAGCTGCTGAACCAATGTGTCATACGAAGCGGTAAGCCCGTCTATAGTGAGCTGCCGTTCGGGAACGGAAAGATTAACCGTAGTATAAACAGTCCTAAAATTGGTCGATGATTCTAGAAACGCGAATACCTTGGATCCGAAGAGATGAGAATCCAGAAGCCCCTTAAGATTAGTTATCTGCGAATAGAACCCTATCAAGTCTTTTTTCTCGGTAAGCGCAAGCCTCTCCGCCGAGTTCTTGATCTCAACACTTAGGCTGGCAATCGATTCATTCAAGTAAGAACGGTAGCCAACGTTTAGGCCAACATAACTCATCACTAAGATCGAGAAAACGACCAGGAGGAAAATAAAAAGACGCCAGGACAGGCCCGGTCCCTGGCCCGCTTCGGCAAACTGTTTGGCTGCGTTCGTGTCTTGAAAGTTCATCTAGTTTAGATAAATTCGCGCAAGGCTAAGCCGAAAGAAACAGAGAACGGCGCTCCGATCTCCGAGACTAAAGGGGAGATGTTCGGCGGATAGACTACTTTCTGGGACGGATCAGCCTTCAGGGTCGGCAGGCCGAATTCCTTTTGGACATAGCTTTCTATGCCCTTCAGGTTCGCTCCGCCACCGGCAAGCATTATCCTTTCAATGTTCCCTTTATAATTCCTTTCGTAATTATTCTTCACCCGCCGTACCTCCGAAAGTATAACATCCAGAAACGGCGACATCAAAGTGGACAGCTCGAATTCACCTCCAGTTCCCACCAGCCCTCTCTGCTTTTTCAGCTCTTCCGCCCTCTGAACGCTAATGTTCAGGCCGCTAGCGATCGCCTGGGTCATTGATCCGCCTGAAAAATCGATTTGGGCGCTATATCTCAAAAATCCACCCGCGCAGACCGAGATCGATGTCGAACGTCCGCCGATGTCCACGACCATAGTCAGCGTCGGATCGCCGGACGTAAGCAGCCTCGCAAGGCTAAGGCCTTCTATCTCCAGCGTGCGCAAATTTAGCCCGACATCAGAAAATATCTGCTTGTATTTTACGATTTGTTCGTTGGGAACAGAGATCAAAAATATCTGCTGTTTTTTTATGCCTCTTTCGTCCGCATACTCACTGACCGGTATCCAGTCGATCGTGACCTCGGTAAGCGGCAGAGGCACGAAAGCGCGAGCCTGGTAATTTATCGCCTGGGCCGTTTCCTGCGGCGACATCATGGGAATATCGAGTAATGTTGTAAAGACAGAGAAAGGCGGGATGGACGCGACGACTTCAGTCGTTCCAGGGTTAACTTTTTTTAAAAGTATCTTCAGAAGCTCTTTCACGTCCGAATCGAACATCTTTAAACCGCTTGTCTGTATAGCATTATTGACTCGGTCGAGGTAGCCGTAGCCTTCCAGGGCGCCATAATTTTTGAGCATAGGTTTCTCGCCCTTTTTGCCTTCAAGCTCAACTATTTTTATCGATGTCGTGCCGATATCGACGCCCAAACAGCTTTTGCGGCCCATGGCCGATTTAAAAAATCTGAACATTTTCTGTTGTATGCTACTGTAAATAGTAGCATAAAATGACGGCAATCATAAAATTATGGGAGCTGTTCCTCGACATCCTTATGCCCCGGATATGCCTGGGCTGCCGATCGAAAAGACCCGAAGGAAAAATGCCGATCTGCAACGCCTGCACGGCGGGCATCCGCGTAAATAAAGTCTACGGCGAGCTCTCGCCTAGGCTAGTTTTAGGAGCAGCCGCCTCGTATGACGACCAGCTGGTCCGCGAGATCATCCATTCTCTCAAATACAAGCGCCTGTCCGGCGCGGCAAAGTCGCTCGCAGACCTTATCATAAAGCACATAGAATTTTCCGCCCTTCGGAACATCATCAAGCCCGCAAGATCGATAATTGTGCCCATTCCATTGCATCCGGGACGCCTCCGCAAGCGCGGCTACAACCAATCGGAGCTCATCGCAGTTGAAATCGGGAAATATCTGGGCGTTCCCGTGAGGACTGATATTCTGATGCGCGTCAAAAGATCCGCGCCGCAGATAAAAATGAAAAACCGCGCCGCGCGCGAAACAAACATCCGCAACGCCTTTGCGCTGAATCCCGGATTTACTAACAAGCTAATCTCACTAAACGGCGAAGCCGCTAAAGAGATAATTTTAATTGACGATGTTTTCACTTCCGGCGCGACCATCAACGAAGCCGCGCGAACTCTGAAAGGGTTAAGCCCCGAAAAAATAATCGCGCTAGTGGCAGCCAAGGCGTAAGATCAGCTCGTTAGCGACATAGCTCTTTAGCTCCTCGTTCCGCGAAGCGGAACTCGGAGTTTAGTAATTCAGGATTTACTACGACTAGCGAGAGAGCGGAATATCCCGGCGTGAGCCGGGGATATTCCGGCCGAGCGACGGCGGAGAAAGGTCAATGCCGCGCGGCTTGCCCCAGGGATACCTTTACTAATCCCGCCTGGGCGGGGCTATCGAGCTTCTGCACTAACGAGCTATCCCTAGTAGATCGTTCTCCAGTCATAGGCATCGGCTGCGTTCTTGGCGCAAACCTCAACATCGTCTTTAGTGCCCGCAGCGCTCTGCGTAACCCAGAAGGTTCCGCGACTGATCGAATTACACTCAGGCCTTCCATCTGTAGTCCTCAATGTAATTCCGCCATTTATGGTCAATATCTGATCTAAGTCTGTCGTGGTACCGATTCCTACATTGCCGCCAATTGTAACATTTCCGGCGAAGTGGCCCTCTTTCCACCTTTGCGGTCCACTCGCCGTGCCAAAATCATAAGAATTGTCGGCGCCCGGCAAAAGGTTGGAATCGAAAACCGCGGCGTTTACCCTGCCGACCACGGTCCTCAATGATCTTGTCGCCGCCAGCTGTTGGCTCGTACTGTTGTAATGCATAGTCGAGTCAACCTGAAGAGTCGCGTGCCCGCCGGCTATATCGTTCTTCTTGAATTGAAGGCTGTCCAAAACCACGCGGTCGTTCGTGAGCGCCACCTCGTCCCCCGCGCCCTGTTTCACATAGACAAAACCGGCCGCATCGCCTCTTATGTAGGTCGGATCGAGGGCCGGATCCTGCATCCTGAGTTTTACGGTACAAAACTGCGACGAGGTCGGGCAGGTGAGATTCGACGGCGACTCGGCCCCATCGTACACCTTCTCGATAAGACTGGAATCCCGAACCAACCGCTGAACAGTCTGTATGACCAAAGTGATCTGGCCCATTACTTCGTTGTTCGCAAGCTCTTTGCTCTGGACTCTCAAAGTCGTGATTAACGTGCCGGTCAAAAAAACCGAAGCAATTGAAAAAATTCCGACATATATTACCAATTCAACAAGCGTAAACCCGCCTTGACGGCTTTTTTGAAACATTTTCAAATATTGTATCATATCCGCCCGCATACTCCGAACCGGTTTATGTCTTGGGCGCCAAAAACCCACACATCAACAACTGGCCGATCGAGAAGTTGTTGATGTCAGTAGTTAGAACATGCAAGGAATCCTACCTCTTCCCAAAGAAAAACTTGCCCGCTTCCGCCGCCATCATGTTGAGCAGGCTGAACACGACCACACCCAAAACCCACGGCAAAGGCAAGGCGACGGTACCAAATACCGACTGTAGAGGCGGGAAGTAGACCGCCAAACCCGTAAACATAAAACCAGCCACAACTGCGCCAACAAGATAAAAATTCGAGAATGGGTTATACCGCCACAGATTCACTCTTAAGCTCCGAACCGAGAATATCAGGAACAGCGTGTAGAGCGAGAATGTCGCGAATATGAAAGTCCTCACGAGCACCGAATCGAAACCGGCATTGATGAGATAGCGGTAGAGCCCTAGCAATATCAAACTGCTCGAGACGCCGACCACAATTACCAGAAACTTCATTACCGGGTCGAAAAGCCGACCGTTCAGCTTCGATGGCTTAGTCTTCAGGTGATCGATGCCGTCTTCAAAAGCCAAGGCTATCGCCGGAAAGCTGTCCAGGAAAAAATTAACCCATAGTATCTGGAGCGCGCTTAAAGGCAAGGGCATAGAAAGCACGAGTGAACCCGCTATCAATATTATCTCGTCCAGCAGGCTGGAAAAAACATAAACTATGGCTTTCTTAATGTTGTCCAAGATGCGTCTCCCCTCCTCGATCGCACTCACTATGGTCTCGAAATTGTCGTCGAGGATCACAAGATCGGCTGCGCTCTTCGCCACGTCCGTGCCAGTCCCGACCGCGATACCAATATCCGCCTCCTTAAGCGCCGGAGCGTCGTTCACCCCGTCGCCGGTCATGGCCACTACCTCGCCCATCCCTTTGTATAACCGCGCTATTCTAAGCTTATCTTCGGGTACAACCCGCGCGAATATCTTAACAAAACCCAGTTTTTCTTTCAGCTCATCATCGGACAACTTCCTCAGCTCCTCGCCCGATAAGATTTCGTCGTCAGTCGCCGGAATGCCGACCTCGTTCGCGACTGATAAAGCAGTACCCTGATGATCTCCGGTTATAATCACAACCTTCACCCCTGCCTCCCCTATCCTGGCGATGGAATCCTTGACTGAGGCCCTGACTGGATCGCGAAACGCCAAAAGGCCGAGCAGTTTCTTGTCTTCGGCAACGGCCAAAACTCTGTTCCCAGCGTAGGCCAGCCGGTCTATATCCTGCAGTACTATGGCCTTATCTTTCGGCAAAAGACTGGAATTCGCCACCAGCACATCTGGCGCGCCCAGATAATTCCAAAACTTTCTTTTGCCGTCATCCACGTAGGTCGCTCCGAATTTCTCGGACGAACTGAACGGCCTGCGATCCAGCACCTTAAATCTCTTGCGCGCGGCCTCGGGCGAAACGTGGTGCGCAATTGCAGATGCGGCAATCGCCGTCTCGAGCGGGCGGCCTATCAAGCGCCAATTTTTGGGATCGCGCGAAACTTTTTCAATAATGACATCGGTGTTGATAAGCGCCAGCTCCAGCAATTCCCTGCGGTCACGGTCGGAAAGCACGTCCATCAAGACCATTTTCGCCTCCGTAAGAGTACCCGTTTTATCGGTCATGATGAGCGTCGTACTGCCCAAGGTTTCGGCCGCCAAAAGCTTTCTCACCACGCCGCGCTTTTTAGCGAGACGCAAGACTCCAACCGACAATATCACCGTCATCGCAACCGGCAAACCCTCCGGCACGGCCGACACCGCGACCGCGACTGATATCACAAACATGTCGACAATGTCCTTGCCGGCATAAACGCCGTAAGCAAAAAGAGCGGCGATAAAAAGGCCGATGACAATGGTAATCCTGCGCACAAATTTCAATATCGCAATCTGGAGCGGTGTCGTCTCCGGTGCGGCGTTGCCCACGAGCGACGCGATCTTGCCAAGTTCAGTGGACCCGCCAGTCGAAATTACAACCGCGAGGCCCAGACCTTCGACGACCAGCGTCCCAGCCATGACCATAGAGATCCTATCCGCGGGCACGGCATCTTCGGCACACGGCTCCAACGACTTTGGACTGGGCAAAGACTCGCCCGTGATTATTGATTCGTCGACCGCCAAGTTGTTAGCCTCGATAACCCGCGCATCGGCCGGCACGCGCCCGCCGGGAAAAAGGCGGATCATGTCGCCCGGCACAATCTCCTCGGCGTCAATTTCCATTTCTTCACCGCCACGCACGATCCTAACCACCTCTCTGATGTAACTGCGCAGTTTCGACAAAGCATTCTCGGCCTTGTTCTCCTGGTAAAATCCTAAAGTCGTGTTCACCGCAACCGCAATAAATATAAAAATGCTCTCAACAGCCTCCGATATGAAAGCGGTTGCAATGCCGGCGACGATAAGCACGATTATGAGCGGATTCTTAAACTGGCCGAGGAATATCCCAAACTTGGTAACCGAACGCCCACGGGGAAAAATGTTGTGCCCGAAAAAGTCGAGTCGCGCCTTGGCTTCTCCGTTAGACAAGCCGCCTAACGATGAGCGGAGAAACTGCATAGCCTTATCCGCCGGGATACTCCAAAAACTCCGTTTAATATTTATGTCGTGCATGGGATGCGTAAAATGAGATAGCTTTGTAATTTTATCACGAGACATGATATCTTAATACGATTATGAAAACTAAAAACAACTATTCGGCGAAAGTAAAAAAGCTCAAAAACTCTGAAGTTGAAATCGAGGGCGAGATTGATGCCGCAATTCTCGACACGGCTCGGCGCGCCGTTCTCGACGAAGCACGCAAAGAAATAACCGTACCAGGCTTCCGAAAAGGCAACGCGCCCGACAACATCCTTCTGCAGAGGGTAAACGAAGGAGAGGTAATGAATGAAGCAGCCGAGATGGCCCTGAACGAAATATATCCGCAGATATTGAAAGACAATGAGATCGATCCTCTGGGCGCGCCCGAGACGACCATTACCAAGCTCGCGGCCGGCAATCCGCTCGGGTTCAAAATGAAAATCGGAATAATTCCCGAAATAAAGCTCGGCGATTATGTTAAATCGGCCAAGCACGCGATAGAATCCGCGAAAAACGAAAGTTTAGAAGTAAGCGACGAAGAAATCAAAGCCGTCATGGAACAGGTGAGAAAACTGCGCGGCGAAAATGACGCCGTCGCATCGCCGGACGTCTTGCCGGAACTCACCGATCAATCAGTGAAAGCTTTGGGTAAATTCGAAAACGTAGAAGATTTTAAAAACAAGCTCCGCGAAAATATGAAACGCGAAAAAACTGACAACGCGCGCAAAGCCCGCCGAAGCGGCA
>MHIY01000013.1:7504-8909 GCA_001817755.1 Candidatus Colwellbacteria bacterium RIFCSPLOWO2_01_FULL_48_10
ATTCGAAGCTCATTCTCCCCGAGATAACTGTAAGCAAGGAGGTCGAAGAACTGCACCGCCGTTTCCTGCGTGAGCTCTCCGAAAGCAAAACAAATCTCGAAGATTACCTGAAACGCGCCAAACGGACCGAAGAAGACATCAAAGCCCAGCACCGCGCCTATGTCGAAAACAGCCTCAAAACCCGCCTGGTACTCGACAAAATAGCTCATGAGCAAAACATCAAAGCCGACGAAGCTGAGGTCAACCGCAACGTTGAGTTCCTGATGGTCAAAGACCCAGGCTCCGATCGCGATTATATAGAGCACTACGTAACCACTGTCCTCACTAACGAGGCAGTAGTAGACTTCTTGGAAGAAAGAACAAAGTCGGCATCATAAACCCACAACATTCCAATATTCTATAGAATGTTGGAATGTTGTGGAAGGATCAGCTGGCGAAAGGAAGTAGGAACCACTTGAAACAATCTAAATTGATTCCGGCGCTCATCCGATACCCGCAAACTCGATATCCAATTTACCACGCGACCGCGTGGTAAATTGGATACGGCGGTTGGACCGTTTGTTAGTCGGAGTAAAGATTCCTTACAATCCAAGCAATTACGCTAATATTTTGAGCTAACCCTTATAACCCGCTCGGGTCTATACGTATGATCTTGTCGTCGTTTGCTTTTGGCGCGCCTCGGCCATCGCGGTTACTGGTCGTTAGATATAACATGCCGTCGGGACCAACGCGCACTGTTCGTATTCGCCCAAACTCGCCTTTGAAAAAGGCCTGATAACCAGATATTTTTTCTCTATCAACTTTTGCCCGATACAACGATTCCCCGCGCAACCCGCCAAAGTAAAGATAGCCGTCGAGATACGCAAGACTCGCCGGAGCCCAGGTAACGTCGGGCCCAGAATGCAACGCAGGAATTGTCATGCTGCTTTTAGCCTTATCGCCCTCGATTTCCGGCCAGCCGTAATTCGCACCCTTCTTTATCAAATTCAGCTCATCGAGCCCCGACAACGCGCCCGAACGGCCATGCTCCGTTTCCCAAAGCTTGCCCGACGCATCCCACGCAAGCCCCTGTGGATTTCTGTGCCCATAAGAATATACTGCTGTTCCGAATGGATTATCTTTCGGAATAGAGCCGTCATCGTTCAGGCGCAATATCTTTCCAGCCAGAGATTCCGGGTTTTGGGCGAGCGCGGGCGTAGTGGCATCCCCGGTCGTAACGTAAAGCATTCCGTCAGGACCGAACTCCATTCTTCCCCCATCGTGATATATCGCGCCGGGTATGCCACTTATTATCACTTTCTTGTCGCTTAATTTATCGGCTGTCAGCTTATATCTCACAACGCTGTTCTGGGTCGGTTCGTCTATGCCCGGGGACGAAAGATAGATATAGAGAAATTTATTTTCT
>MHIY01000014.1:0-1924 GCA_001817755.1 Candidatus Colwellbacteria bacterium RIFCSPLOWO2_01_FULL_48_10
CGTGTCATAAGCCATGGAAGATTTGCCAGAACCGGAAAGTCCGGTAAAAACGACCATCTTATTGCGCGGAATAGAAAGATTAATATTCTTAAGATTGTGCTCTCTCGCACCTTTTATCTTTATTTCGTTCTGCGCCATTTTCTCTAAATATATTAAATAGATTTAGCTAGAAAAATGAGCATCCTCGATGAGCGCAATAGTGCGAAATCGGGATAGCCATTCATCTAACGCTTGATATAGACGCCAAAACGCCCACGGCTTGGCCTATAGGGTTAAGTAGCTGAAGCTTATGGGAAAGGATACAAAATTACAAGTTTTGGGATTATTCTGTTTCAAAAATAAGAAGACCCGCAGAACGTATCTTGCGGGAAGGGATTGTAAAAGGCCCCTTAAACCTAAACGGATTCCTGGTTCCGCTCAAACCCGCTTGCGGCGAAAGACAAATACGTTGGTTTCACCACGATCTGGCGACATGCTACCTCCTTCTTCACTCCAGGACTCAAGACCGTGTGCTTCCCTGAAAGCGCACACCTCTTCGTAGGTCGCCGTTCTGCCAGCCTGCACCACAATGATTTCGCAGCTACCATCGAAGGACTCAATGTAGCCTGGGAAGTTGTCCATCGGTCTGTTAATCCAGTCAAAGTGGCCGGTTCTGTGGAGCACCTGTAGGGATTTCTTCGGTCCCAGTCTCATGGCAAAGGAACCAAGGACACGGAGGCTCCCACTTTCGGCTTGCCTCAGAAACGCGAGTTCTTGTCTCAACTCGTGTTGGTGATGCTTCCAGTAGTGCGCGTCTTCTGGCTTGATGCCAAGCTGTGGCAACTGCTCGAAAATAGCGCTTGCAACCGAGAGTGTTGGGCGGTCATCAATCTGGCTTTCTCTGGAGGGTGTTTCATGCTCTTGCATGGGCGTTTCTCCTGGTGTACAAACTTCGGATTTGTGAATGAACTATCGCTCGCCTGTGATGGCGAGAGATTATTCAATCGCCATCTTCATCGGCTTGCCAAAACAGAGTACCATTACACCCCCTCTATGTCAAATCTGCTGAGAAATCGATGTTTATTATGTTTCCTTGATCTTTCTCCTGCCCAGTTTCTTGCTCAAGACCCCGATCTCATCTCGCAATATCGCCGCAAGTTCGAAGTCGAGATTGTTCGCAGCTTCTTTCATCTCCTGCTCCTTCTGTTTGATGAGGGTCTTCAGGGCGAGCTCTGACTTGGGCAGGGCCTTCATCTCGATCTCGAGGATGTCGCCGATGTCCTTCCCTGCTTCGAGCTCGGGAAGGATGTCCTTGATGGCCTTGATGATCGTGGTCGGGGTTATGCCGTGTTTCTTATTGTATTCAAGTTGGATCTTGCGCCGGCGTTCGGTCTCACGGACGGCGCGCTCGATGGAACCGGTGATCTTGTCGGCATATATCAATACTTCTCCGTTAACGTTTCTGGCCGCACGGCCGATCGTTTGGATAAGAGACGTCTCGCTACGCAGAAAACCTTCCTTGTCGGCATCCAAAATCGCGATAAGCGAGACCTCCGGCAGGTCGAGACCCTCGCGCAGGAGGTTCACGCCCACTAGGATGTCGAAGGAGCCCTTGCGAAGCCCCGTGAGAATACGAATGCGGTCCAGGGTCTTCACGTCGCTGTGGAGATAATTCACCTTCATTTTCAATTCCTCGAGATATGAGCTGAGGTCCTCGGCCATCTTTTTCGTAAGAGTCGTGACGAGCACGCGCTCCTTCTTCGCCACACGCTCGCGGATCATCGGGATCAGGTCCTCGATCTGGCCTTTGGCCGGGCGAATCGTGATTTTGGGGTCCACGAGGCCCGTCGGGCGGATAATCTGCTCCGTCACCTGGCCGAACATTCCGCTTTTCTCGAGCTCGTACGGGCCCGGGGTCGCGGAAACATATATTGTCTGAGGCATT
>MHIY01000014.1:1971-6141 GCA_001817755.1 Candidatus Colwellbacteria bacterium RIFCSPLOWO2_01_FULL_48_10
CCCCCGATCTGCGGCACCGTCACGTGCGACTCGTCAATGACCATCAGGAAGTCTGAAGGGAAATAATCAAGCAGTGTTGCCGGCGGAGCGCCCTCTTCACGGCCCGAAAGGTGGCGGGAGTAGTTCTCGATGCCGTTGCAGTAGCCGATCTCGCGCATCATCGCGAGGTCCGCCTTGGTGCGCCGTTCGAGGCGTTCGGCCTCCAGGAACTTGCCCTCTTTTTCGAAAATCTTCAGCTGGTCTTTCATCTCCTTCTCTATCGCGACTATCGCCGTATCCTTCTGCGGGCCGCCCGTGATGAAGTGGCGGGCAGGCGGAATGAAAACCTCCTCGAGCTTTGGTGTCTTGCCTTCCTGAAAACCCTTCACCGGATCGATCTCGTAAATCTCCCTGATGATCGTCTGGTCTCCCCGGCGATCGACGATGATATTGTAGATCCGCTCCTCTCCCGGCGGCATGATCTCCCAGTTGTCGCCGCGCAAGCGGAAGGTGCCGCGCTTCAGGTCGAGGCTCGTGCGGGTGAACTGCATGCGCACGAGCTGGTTCATGAGGTCAGTGCGGTCGAGCGTGTTCCCGACGCGGAAATGGATGATGTTCTCGCGATAGGACTGGGGCGTGCCCAAGCCGTAGATGCACGAAACGGAGGCCACGATGATCACGTCGCGCCGCGTGAGAAGCGCCACGGTCGCCGCGTGGCGCAACTTGTCGATCTCATCGTTGATCATCGCCTCCTTGCCGATGTAGGTGTCCGAGGTCGGGATATAGGCCTCCGGCTGATAGTAGTCGTAGTACGAGACAAAGTAGTGCACCGCGTTGTTCGGAAAGAGTTCGCGGAACTCGTTGCAAAGCTGGGCGGCAAGCGTCTTGTTGTGGGCGATGACAAGCGTCGGGCGCTGTACCTCCTGGATCACGTTTGCGACCGTAAAGGTCTTGCCCGAGCCGGTGACGCCCAGAAGCGTCTGGTGGTTATAACCTTTGCGCAAACCATCAACCAAGCTTGTGATAGCTTTTGGTTGGTCTCCGGCCGGCTTATTATTTGAGATAATCTTTAGCTCCATTGCGTATAAGACGTAAAAAGCGCCCCGCTTCGGGCTTATAGGGGTCCTGTCCCCCGAACTGTATGCTTCCGGACCGCGAAAGTCAAAATATAGTTTTCCCCGCCTTATTCGCTTATTCTCACGAATTAGAGAATAGTTAAGACATACCTAACTAATTTGTGCGGGTTCGGCGGCAATTTATAAAAGACATTCAAACTGACCTGTTCCTTGTCCAAAATGGCAACACTCGCTAAAACTGCCAAATGCCGTGAGGTGGATTTCAGGGACAGCTTGATCTCGCGGGCGATATCGCCTACCGAGAGTCCGTCTTTTCTCTTCAAAAGGGCAAGAATACCCAGCCTTCTTTTATTCGCCAGCGCTTTTAGGACCTTCTCAATGTCTTTCATATCATCATAGTATCACTCGCCCGGACTATTGTCTAATTCGTGCGAATTAGACAATAGTTTGCGGGATGACTATGGGATTCACTATCTGATCGCGGAGCGCAACTCGGCCAGGATCTCCCTTGGGAGCGCCTCGCCCGCTTTGGTAACGCCGGGATATCTCCACGCGCTTATTACTTTGACCGATGGAACTCTTAATTTTGATCTTTGCCTGCCCGGCCAGGGATTTTTCAATTTTGATTTAGATATCATCGTCCAGATCTCGTATGGGTTGTTCTTGGTCCCGGCGGGCTGCATCATGGCAACGGTGTCATCCGCTATCCCCTCCTCAATCCTGGCGGGATTGCTGATCACACGTTTAACACGCGCTTCCGACAATCGGTAGAAGTTCATTTTGTACTTGGCGTGAGAGGTCCAGATGTAGTCCATATCCTTACGAATTACCAATCAGTACGAATATACGAATCAATCCTGAATTCATTGGTATATTGGTAGAAATTCGTACATTGGTAAGGTTTAGTAGCTGGGGTAGGCACGCCCGGGAACGGTAAGGTTGAGTGTCTTTGTCGCCGTCCATGACTTCGATTCCATAAGCGATCTTATGGCGGTTTCGGTGAAATCGGGATCTATGGACAAGCTAAAAATGATTCTTGGTCCATTGGATGCGCTTATTAAAAGCTCACGGAGCTTAATGTTCTCGATCTTAATGCTGTCGACAGAAAGATCAAGCCGGCCGATGATCGCGATAATGGAATTTAAATTTTCGTTCATCGAGGCGGGTAAAACGTAACCGCCAATGCCGGGAGGCATTTCCCGCCAATCTGAAATAACCGTTATTAGCCCGCCGGAAGAAGCCGGTGCTGGACTAAAAATGAATCCAGTCTTGTCTGTCCAGAAACAATCCCCGCTTGCCTCAAAACACCAAGCAAAACTTTTTTCGCGCTCCGTGGCCGTAACTTGAACCGTACGCTTAAAATAATTCTTGCGCATATTGAAGGTATCAAAGCGCGGATCTAGAACGTGTTCCGTCTGTCGGCGCCAGAATAATATATTCGAGCCAATCGTATCGGCGCCTAAGATATCCAATATCTCGTCTTGACTCATGTTGACGCCCTTCACATCGACTTTCTGAACAATGAATACGGGCGAATACCAGATAAGATAAATCAAACCAGCTATTAGAATAGAAAGCAAAACAACAACCGCCGCAAACCTAAACAACTTAAATAACTTGAATCTTGTCTTTTCCGACATAAGCTCTTAGGACTTCCGGGACGACCACGGCGCCGTCTTTGGTCTGATAATTTTCTATGATGGCGATAAGTATCCGGCCGATGGCGAAAGCGGTGCCGTTCAACATATGCACCAATTCGCGGTCATCTTTGTCTTTGCGGTGTTTGATCGCCAAGCCTCTGGATTGATAATCGGTCGTGTTCGAGCAAGATTGAGTCTCGCGATATTTACCCTGACCAGGCAACCATGTTTCGATATCAAATTGGCGGTAATCGCCGAAGCCCATGTCGCCGGTACAGACAGCCACCACGCGATAATGAAGGCCAAGCGACTGCATGAGCTCTTCTTGCATCGCAAGAATCAACTTATGCTCATCTTCCGACTTGGACGGTTCGCAGAACGAGAACATTTCCACTTTATCGAACTGATGGACGCGTAAAATGCCCTTGGTATCCTTACCATAGCTTCCAGCCTCGCGGCGGAAACAAGTCGAAAAGCCAGCGTATCGCTTCGGTAAACTTGAAATCGTGTCGCTCATATGCAACGGGCCAATGGTGTGTTCCGACGAGCCAACCAGAAACAAATCATCTTTGGGCAAATAAAATGCATCGTCGCCTTCAAGGAATTTGACCTTGCCCATTTTCTTCATTATCTCTGGCTTAGCCATGACCGGCGGCACAACCGGCACAAATCCATGAGACATAAGTTTGTCCAACGCGAGCTTGACCAACGCAAACTCTAACAAGACTAGATCTCCTAAAAGATAGCTAAACCGGCTACCAGCGACCGCCGTTGCGGCCTCGGTATTGATAAGCGGCAAAACTGCCGGAACGTTCAGATATTCTTTCGGCTCAAAATCGAAATCCGGTTTCTTTCCCACTTCGCGCACAATAACATTTTCTGTATCATCCTTACCAACGGGAACGTCATTGGCTGGCATATTCGGGATCTGTTCTATAATTACATCGCGCTCTTTTTCGAGAACTGCTATCTCAGCATCGATCTCGCGCGCTTTTTCTTTCAGCACGCGGCCCCGTTCCGCATCTCCTTGTTTCAGAAGCTTCTTATCGGCTCTCACCGAGTCTGCAGCAGAAACCAACGTGCGCCATTTTTTATCAACTTCCAAAAATTTATCAACCAGTTCCGATGGCAGGCGTTTTTTTCTAATTCCCTCCTTAACTTTTTCGGGTTCTTTTCTGAGTAAATCGACGTTCAGCATATTTTTATATCAAGATATTTAAATTTTGAAAAACTTATAGTTTTTTACGCATCAATGGGAATATCACCGCTTCGCGGACCGGCAAGCCGGCGAGGATCGCGAAAAACCTTTCGGATATGCCGAAACCGGCGGTCGGAGGCATGCCGTACTCCATCGCTTCCAGGTAATCCTCATCGAGCATCTGCGCCTCCTTGTCCCCTTTCTCGCGCAAGGCGGCCTGCTCTTCGAATCTCTTTCTTTGGTCGAGCGGGTCGTTCAGCTCGGAAAAACCCTTGCC
>MHIY01000014.1:6148-8754 GCA_001817755.1 Candidatus Colwellbacteria bacterium RIFCSPLOWO2_01_FULL_48_10
GTACCATAAGCAACCGGCTGAAAACGCTGAACCCTGGCCGGATCGGTTTCTACACGCTTCGCCAGCGGCTCGACATCCACCGGCGTGTTCACGAGGAAGCCCGGCTGTATCAAACTCGGACGGACGGTCTTCTTGTAGATAAGGTCGATAATCCTCCCCCGGCCAAGACCGCTCTCCATGGGAATATGCAGATCTATGGCCTTCTTCATCAGCTCGTCATGGGTCGCAGTGTTCAGATCCATTCCGGTCGCATCCTTGAAAAGCTTATAGTAATCGAGGCGGAGCCACTTTTTGCCCCAATTTATTTTCGCTCCATTATGTTCAAGTGTCAGGGTACCGAATGCGGCTTTGATGGCCTTCTTCATCATTGTCTCTACGAACTTCATTAGTCCCTCGTAATCCTGGTATGCCCAATACATCTCCATCTGGGTATAGTCCTGCAGGTGCTCCGGACTCACTCCTTCGTTACGGAAAATCCGCCCGATCTCAAAGACCTTCTCATAACCCGCGACCATAAGCCGCTTCAGGTTCAGTTCCGGCGAGATGCGAAGATAGAAATCGGTGTCGAGGGCGTTGTGATGCGTGATAAAAGGCTCGGCTTCGGCTCCGCCGGGAACCGGCTCCAAAACCGGTGTCTCGACTTCAAGGAAGCCGGCATCCTCAAGCGAGCGGCGCAGTGTGCTCCAAAAAACAGCTTTCTTTCGGAAGAGATCCTTCGCTTCCGGATCGGACAATATGTCCAGATATCTTTTCCTCAGGCGCGTCTCGATGTCTTGCACGCCGTAATATTCCGACGGGATCGGCCGGAGGGACTTCGAGATTATCCTGATCACGCGAAGCTCCAGACTCTTCTCTCCTCTTTTCGTCTTGAAAAGCGTGCCAGTCGCTTCGATAAAATCGCCAATGTCCAGATTGCTCCGCCAAAAGTCGAGCTTAGGGAACGTGTCTTTCTTTATGACTATCTGCAGCGCGCCGCTTTCGTCTTTCAGATCCACGAAACTTATGCCGCCCTGCCCGCGGATGCTGCGAATCCGCCCGACCACGGTCACTTTTTTGCGCGCTTTAGAGAGCTGGCCGAATAACTTTACCGCCTCCCCTATTTCGTGGGTACGTTTAACAGAAGCAGGATAAGGATTTATCCCCGCCACAATAAAGTTATTCAGCTTTTTCAGCCGTTCGTCCCGAAGTGATTCGATCATACTTAAATAAATCGGCCGTATCCGACCTTCTTTTTATTATAGGCCAATACGCGTTTATCTGAAAGCCACGAGGGAATTCAAAATGCAAAATTTTGAATTTTGATCTTTAAATTCTTCAGACTATCCTCGTTATCTTGTAATCGATCTTGCGGCCGTCTGGGGTCTCGACCGAGACCGTGTCACCAACGGTATGCTTGATAAGTTCCTTGCCAAGCGGAGACTCGTTCGAGATCTTACCTTCATCTGGGCGAGCTTCGGTTGAGCCAACAATAAAAAACTTCGTAGTCTTGCCGCTACGCGACACTTCAACCGTCGAGCCGATGTCGATGTG
The DNA here is from genome assembly GCA_001817755.1 of Candidatus Colwellbacteria bacterium RIFCSPLOWO2_01_FULL_48_10. Lineage (GTDB taxonomy): Bacteria > Patescibacteriota > Minisyncoccia > UBA6257 > Colwellbacteraceae > 2-01-FULL-48-10. The sequence continues at coordinate 7,679 of MHIY01000014.1, forward strand.
CCTGCGATCAGAACTTTTCTTGATAAGCTCTGAGTTTAGGATGATATCCTCAAGTTCCACAATGCGCTTCTCGATCCTCTCTTGTTCCTCGCGAGCCTCGGAGTATTCTGCGTTCTCAGACAAATCGCCCAGTTCCTTCGCTTTCTTCAAACGTTCTGATATTTCGATTCTCTTAACCGTCTTTAAAACACCAAGCTCTGCCTTCAATTCCGCCAGACGATCCTCAGTTAAATAATAATTCATAGCGTCTAATAATATCTATTTTCAGGCTTTCTGCAATACCGAGACGCTCCTCAACAAACCCGCCTCGAACTTGGCTCTGACTTTGATAGCCGAGAGACATTCGGCAACCAAATTACTGTTAGCACCAGGAAAAATATATTGTGCAGATGATTCTAATTCCGCGATCTGTCGGCCCGCTCTTTTGGCAGCGAGCGCGATATCGAACGCAAAATCTGCTCCAGCGAATGGGAGGCCGTTCAACATGTTCTCTGCCGCATCCCGACTGAAAGCAATCAAGTTGGCTTTTGACGAGCCAAGCTTGGCAACAGCTCTAGATAATCTTCGAGATAGTTTCGCAGCGGCAGAATCCGCTGCCGGTAGGGCAAAAACTACATCGGCTTTGGCGTTCCCGACGGCTTCCAGGGCCGATAAAGCCTGGTTAGCCACGGCTGCATCGAACACAGTTTCCGTGTCAACCCACAAAACATGGCCACCGTTCGAAGCAATTACCCCTTCCTTCAGCATTGCACCGAGAGAGCGGCTCTCGGAACGGATAAATTTGGCTCCCGCAATGACAGAACGCATATTGCGCTGAAGACGCGCAAGCCTAATATCGCTTTTATACCCGCAGACAATAATTTCATGCGAGGAAAATTTCTCGGAGAGATAACGGTCGATATCTATAAACGCGACAGGAAAACCCTTAGAGCTTTCCTGTACGGTCAGTATTATTGAAACTTCACTATGGCGCATGTCTGGTACATTTTAGCCTTATTCCTGCAGATTTTCCAGCGGTGCATGGAACGGCAGAACCGATTCTGGTCCTCAAACGAGCTTATCTCGCTTCTTAAGAA
>MHIY01000014.1:8778-15231 GCA_001817755.1 Candidatus Colwellbacteria bacterium RIFCSPLOWO2_01_FULL_48_10
TTCAATCAGAACAATGAGGCGAGGACGAAGAAAGCACAACCGCAGGAGTTGTGCTTTCTGTTTCTGTAGAAGCGAGATAAGCTCGTTATCTCTTCTTCCACTGGTGGGCCCTACGGGCCTTGCGAAGACCATACTTCTTCCTTTCAACCATTCTCGAGTCGCGGGTAAGGTGTCCGGATGCGCGGAGTACTTTCTTGTAGCCTTCACTGAATTTAACCATGGCCCTTGCTATTCCCATGAGTATAGCCTCAGACTGGGCCATTATGCCGCCTCCCTGCACCCTCACTTCAATATAACCTTCGTCAACTTTTAGAGTCCTCAACGGAGCAAGAATACTGTTTCGGTATCTGAGAGATGGAAAATAATTTTCGTAATCGCGGCCGTTTATCTTGATGCCATTTTTGCCGACCAATTTTTCGGCCCCGGGGTAGTATCTTACGCGGGCTATGGCGGTCTTGCGGCGGCCAACAGCTTCGAAATATTTGCCCTTTGGCTGTGATTTCACAGCCACAGGCTGGTTCACAACCGTCTTGGCTGCTACAGCCGGCTTCGCAACCTTTTTAACAACAGCCTTTGGCTTGGGGCTTGCCTTTTCGGTCTTTGGTTTTAAAACTTTTTCCATTTGGATAGATTATTTTTTCTTAGAAGTCGATTTCTCCGGTTTCTCAATAACGAGCAATCTCATCCTTCGATCCCGGATAAAATTCTTTGGTAACATGCCGCGGACAGCATGCTGAAGAACTTTTTCCGGGGATTCCGCAAAAATCTGGCTGTAGGTCTTCTCGCGGAGGTGACCCATGTAGCCAGTGTGGCGGTAATACACTTTGCCGACCGCTTTGTTGCCGGTCACTTTTATCTTTTCGATGTTCTTCACAACCACGCGGTTTACACCAATCTCACGAGGTTCATATTTAACCGAGTCCTTGCCCTGAAGAAGATGAGCAATCTTGCTGGCTAATCGTCCTAAGGTTTGATTTTTCGCGTCAATAATGTGATCCATAGTAGTGTTCGCTAATAATACGAATTTATACAAATAATGCTAATTGGTTATTTGCATTGTTCGACTTTTGATTATTCGCATTATTTGTTTTCATATTCGTATTATTCGCGATTACTCTAGATAAATTCTATTCTTACTTGCGGCGCCGCGTCTCTTTTGCGCGAAATAGCGGTTTTGATGATCCTAGTATACCCGCCCTTGCGGTCTTTGTATTTGGGAGCGACTTCGTAATAAAGCTTGGTAGCGGCCTGTTTGGGTAGCCTCGCCATCAGCAAACGGAGCGCGGACAGATTGTTGCGCTTGGCCAAAGTCACCATCTTTTCAACCTTAGGTTTAATCTCCTTAGCTCTGGCGGTGGTCGTCATTATCGCGCCTTCCATTATGAGGTTATTGATGATGCCGGCTATAAAACTCTTACGCCTACCGGTAATCCGGCCAAATTTTCTGCCCTTGCTCAAATGCCTCATAATTAGCTCTTTTTTGATTTCTTGGCCGGCTTTTCGGGCTCGGAGACAACTTCGACGTCGCGCACGTCCATCTCGGAAATCTTCTTGAAATGTTCAAAAAGAATATTGGAAGCGATATTAAGAGCGCGCGAAGGCGATATGGTGCCGTCGGTCTCGATCTCGATGCGAACTTTGTTGTAATCGATTTTCTCGCCGACACGCATGTTGGAAACGATAAAGTTGGCATTCTTAACGGGTGAGAAAACAGCATCGAGCGCCATGGTCCCTACGGCCAGCTTGCCAATCTTCTGCCCAAGGACCGGGACATAACCTAATCCCTTCTCTACTGTGATTTCGATTTCTAGCTCGGCATCCTTCGACGAAAGCGTCGCAATGTGAGAATCGGGGTTGGCCACAGAAACTTCGGCGTTGCCCTTGATGTCAGCAGCAGTTACCGCCTTCTCGCCTTTGACCTTAAGAATAAGCGTCTGGGGCTCGCCCGCGTTGAAAATAAATCTGACCTTCTTGAGATTCAGGCCGATCTCAACAACATCTTCAATGACGCCCGGAATCGCGCTGAACTCATGGCCCACGCCCTTAATCTTGAAGCGGGTAATGGCCGCGCCAGGGAGGGAAGAAAGCAAGACCCTCCGTATGGCGTTGCCTACGGTTACACCGTATCCCCTGTAAAGGCCGTCTATCTCGAACACGCCAACCTTGTCGTCGTCCGAAATCTTCTTAATAGCTACATGCTCTGTCAAAAATTGTGCATCCATGTTTTTGTTTAAATTTAATTTTGGTTTTGAATATTATCTTTGTGCTCGGTTTAACGCAAGTAGTAGTCGACCACGAAACCGATGTCGAACGGCACATTGATGTCTTTGGGCGCGGAAATAACTTTGCCCTCCAATTTTTCCTTGTCGAGAGATAGCCAGGAAGGAACCTGGTAATCTTTTAGTCTGGACTTCAAATCCTTGAAATTCGGCACATCGGCTGACTGAGGCCTGATAGCAATGATGTCGCCGGTCCTCACTTTGTAAGACGGGATGGTAACCTTGCGGCCGTTCACAATAAAGTGACCATGGCCGACGAGCTTTCTGGAAATCGATCTTGAGTCCGCAAGTCCGAGGCGGTAAGTTACGTTGTCGAGACGGCTTTCGAGCTCGGCCACGACGGCTTTCGGAGTTTCGGCGGCGCCAGAAGCGGCGCGCGTAAAGACGGCCTTCAGCTGTCTGTCGCTCAGGCCATAGCTGAAGCGAATCTTCTGTTTTTCGACAACCTGACGGCCAAACTCAGTCTGTTTGCTGTGCCTCATGCCGTGCTGGCCCGGGCGGTGCGGCTTCCTAATAAGGGCGCACTTCGGGCTATTGCACCTGTTGCCTTTGATCGAGAGCTTTGTCCCTAGGCTTCTCTCTCTTTTTTCTAATATCCTTTGCATGTTGTTAGATTAAAAATTAAATATCAAAAATCAAAGATTCTGATTCTGGGTCTCGACTTTTTGCATCTGGATTATCATTTTTTAATTTGGATCTTTTAGTTCTGATTTTAAATGCGTCGGACTTTGGGACGTTTTGGACCATTATGCGGAACCGGGGTTACGTCCCGGATCGATAATATTTCAAAGCCGTGATTGATAAGAGATCTGATCGCAGAATCCCTGCCGGAACCGACGCCGGAAACATAGACATCCACCTTGAAGGGTCCAGTTTTTGCGATCTTCTCGGCGATGGCAGCGATGACCTTCGATGAAGCGAACGGCGTAGCTTTCTTGGGACCGGCAAAACCCAAAGAGCCTGCGGTAACCCAAGCAACCACCCCGCCCTTCTGGTCGGTAACGCTCACAACGGTGTTATTATAAGACGCACTGATATAAACTCTGCCCTCATCAACCTTGCGACTGACCTTTTTCGGCTCGGCAGAAACCGCAACCTCGCCGGCTGCCTGTCCGGCCAGGGGCTTCTTCGCTTCCTCGCCCTTCTGTGGTGCAACTTTATTCTTTCCCATGGTGATAGTATTTGCTAATAATACGAATTTAAGCCAATAATGCTAATTGGTTATTTGCATTGTTCGACTTCATTGTGGTTTGTGTATTCATTCGCATTATTTGATTTGATTAGCATTATTCGTGATTACTCTTATTTCAGATCGACTTTCCTTCGGCCGCTGCCGGCGGTCTTGCGGACATTGCCGCGCACTGTGCGCGAGTTGGTTTTCGTTCTCTGGCCGCGGACAGGCAAACGCTTCAAGTGTCTCACACCACGATAAGCCTTTATATCTTTGAGACGGTTGATGTTCTGCTTGATGACCTGGCGCAACTCTCCCTCAACCTTGTGCTTCTTTTCGATAATTTCCTTGATGCGGTTTACCTCCCCTGGGTCGAGTTGTTTGGCCAGTTTCCCAAGCTGGACTTTGGCATCGTTCAATATCTTGATCGCAGAAACCCGGCCTATCCCATATATATAGGTAAGAGCCACTTCGACTTTCTTCTCATCCGGTATGTTTACTCCGACAATACGCATGTTAGTTAATTTAAAATTTAAAAATCAAAATTAAAAATTTTGAGCTCTTGAATACGACTGATTCGGGAAATTTTGCATTTTCATTTTGAACTTTGATTTTTTAACTTTTAATTATTTTATCCCTGCCTCTGCTTATGTTTCGGATTCGAACAAACGACATAAACCCTGCCCTTTCGGCGCACGGTTTTGCAATTGTTGCATATCTTTTTGACTGAGGATCGTACCTTCATCCAATTTTAGAGATTTAATTTGATAAAATTTATGACGTGAATGGAAATACTTATCTCATTACATACGGCTCGAAACAAAATACCGTTATCACTAACGGGATTGATTCTCTTCCCGCTTACAATCTCCTAGTTATCCGGCCACGCTTTTCGTCGTACTTCGTTGTTTCCACTATCACTTTATCTCCGGGGAGAATTTTGATGTGGTGAAGGCGTATTTTGCCCGAAGCATATGCCAAGAGCTCTTTATCATCGTCAAGCTTAACGCGGAAAGCTGCGCCTCTTAGAGCTTCGACGACGATGCCGGTTACGGTGGGATTTTCTTTGTTCGGCGAAGTATCCATCAAAAAATTTCTTGATGCACAAAAGGCGCCGACTTAATTAATTCCACTTTCTCCAAGAGGATAGAATGTTATCACAGAGGTTTACCGGACGTCAAGACTGATCTTCGCCGGGTTGCTGGGGATAGTTCTGACCCAGAAAGGCCAGAGCTTTATGTTCATAGATTTAATGCCTGGCGATGGCAATGGGCCAGAGGCGAGTTCTTTCTGCTTTTTGCCGCCGATGGCTGCCTTGAACTTTTCCAGATCAATCGCGCGGGTCCAAACTGAGTGGAGCTTCAGTGAAATCGACATATCTTTCTTATCAAAATCTATTTTCGGCGCGCCATAGGTAAACGCGTATCCCTCCTTAAGCGTCAAATCGATTATGTTGCCGGCCTCGCTCGCAGTTAGACTCCCCTTGCGAATAAGGTCAAGCCTCACATCCTCGGCCAGCCGGGCCTCGAGCGCTAAGAGCGCATCATTCTCGCGGAAACCGATCATCTTGATATTGGCATAGGCAGTAAGCTTAAAATTGCCGGCCTCGTCGGCGTTCTTATCGGTGTCGATTTTGGTTACCGTAAATCGGGTCGCGCCATCCAATATCTTGATGTCCTGCGGAACAATAAGCGCTATCTCCGACCGGAGCGCGTTGTCGACCGATTTGGTTATGGCAGTCTTGGCGTTTGCCATGTCCGTCGCGGTCGCAACCTTGATGACGCCAATCAATCCTCCCGTCATCGCGCCCTTAGACTCTCCATAAAAACCGTCGTACTTGGGCGTTCCCTGGAAACCTGGAACTTTGAAACTTGCGGGAGCGATGTTGTATTCGGCGCCCGCCTTGTCGGCGATGACATCGGCTTCGACAGCCGAAGGGACAATCTTATTGTCTATGATCTTCGCCCCGGGTATGGTCAACGCCTTGGTTATCCTGAATATCTTCCCATCGGGCGAAGAAAATCTAGTATCCTTAACGAGCGGTTGCGGGTCAGAACTGTAGCCATTATATATCGTTATTGTGCCGGCAGCCTTACGCTGGACCGACTCGGAACCGGTCGCCGGATAGCCAGCAGTCATGTTTTTGTTTTTTTCGAGGAGCACGCCGGGAACCCTGGCCTGGCCGCTCGAAAAAACCGCATCCTTCACCGACGTCGAAGCATAGAGAGAACCGTTAAAATCCCAATTGATCTTATCCATGGTTATTCCGATATCAGCTTTTGGCAGAATAACGGTGGCAGCAACCGCTGTGCCGACCAAAATGCCAACGACAACTATTCCAGAAAGGGCGCTCTTAACGCTGAATTTGGGAAGGTTGATCTGTGGCGAGGCGAAGCTCTTGCGGTGACGACGCTCGCGCACGGGCTGTGCAATTTCGGGGGCTTCGTCTGTTTCTGCTTCGGGCTCGCTGTGAACGTGAGCGGGTTCATTGTGACGGCGGTGGACAACGTTGATGCGCGGGGCGGGCTCGGAAACCATCACGATATCAGAAACAGCCCGGCGGTTTTTCTTGAAAAACGGATTGCCACTTTTTATGCCTACGGTCTTCGACATTTCGAGCACGTCATCGTCGACCGACTCTATCTCAACAGACTTTCCCGAAGCGTCGATCTCCCTCTTCAGCAAGCGGAAATTATTTACGGACGAAGCGAGTTTGGTAAACCTCGGGACATAGAGCAAAAGAGTTGCATCCCCAGCATCGATTATTTTCTCGACTATCGAGGCGGCGGTATCGTTTTTGTCAACATATATTTTGGTCATCGTTAGTATTCGCTAATAATACGAATTTTAGCAAATAATGCTAATGAAACGCTTGCGGCCCTGGGCTTATCTGTATTGATGATGTTCATTCGCATTATTTAAATTTATTAGCATTATTCGCGATTACTCTTATTTGTTGATTAGCCAGCCAATGCGGAGGCGCGCGATCTCGTTTAGGGTGTG
>MHIY01000015.1:0-3790 GCA_001817755.1 Candidatus Colwellbacteria bacterium RIFCSPLOWO2_01_FULL_48_10
AAAACTGTTTTGATTCTCATTTTTTTAGATAGGGCCTGTTATTCAAAAACTTGTTCGTAATAAACATGCTTGAATTCTGGCATGCTCTCGGGCGATTCTTTCAATACCTTAACCGTGCCATTGCCTCTATTATAATACATCTCGACACTACTTTGGTTGTTGTTCAAATTTATCTCATCCAGCGCATTTTCTGGATTCACCGTAAACGTGAGCCGGTATGTCCCTGAAGGCAAGTCGGATATATTGAGACGCTGGTCGGAATAAGTATAGAAATAGGTGTCCGCCCAGCCGACAGATATTCCCTGCAGTTCTTTGCCGCAAATCAGATACAAAGCCTCCTCGCGCTCGTGTTCGAGCCTTATATCAACCCTACTTACATCGCGCACGCAGAAAGTCGACTTCGTCCGAACGCCGGACAAGTCGGGCGCATTTGGCGCATCGATCGCTTCCAGGTCATATTCCACAAAATCTCGGTAGTGGTAATGCAGGTGCGGCTGATGCCATAAAAAGTTGCCCACAAACTTTTCACGCCAAGTGCCATCAATGCGATAGATACGCTGAAGCACATCGCGGTCTATGTCTCTCTTTATGCCTTTTGTTTTCGGGTCCGGCCTCAGTTCAAGCGGGCCTTCACCGTTGTTGTAATACATCGTGGTAAAAAGCAGGTATGTACTGCCGTCTTTCTTTTCGATGTTAATGTCTTTCGCCGGATAAAGTAGCAGATCGGGTAACAAGTCCATCTCGCTCGCCACGAATTTCGAGATCTTTTCCATGTTTTCCGCCATGAGCAGATTCTTCAGAAACGCACTCATGTTACTGCCACCCAATTCCTTAAGGCGCATAATAAATATGTTGGATATCTCCGCTGCCGATAACTTCCTGGCCAACATGTATGTCCCCGGCGCGTAAACCGTTCCCAAAAAATCCAGGTCCGGGCCGGCATACTTAGCCGATTGCGTAAGGAATATCTCCCGTTCTTCACTGCCCCAGCTAAATCTATGTGTAAAAATATCCGCGAGTTCGCTCTTGAAAGCATCCCACTGTATCTGAGCCAAAGTTTTCGCAAATTCCTGCTTACCACTTTTACTCCAGCCAAGACTCTCGCCCACCAACTCAGCCAAGGCCGTTCTATCAAGCCCGGATACAAGATTAATCTTTATCTCATTGGCGGAAGCAAAAGACGCAAACGCATAAAACCCGACCACGACAAGACCAACCGCCAGAAAAACAGCCAGTCTCAAATTCAATCTCCCGTCGCGCCATCTATGCATGCGTCCATTCTACAACAAAAGCAGTAGATTGTTTAAATTCAAGTAAGCCTTCAAGAAGGGGTCTATCCGATAATAAATTGTGTTGGCGGAAGGGGTGGGATTCGAACCCACGTGGGACTTTCGTCCACCGGCCGATTTCGAGTCGGCGCCGTTATGACCGCTTCGGTACCCTTCCAATGAATCGTAGATATCGTTCCAAATGTTTTGGATTGCTGGTGCCTATCTCTTTGAAATATCTATGAATCTCAGATTGTCTCCGGATAAAAACAGATTTTTGAGTTGGTCTGTTTGTCGGCCGAAAATCCATAGCCACCAAGATATTGACGATATCACTCAATAATCTATCAGCATAGCTTGTAATTGTACAACCTAAATGCCGATATAGTTTCCCTTTGACAACGTGCTTATCCAAATACACAGATCCGTCAGTATCAAACAACCCGCGAACAAAAGATTTCCTATATTGCACATTGCCCAGTATCCATCGCGGAACGCTTAAATTATGACTAATCTTATTGCCGATAGGCATGCCCTTTGAATGTAGGAAATCTACAAGCGTCCTGGAAGATGCAACAACATCAATGGCCCGACTAGATCTTTTAACACTCGTGCGAGTCTTTATTCCGAACAATTGCTGCATCAAGCTGGCTACGTAAGCGCCGTGTTCCAAATCGGTTACAGAATTTGTTGTAACCATGGCCTGATATTTCGACATATGACCATCACCAAACATTATGCCCACAAACTCCGCCAATGTCTTCGATTCCTTGGGCCTCTTAATTCTTTTAGCGACAACAAAACCAGTAGATTTACTATTATGGGTAATAAGCGACGCTAAACCGCCCTTTCGCCTTCCCTCTGGGGTTCCGAAATTCTTCATTGGAACAGATATCGCTTCCACCACATTATTATACGTTTCGAGCTGTGATTGGTCAACCTCCAAAATGCCTCCAGACGTCTAATGTGCCGAACTCGGGCCGATACTTACTTCAACGGATTCTTGCCTTGGATGACGCGAACCAGAAACAATACAACCGCAACCAAGATAAGGATATGGATGAGCCACCCAGCTATATGGAACACCAGGAAGCCAAGCACCCACGCGGCCAAAAGCAAAATCGCAACCCTTATAAGCATAGCCATGGTGTTATTATAGCACTTTTGAACTTAGACGAGCATGAAAAAGCTGAAAGGCAACCCTTTCAGAAACCAAAAAAACCGGTTTCCCGGTTTTTGGAATCAAATCTTGATTTACAATCCTATCTTTACTTCGGTCTTAACCTCTCCCCTCACGCCAGTTCCGGAATTGGTCTCGGTATTTGTTTCGGTTCTGACATTCGTTCCTGAATCGATCCTAAGCGCTCCGCTCGCTCCCACATCCAGTCTTTCTTCGGCTGAGATGATGAGCTTGGCTTCCTGAGAAACGCGTATCGCTTCCTGGAAACTTGCGAAGGCCTGAGCGTAAGCCTTGGCCTGGAGCTGAGCTTCTCCACGGGCGTGGGCAGCGATCGCAACATTCAACCTAGCTTCCGCCCTGGCGTAAACTTCGGCGCTAACTGAAGCCTTAACCTTCGCAATATAGGTTTTCGCTTCAGCGATCTTATTGCTTGAAGCGCCCATCTTGCCCTCGGCAGCTGCCTGGACATTAACGCCCAAACCAAGTGATATTCTGGATTCGGCCATTACTCTTGCTTCCGTAGCCGCAGTAGCCTGGAGCCTTACTCTGGAAAGCAGAGACTGCACTTCGGCGCGTCCTTCGGCACGTTCCGCGACAATCCTCGCCAGTATTCCTTCGTGAGCCCTGATCGCAGACTCAAAATCAGCACGCGCTTCGGCACCGGCCTCGGCATCATCGCCATCCTCGAGTTCAGCGGCTCTGGCCTTAAAAGCTTCGATATGGCTCTCCATTCTGGCTTCGAGATCAGCTCTAAGCTCGGCATTCAGCTCCCCCATCATAGCGAGAGTCTCGGCCTCTTCGAGCCGGCGCTCCGCGCGCCTGGCGTCCCAATTAGCATCAGCCTCCGCTCCAACCGCGAAAAAACCACGAACGTTTTCATTTACACTCACCTTCATTGGGTACAAAACGTTCCCCGGCAAAGCGGACTCCGCCGCGATCGAGGTACCTCCCCCGACAAACAACGCAACCAACAATGGAATAATAATCATGACTATATTCTACGCCTTCCACCCATGAGGTCAAACAAAAAAATATAGAGACTTTGATTTGGGAACGGGCATATTGTAATATCCTGGAAGCTTATTCAAGCTTGGGCCCATAATTTAATGGTAGAATGCGACATTTGCAATGTCGAGATGCCGGTTCGATTCCGGCTGGGTCCACATAACTTGATTTGGGAGTTGGTACGCCTCGCGCTTTTAGACTCAAGAGTTGATGAATTTATGAAGAAGAAAGATTAGGGCTGGTCTATTACAACTTTTCCAATATCTTCATGAGTAGCCTGATCGGCTCACCCGTCGCCCCCTTGGCTAGATAATCACCGTCTATAGAAATCATCCTT
>MHIY01000015.1:3804-15931 GCA_001817755.1 Candidatus Colwellbacteria bacterium RIFCSPLOWO2_01_FULL_48_10
GCCCCTTTACTCCCGGTATTGGCCCAATCCCCGAATGTTCCTTTGATGTCATTCTCATATTCGTCCCAAAGCGGCAATGGCCAGACGTAGTCCCCGCTCTCTTCTCCAAGCGCTCTTATTTTTTCCAGTAAAATATCGTCTTTAGAGAAGATTGCGGAGGCTCTGTTCCCAAGCGCAACTTCGGCCGCTCCAGTCAAAGTCGCAACATCCACCACCAACGCCGGGTCATATCTCTTCGCGTAGGTTAGGGCATCTGACAATATCACCCGCCCTTCGGCATCAGTGTTTAAAACCTCGATCGTCTGCCCGGACATCGTGCGCAGAACATCCCCGGGGTGATAACTCGAGCCCGACGGCATGTTTTCAACCGCGGGCACCAAAGCCACAATGTTCTTCTTCAGCTTTAGCTTTGCAGCCAACACCACGGCGTGTATCACCGCAGCTCCGCCGGACATGTCCATATGCATGTCTTTACCCCCATCAGTCTTGAGATTTATGCCGCCGGTATCGAAAGTAACGCCCTTACCGACCAAAACCATAGGTTTGTCTTTTTTGCCACTGCCGTGATACTCAACAATTATAAATTTAGGCTCTTCATCGGACCCCTTGGCCACGCCCAAGACGCCTCCCATGCCCAGCTTTCTTATCTGGCGCAAGTCCAACACCTTCACTGTGGCGCGGGTTCCAGCAGCAGCCTTCCTTGCCTCGACGGCAAGGATCGTCGGCGTCATATCCCCGCCGGGAGTGTTAGCGAGCGCGCGACATGCGTTTATCTCCTCGCCAATCGTAAGGCCTCTCTGAAAACCAGCCTTATCGGCGTGGCTAATCGCACCACGAACAATAATTTCCTTGATAAAATTCCACCCCTCTTTCGGCTTCGTTTTATATCTCACGAACTCAAAATTCGCGAGCTGAAAGTTAACAGCCATAATCTCTGCGAGTTCGCCGCGGCCAATCTTAAGGTGTGGAAACACGAAATCGCCGAAATTTACGGTAAACTTTTTCACACGCGCCTTCTTCGCCATGGCGACAACCATCCTCGGCAGGAGCATCAGTTTGCGCCTGGTCATCCCGCCCCTTTTGCCGATGCCTAACCTTACCTCCTTAGCGCCGGTAGGCAATAAAAGCGTTTCCGACTCATTGCTCTCAACGAGCTTTATCGCTACCAATACTTTTGAATTTTTTGCTGAAAAATTTATCTTCATAATCATTATTGTAACGGGTTTCTGTCGAATCCAACAAATAGAACTTCTGGTTCAATACGAACGCCAAATTTTTCCTCAACTCCGTTAATTATCTTCCCAGCCAGACGAACTATATCGACAGCCTTGGCTCCGCCTAAATTGATAAGCGACAAGGCATGCTTAGGTGAAATTCCAGCCGCGCCATCTTTAAATCCTTTATGGAATCCTGAAAGTTCTATGAGTTTGGCCGCCGATACTTTTACAGAACCATCGGGCTGCGGCCAGAACCAGCCCTTGGCTGGGTTATCCTCCGTCCCGACGATGCTCTTTATCTTAGCGAACTCCTCCGCAGAAACAACCTTGTTCTTGAAAAACGAACCGGCGCTTTTAAAAGATTCGTATTCCGGATGTATAACCATGCCCTTCTTCGCTCGTATCTCGAGGACCGCGAGGTGTACATCCTTCAGACTCGGCTTGGATTTGCCATCAAAATGGAGTTTGAGATCCTGATAGATCAATGCTGGCTCTCCATCTTTTTTAAGTTCGAAGACGACCTCAAGAACGATATACCTCCCCGGATACTTGGTGTTAAAAAGGCTTTTACGATATCCGAAGTCGCACTCCGCCCGGCCCAGCCCTATCACCCCGCCTTTTTCGGTGTCATATACCACCACCTGCTTTATGACATGCGAAACCTCCTGGCCATAGGCTCCGATGTTCTGTATCGGTGCGCCGCCAACGCTCCCCGGTATGCCCGACAAAGTCTCCACGCCAGCTAGACCGTTCTCGACCGCAAAATCCACCAACCTTTGCCAGTCTTCTCCGGCACCGGCGACGATTATGGCTCTGTCGCCTTCCTGGACATGTCTTATACCACTTATCCTGTTCAAAATGACCAGCCCTTTAAATCCATCATCGCTTACTAAGACATTGCTTCCCCGGCCCATCACGTGGACGGGCAACGTCTTTTCGCCGGCAAACTGCAAAGCGTGGACAACGTCGTCCACAGTCTTCGCTTCCACAAAATATTTGGCCGAACCGCCAATACCCAACGTCGTCATCGGCGCAAGCGGAATATTTTCACGAATACTCGAAGACATGTTTAAAAATCTAACAGATAAGGAAGATGATGACAAATTAAACTGGTGGTGAGGATGGAGAGAGAAGAGGAGATATGGAGCGGCAGAGACAACAGATTATTTTTCCATACTCTTCAGCACGCGAAGATAGAGACCCTCAACTATTTTTTCCTGCGCCCGGCCAATCTTGAAGTAGTGGTCGAGTCCTGGAGCGGAATTCACCTCGATCACCCAATATCGCCCCGGCTTCGTACTGATGTCGCCGTCTATCATAAGATCCACTCCGCACAACCGCAGACCCATGCCTTTCGTCAGGCTTATCGCAATCTTCTGAAACCCAAGATGAACGTACTTGGTCATATCGATCGAATCCCCGCCGGTCGAGAGATTGGCATTATCGAGAAGATATATGGTTTCGCGTTTCGCGGGAACCGACCTCATATTCAATCCCTGATGTTTCAGCTTCAACGCCATGCGCGGGTCATTCAATTTCAAAAGCGTGTCTCTCCCCTCTTTTTTGAACCGGCGCTGTTTTTCGATAAGCAATTTATTGATGCTCGACTTGCCATCACCGGTAACGCTAAGCGGGATGCGCTGGTAAGCGGAAACGATTTCGTTGTCCAACACGACCAGACGATAATCCTTGCCGTAAACCGGCCGCTGAACCAGCACAACATTATCTTCTTTGAAAGCGGCGTTCATAGCACGGTAGAATTCCTTTTTGTCGTAAGCGAGCGCAACGCCGACCCCCTGACTCCGGCTATTGGGCTTAACGATCACCGGAAATCCAAGTTTCCTGGCGTATTGATAACCGGCGTCCATCGTCCTTTTCGAGCCGATAACTTCGGCCCAATGGTCGGTAAAAAACGTCTTGCCGGGAATGGTCGGATAGCCCATGCGTTTCATGAAAAAATTGGCGAAGTCCTTGTCGCGGGCGATCTCAGATGCGCCCATGCGATTCAAGTCGAGGGTGGAATACCTAAAATACCTCTTGCGCCCGCTCTTGTAGGCAATCTGCCCGGCAATCCCCCACTCCGGTTCTAGCAGGACCTTCGCTCCGATCTTAGGAGCGATCTTTTGCAATAATTTCACCAGCACCAGCCGGTTGCCTTTTTTCTTCATGGATTTGATTGCATTATTATACCGTAATTATTCGTTTAACCGTTAAATTAAGCACTAGAAAAACTATTCGTCTATTCCCTCCTCCGCCAAGGCTACGGCGGGCAAGCGCGCGAATTAGAGAATATACTCTGGCACCTGCGAATTAAAAGTATTGACACTCTGCCGGCAAAGAGTAGGGTTAATTCAGAACACTGGTGATTTGCATGGACGAGCTCCTTAAACTGAAGATAGCAGAGAAAGAGGCGGCTATCATCGAAAAGATCCAACAGGCCATTCTCCATCTTATCCGCGAAGGACCGCAGAACTTAGATCACATTGAGAAAGAGATGTATAAGGCATTCCGCAACTCCTTCGCCTACAGAAAAGCCAAAAAGGCCATTGTAAAAAAGGGAACGGCGGTGAGGATAAACGTAACCCAGAACGCCCATGTTGAGCACCCTACCGGGCGGTGGCTGGCAACCGCGGAATGGGCGCAAGCTCATCAAAAATGAGCAAAAAGATTTTACACAGACCCACGGGTCTGTTTTTTATTTCTTGGTGATTATGAGCGGATGTCTAAGATCTAGCTCATCGCCTTGCGGAGGGCACACCATTCGCAGTCTTCTTTTTCACAATACATGTCCCAGAAGGTAAGGTCGAGAATCTCGGAGGAGACACGGAGTATCTCTGTTTTGAGGGCTTCAATCTCTTTCAGTTCTACGGTCAATTTTTCTTTCTTATATTTGCCTTTGGTTACGGGTTCGACGAAGTCGATCTCGCCGGAGAGCATTTTGAAGCGCTTGCCGCCCTCATATTCATTCAAGAGCAGGTTATAGAACACGAGCTGGCGTTTAATATTGCCCTCGGAATCCTTGGTCGTGCCTTCGATCTGGCCAAGCGTCTTGGGCTTGGAAGTTTTGTAATCTATTACATTAACTCCATACAGACTTTTTGCGCCCATAGGATAGGTTTCGACTATCTCGATCTTGTCGATCTTGCCGGTGAGCATGATCTCGGGCGTGAGTTGTATGCCGCGGATAGAAAACTCGGTGAAGACTGTTCTGGTCCATGTATCTTTGTAGAAATCGTAATAGCCGGCGAGAGAGGCTCTGCCCTTCGCGAGAGATTCCTTAAAATCACCCTTCTCCATGGGCTGACGTTCGAGCGCGTATTCGAACTTGTCGATAAGGAACTTCTTCGGCGGGACGGCGGACGCTCCACCAGCAATGGACCCGCCTTCGCGACTACGCTTCGGCGAGGCAAGCCAATCGAACGCGTCGAAGAACGCTTTGAACGCTTCATGGACGGCGATGCCGTACATCTGGGTCTTTTCGGGCGCGGCGGGGATGCGCAAAAGATTCTGGTAGAAATATTTCCAGGGGCAGTCGAGGTAGTTGTTCAAGGCGGTGACGGAGAGGCCGTTCCGCGTGAAGAGCTCACGCACGAGCGCCTTGTCGCGGATGTCGTAGTTCGCCTTGCTTTCATTAATGAAAGCAAGGTGGCGGTTGTCCGCAAAGGCCTGTTCGTGGCCGGAGGCGTCCTGCTCTTCGATGAGCTCGGGGAGCACCTCCCCCACGAACTGCGCAGGCAGCTGTTCGCGCTTTGTGGCGCCGAGGCGCGAGTATGTGATGGTCACGGTCTTTCGCGCACGAGTGAGCGCGACGTAGAAAAGCCGGCGCTCGTCCTCGTTGCTGTTGCGCTCAAGCGCGCGGCCGGAGAGCGAGTAGACGGTCGAAGGGAGATTTAGCCCGCCGCGCGAACGGCGGTTGCCCCAGTGGCCGTCGTGAGCATTCACGATATAGACATGCTCGAACTCCTGGCCTTTGGACTTGTGCGCGGTCATAAGCCGCACACGGTTCGGCACCGCAACGGTTCCCGCCTTTTTAATCGCTATATTGTGCGCCTCGAGAGCATCGAGATATTCGACAAGCTCTTTGAGGCCGTAGTTGCGGTGTTTTTCTACAAGCTGTTTCACTTCTTCGAAGAATGCGTTGAAGCGCGCCATTTTTTCTACCTTATCGGGGCGCGCAAGCAAGTGATTTACAAAGCCCGACTCGCGAGCCAGGATCTTGAGAAATTCAAGCAGGCTCCGGTTTTTTGATAAGGTGGCCCAGGTCGAAAACTTGGCGTAAAAGACTTTGATGGGTTCCTTATCGCTCTTCCGCACCTCGTCGTAGAATGTGGTCCGGAGCCTGCCGGCAGACTCCACGAGCCGGTAGAGATCGAGAGGGTCTAGTCCTAAAAAATCAACATGCATCGCCTCTACCAGCTCGCGGTCGGAACCAAAGACATCAACCGCCCGCAAGAGAAGAATGAGCTTCCGAATGTCGCGATCGGAAAGCGCGTCTTCCTCGGACTCGAGCGAATATTGCACGCCCGCCGTCTCGAAAGCCTGCATGAAAATCGCGGCATCGCGGTTGTCGCGGTAGAGCACGGCAACGTCCTCGGGCTTTGTGCCGCTCTCAATGCGTTTTTTTATGTCTTGCGCTACAAAATACGCTTCAGAATCGGGTGAGCCGAGCGGATAGAGTGTAATCGGCATACCCTCTCCTACGTCCACCGAACGAAGTTTTTTCTTTCCCGGCAGAACGCTGTGGGCAGAGTCTAATATCTTTTGTGTCGAGCGGTAATTCTCCTCGAGCACCACAAGCTTCGCCTTTGGATAGAGTCGCTGGAAGTGGAGGAAGTTCTCGATCGACGCCCCCTGGAAGCGGTAGATAGCCTGCTTCTCGTCTCCCACCACGAAAATGTTCGGGTTCGCGTGGAAATTACCCAGAAGCTCCACGATCTTGTTCTGGACATTGTTCGTGTCCTGGTGCTCGTCGACAAGAATGTACTGGTATTGCTCCTGAAGTATCAGCAGGAGTTCTTTGTTGGTGGAGAGCTCGCGCATCGCCTCCATCAGCATGTCGGTAAAATCGTAGATGTGTCGCTTCTGGAGCTCGGCCTCGTACGCCTTGTAGATCTTCACCAACTCCTCGTTCCGCTCGAGGTCTTTTTCGGCCGTTTGGTGCTCGCCCTTCATCTTGCCCTTATGCGCGCCTTTCGTGTGATAGAGGTCGGGCCGGGCGTAGAACTCCTTCTTTTCATTCTTCACGATCGCCTGAAGGTCCTCGGGGCTCACGCCTTCGCGCTTCGCTTCGTTTATGGCTCCTGCGATCTTCTTCAGGTAATAGAGCGGGTTGCCGAAGGGCTTCAGGTGCTTGAGCGTCTGCTTCTTCAAGATCCCTTCCAGGATGTTCAGCTGGTCGATCTCGGTGATGCTTTCCGCGCCGATGATGCGCGGGAACTCCTCGGGATAATCTTTGATGATGTCGTTGCAGAAGCCGTGGAAAGTGCTGATGGTGACCGCGTAGGCTGGCGTGCCGATGAGGTCCACGAGTCTGCGGCGCATAGCAGAGGCGCCGGACTCCGTGAAGGTGAGCGCGAGGACGTTCCCCGGCAGAGTGTCGGTCTTTTTGAGGATATTCGCTATGCGGAGCGAGAGGATCTGCGTCTTCCCTGTGCCGGGGCCAGCGACCACCATCACGGGGCCCTCCACGGCGTCCACCGCCTCCCGCTGGGCGAGGTTCAGAGCCTTGTAGGCTTGATCAAAGGTATTCATCCAAATGAAATCATACCCGAGTGGATGAAAAATACGAGGTCTATGAGACAAGGAAACCTATCAAAAGTATTCCGAGGAAATTGAATGCGTAGGATATGGGGACGAAGGCGATGGTTTTGAGCTTGGTCACGCCCATGAGCATGATGCCGACCTCGTCGGGGATGGGCGAAGCGATGATGAGCCCGCCGATGAGGAAAAGTGTCCAGCGGAAAAACCGTATCTTGAAGAGATGTTTGAGTTTTTCCTTGGGCCTGGTTTTCAGAAGATACATGAAGTCGTCGGTGATGCTATCGCGGACGAAGCGAAAGAGTATTAGATCGCCCAAGACGGCGCCGGATGCGCCAAGCAAAGCGGTCTGGAACACGTTCCCCGTATCCCCCGCGATAGTGGCGAATGCCACGATGGCCGGAGTGGTCGTGAAGATCGAAGTAAAAAAGAATCCGACGATAATCGTTCCCCAAACTCCGAACCCTCTGATGGAAGCCAGCAGTTCGTGAATCACTCCGGTCTTGATGAGGACGACGGCCACGATGACGCTGAAGATGATGATGCCGAGATCCTTCACTAAGTGCCGGATATGCTGTTCGATCTGTTCCGTCTTGGATTTTTGCTCTAGCCCTTCCATCGAAATAATTTTAAAGTTTAAATTTCAAAATTGAAAGTTGTCGCTTGGCAGTTCCTTTGAGTGCTCGGAGCTTCGACAAAAATGTATAAGCAGAGCGATACATTGAGGAGAAGCGACACCGCAATCGAAGGAACTGATAGCGACTAGCCGTGCCTGACGTTCACGACGTCTCCATCCTGCATTATATAATCCTTGCCTTCGATGCGCAGCCAACCTTTCTGCTTCGCGGCAGACTCGGACCCCGCTTCCAAAAGCTTTGCCCAGTTGATGACCTCGGCGCGGATGAACTTTTTTTCAAAATCACTGTGTATCACTCCGGCCGCTTGCGGAGCCTTCCATCCCCTCTCGATAGTCCACGCACGCGTCTCCTCCACTCCGGTTGTGAGAAAGCTAATGAGACCCAGTACTTCGTACGCCTTCTTTATCAAGAGATCGAGGTTTTCGGCACCCGCCAAATTCATGATGACGTAATCCGCGCCGAGCGCCTTGATCTTGTCCTTTAGCTCCTGACTCACGTGCGCTTCGTCGCCGTTCAAAAGATATACCTGCGGTTTTGCGGTTATCAAGTTAAGCTCTCGCACGACCTCATCATTCAAAATTTCTTTTGGCATCGTAAAGAGCAGATTGCCGGCGCCCAGCCTTTCTTTCACGGTCTTCAGGGTCGCGGCGTCTTTGATCTTCTTCTTGTCGCCAGATTTGGCCTCGGACTCGACTTTCGACAGACGGCGCTCGACGGAATCCAGGTCCTTCAGAATAAGCTCGGTATTGATGATGTCCATGTCGCGGACGGGGTTAACACCTTCTTCCACGTGGATGATCTCGTCCGACGGGAAGCACCGCACGACCTCGACGATCGCGCTCACTTCCTTGATATGCGACAAGAACTGGTTCCCCAGTCCTTCGCCCTCGTTTGCGCCCTTCACGAGGCCCGCGATGTCGTAGAACTCAACGACCGCGGGGACGATCTTCTTCGTCTGGCTCATTATTGAAAGTTTTTGGAGCCGTTCGTCGGGAACAGTGACCACGCCGATATTCGGGTCTATAGTCGCAAACGGGTAATTGGCGATATTCACCTCGATCTTGGTAAGAATCTTGAACAGGGTCGACTTGCCGACATTCGGAAGTCCGACTATACCTATTGATAAACGCATAGTGGATAGAATACTGCAATTGCTAGGTTTTAACAACAAATTAACCATAAAGATGTAACTGTGGTCAAGAGTAAACGTTATCTATATTGGAAGCAGCACCTTACAAAGGTGACCTCATGAATGACAAAAACCTACTGGGATGGAAAGCCATGCAATCGGTATTTGCCAAGAAGATCGGGGTAATCATCAAGGGCCGAGTGTACGAACGGGCTCTCGGCGCGCTTTTGCAGCTGGATCCGCAATATGCGCCGGCGATTACCGATATCTTCATGCGCGCGATCTATCTGAAGCCAAGGGGCGGAAAATCCCTAAAACTCAGAGATGCGGATGCGACGTACTCTTTGGTCGAAGCGATTCTGAAACGCCTGGAGGATCATCTGAACGATTCGAAGCGGTACGCGGATGTTTATCTGCGCCACGCTCCAGTCGGGCAGTTCCAAATCAGTCCGACCATGAGAGTCTTGTTCAAGATCTATGAGGAGATCCTCCATGAGAAAGCCGAGGCCAAGATGCTCCCCGACTCGTTCTTGCCTCCGGAAACGCACAGCGCAGCCCTGGCCATGGATCGCCACGCAGCGACAGCATACTCTTAACCCGCTTAGTCACTCCTGAAGCTACAAGGCCGACGGAGATTTTTTATACCAGGCACCATCTCACCAATATTCCTCGATAAGAGGTTTAATTTGCTATAATTATATCAGTCAGCAGTACCTTGATTGGTGTTGCCTCATGGACGAAAACGACCTCCAACCCGAAATCCGCAAGGATCTCGAACGCCAGCTTTCCCGGAGCCGCAGGCGGATCAGGGAGCCGCGCATGACCCGCCGCACTCTCAAGAAGTGGCGACGCGATGCGCGCCCTGGCCCGTTCTTCGATGACTTGATCATCCTGCAACGCGGCGGGAAGGCTGGCTTGGTCCTCTGGTGGCTCAGCACAACAACCCCCATCCCCAACTTTTTCTAAGGCCTTGCTCGCATCGAGTAGGGCAATTTTTCTCACGCGGTCTTTTCACCGCCCGGACGCGCCCACGCTTTGAAACTTTCGTAATCTGTTTCGCCGCAGATATAAGCCTTGGTCTCCGTATTGAAGAAAAACGGCACTCCTCCGCAAAGACCTTTGTCGTATCCCTTCATCTTCTCGAGATTAGAATCATTGTGCCAGACCTCGAACCGATTCACCTTCAGGCCCTCTTCTTTTTCCAGGCGCTCGACGAGCGGGACCATCCTTACGCAGTGCGGACACTCCTCGCCATAGAATTCAACAAGGTTGTTCACGCGCTCATTATAACATCGCTTGATGCGCGAAACAGAAACCTCGCCGGCTTGGGCGAGGTTTCAGCAGCAAAACTGCCTGGTTCGTTAGAACTTCAAATCTCCGCAAGCAACGTAAACACCTGCCTCGGCTGCGGACTTGTGGACGTTAATCGCAAGTGGCAATCCCGCCTTGATTTCCGGGAAGGTCGCAGTAAGTTCAGTCTCAGACTTGCCGTTCACGACATTGGTGAGCGGATACTTGACCGGACCAGGAGTGGGACATGAGCCGATGTGAATGTGAGCGGGGAGCACCGCGCCGGATGCAACGCCGGTCATGTTGAGCTTAACCTCCACCTTTCCATCATTGCTCTTAAGCATCGCCTTTCCTGATATCCCAGAGTTATTCTGAGACAACAAGTCGACATTGACACCATCCTTAGAAACCTTGACGGCACAGGCCTTCCTGGCTGTGGAATAGGTCTGCTTGGTTGCCTTCTTGGCTTCATAATAAGCCTTTCTCGCAGCAACGAGCGACTCTTTGTAGGTTTTCAAAGCGGCCTTCTTGGCTGGCTTTTCTATGGAACCTGACAAGGCGGCATCGCGGGCGGCCTTAGCTGCGTTTACAGAAGCTTCGCGCACAGCCTTTACGGCCTGATAAGCGTTCTGCTTATTCTCGACAGACACCTTCATACAGGCCGAACGGCCCGCATTCTCGGCATCATCGGCAAGAACCGGTGACACCAACCCGGCGGCAAACATCACCGCCAACAACACCTTAGTAACATGTCCTGCTAACATAAATTTCTTTTTTTGTTTTTTTATTTTCGACTGTCGATCATTATACCAAATCGGGCAAAAAATTCACAGCTCGCAACTTGCGGTGATAGCTGACGGCGAATCTGTGCGCTTCATCGCGGACCCTTATCAAAACTTTTTTATCCGCCCACACCGGAATGCGGCCGATAAAATCATTTCTTTTTCTTTCCGGCCCCTTGGCGATACCGACCACAGGCACAGATAACCTTCGTTTTGAAAGCGCTGCCTTGGCCGCATTCACCTGTCCCTTCCCGCCATCGATGACAATGAGATCGGGCATCGGCCATTCACCATCGTGCGCCCCCGAAAAACGCCTTGAAATAACTTCGGCTATCATGCCAGTGTCGTCTGGGCCGGCAATTCCTTTTATCTTAAATTTCCTGTAGTTGCTCTTTGCGGGCTGGCCGCCGACAAAGACAACCATTGACCCTACCGCATGCTGGCCCGAGATGTTGGAAATGTCGTACCCTTCGACTCTACTCAGGACAGGCCCCTCGACCCTTCTGGAATGACCAATTTCCAAACCCCAATGTCCAACTTCGGTGTCTGAGATGAGGGCTGAATCCTGAATATGCTTAAGGGCAAATAATTGCCGCTTCAGCTTCCCAGCGCGTTCGAAGTCAAGTTTCTTGCTCGCTGTTTTCATCTCCTTCTCAAGGGATCTCAAAATACGGTTTGTTTTTCCGGAGAAGATGAGCTTTATGTTCCGAATATCTTTCCGATACTCTTGCTTGCTGATGAGTCCGGCACATGTCCCAGGACAGAGTCCGATTTCGTAGTCGAAGCACGGTCGGGACGCGGTCATGTCGTTTCTGCCTATCCCAAACTTAGGCTTAACACTAAGTGCTAAGCCGTATGACGCTAGCGCGCGAGACGCCACGATCTGTTTCGCCGGATGTGTGGAAAACGGAAATATTCTTCTTACGATTCTCAGGGCTTCGCGGATATTCGATGACGAGACGAATGGGCCATAGAACCCGCCATATTTCTTTGCCTCAGCGCCCTTCCCGCGCACCAGGAAAACACGCGGGAACTCCTCTTTCGTCACCGCGACATAAAGAAAGCTTTTATCATCCTTCTCGCGAATATTGTACGGCGGCTGGTATTTCTTTATGAACTTCGATTCGAGAACAAGCGCCTCAAGCGCGTTCAGGGTTTCCTTGAAATCTATCTTGGCTATCTCGGAAACGAGCCGCTCTATCCGGAGATCATGCGGCCGGAGGAAGTAACTGGAAACCCGGCGCTTCAAGTTCGCCGCTTTGCCCACGTAGAGCAAGGCGCCTTTCGCATCCTTCATGAGGTATATGCCGGGAG
>MHIY01000015.1:15949-16834 GCA_001817755.1 Candidatus Colwellbacteria bacterium RIFCSPLOWO2_01_FULL_48_10
GGATAGCCAAGGAGGGATTTTTATCAAATGCAAAGCCCCGGCGCAGAGGCTGGGGCGAAGACTATCAGTATATTGCAAAGAACTGGAAAAAAGAGGATGAGGGCCGCGCCTGCTTGTGGCTTGGCTAGGCGACGAGTTCGAAACCGACGCTCACGGTTGCCTCCATGCCTCAAGTATAATGCAGAATCTTGTAATATCAAAAAGTCATCGGCCCCGAACACATTGTGTCGGGGCCTCGGGTTGGAGTAAAGGAAGAGGGGTCACCTAGGCAAACTGATAGTTCGGGTTGCCAGGTTCATGGTCTGGTCTCGAGACGGGAGCCGCTTCGGGCTGGAGATCTTGTTCATCTCCGACCCTTTCGGTGTACTCCCATTCGGGGCCCATCACACGTATCCAAACATACTGCATGTGTTTCCTCGATGAAAAGAACGTCTCGGCTGGTTGGCTAATTAAGCCATCAAGCTTCAAACGGCAGTCCAATTCGCAGGAATTGTACAACGCCGGCATAGGATTGTCAAATCGGCCAAATTTATGGTTTTTTTAACGCCTTCCTTAAATACTCCCTCGTCACGCTGCCGGCGGCCCGCGCGATGTCTTCTGGCGTGCCAGTCGCGACCACGCTCCCGCCCTCCTGTCCCCCTTCGGGGCCGAGGTCGATCACCCAGTCGGCGCACTTGATGACATCCAGGTTGTGCTCGATGAGGACAACCGTGTTGCCGCGGTCAACGAGGCGGTTCAGAACGATAAGAAGTTTTTCGATGTCCGCAAAATGCAAGCCGGTCGTGGGCTCGTCGAGCAGGTAGATGGTCTTTCGCGTGTCGCGCTTACCGAGCTCTGACGAAAGTTTGATCCTCTGAGCTTCTCCGCCGGACAAGGTCGTCGCCG
>MHIY01000015.1:16843-17304 GCA_001817755.1 Candidatus Colwellbacteria bacterium RIFCSPLOWO2_01_FULL_48_10
GACCTCTTCCAAGATCTTCAACTTGTCGTAAAGCCAGGGAATGTCGTCGAAAAACTGAACCGCCTCTTCGATGGTCATCTTCAAGATCTCGTAGATGTTCTTTTTCTTGTACTCCACTTCGAGCGTCTCGCGGTCGAACCGCTTGCCATGACAGATGTCGCAGGTGACGTAGACGGTCGGCAGGAAGTGCATCTCGATCGCAATATAGCCGTGGCCTTCGCAGTTCTCGCAACGGCCGCCCTTCACATTGAAGCTGAAACGCCCGGGCTTCCAGCCGCGCACGCGGGCGTCGGATGTCGAGGCAAAGAGATCGCGGATGTGTGTCCAGGCGCCGACGTAGGTCGCTGGGTTCGAGCGGGGTGTCCGGCCGATCGCCGATTGATCAATGTTAATAACACGGTTCACATATTCCAGGCCGGTTATGGACTTATGCGCCCCTACCTTGTAGTTCGCAAAGTTGA
>MHIY01000016.1:0-4904 GCA_001817755.1 Candidatus Colwellbacteria bacterium RIFCSPLOWO2_01_FULL_48_10
TCGATGGTACGCGAGAAACCTTACCAGGGCTTGAAATGTCAGTGGAAACTCGCCGGAAACGGTGGGTGTCTCTCAAGGACCGCTGACACAGGTGCTGCATGGTTGCCGTCAGCTCGTGGTTTGAACTGTTCCCTTAAGTGGGGTAACGAGCGCAACCCTTGTCACGTGTTACAAGTGTCACGTGAGACTGCCGTGTTTTACACGGAGGAAGGAGAGGACGACGTCAAATCAGCATGGCCCTCTGATGCCCTGGGCTACACTCATGCTACAATGGATGAAACAACGGGCCGTGAAGCCGCAAGGCGGAACTAATCCCAAAATTCATCCTCAGTTCGGATTGGGGGCTGCAACTTGCCCCCATGAAGTTGGATTCGCTAGTAATCGCGCAACAGCTCGGCGCGGCGAATACGTTCTCGAGTCTTGTACTCACCGCCTGTCACGTCAAGGGAGCCGGTAATGCCTGAAGCCTCGCTCTAAGATCGCAGATCTTTGAGAATGACTAATTTCGAATTATGAATTTCGATTGAATTTCTAATGCTTTAACAATTAAAAATTAATTCATTAAGATTTGATTAAAAATTTGAAATTAGAAATTAAAAATTATCAAAAACCTGTGGTTTTTGAGCGGGGTTAGGGTAAGATCGGTGACACGGACGAAGTCATAGAGCGAAAGCTTTGTTGTGACTCTTCGCAGCAATGTGAATGGAAATAAATTTGGCTATATGCTGGAACATCTGAGTATACGACGCTACTTATGTGCTAAAATTAACACATGAGTGAAAATGCGGTCGTTGCAGACAATCAGCAGGGAACCCTTCGACAAGCTCAGGGCATGGGCCTTCGGCAAGTCGGTTGGGACACCTCAGAGACTACACGCCAAACTCCAGTCACGAAATCAGAAATCATCGCGTACCTGAATGGCGCGATACATGATGCCACCTTGAACAAAGGTAATCGCGTCAGGTTCGGCCAGAAAGATATCCGATGGTTAGAGTATCTGAAGGTATTGCTTAAGAATATTGGATGCAATTCATGGATTTATAAGGAGGGGCGAACAAGAAATTTGTATGTTCTTGAAACCCTTTGCAAAGATTTGGATTTCAAATTGAATGCAACAACTCTAAAATCCAAAAGAGAAAAAATGTTCTATATCAGGGGATTTTTTGACGCTGAAGGAGGAACTCCTGTTAACTCAGGCAGATTCTACATCCAGCTGGTTCAGAAAAACTTCGGGAAGATAAAGAACCTTAAAATTCTCATAGAGGATTTAGGAATTAATGTTGGGAAAATGCATAATCCAAGCCGGCGAGTTAATCCTGACTATTGGCGGATATTTATCCGAGCCGATAGCCATAGGAAATTCGCTGAAATCATAAATTCAAACCATCCAATAAAAGCAGTAGCATTTCGTGAGAGGATGAAGATATAGTCCGATCTGTACAGCGATGTACAGAGCACGATAGAAATATCTGTGCCATGTGAGAATTGTAGATTGTGATTTTCACAAAGTAACAAACTGAACAAGGCACGGGTAGCGGAAGCTGCTCGTGAATCAATTAAATTTAAGTATCGACACTTGTGCTTTGCACAAGGAAATTCGAAATTCTAATCTCAAAATTCTAAACAAATTCAAAATTCTAATGTTTAAAACATTTGGATTTTGAGAATTCAATATTGTTTAGGATTTCGGATTTAGACATTGGGATTTTCTCGTGCAGAGCACGAGTAGAAGGTGTTGGCCAATCAGCCTTTTAAGTAGATGGCCGCCTGGCGCAAGTCGGGCAAGACCTCCCAAAGTTTTTCCTTCGGGAAAACTTAGGAAGGCACATTGGGATAACTAAAAAGTTTTCTACGGTAGATACGCTTAACGAATAGCGCATACCAATAAAATCGTTGCCGCTTTGGGAAATCAAGAATATCAAACCTCTCTTAAAGACCTTGATAAATATTTCCTGCAGTTTGCGATAGCTGTGAGACTCGATTCTTAGCCTTATCAATCAATACGAATTGACCACTCGTCTTTTTGGGTTATTGTTATCGTTTTAAATTCGTACATTCATAAGGCAATGCTATAATTACTCCACCATGGACACTGTTCCTATCGGTAAAACGGTTCTCCTCGTCGAAGACGATGTTTTTTTGTCCAATCTTTTGTCGAGCCGCCTTATGAAGGCTGGGATAAGCGTTTTGAAGGCCTATGACGGCGAAGAAGCATTGAAGTCCCTTCGCGCCCAGAAGCCGGATCTCATCGTTCTAGATATCATCATTCCAAAGAAATCTGGCTTTGAATTGATGGAAGACATGCGTGGAGAACCTATCCTAAAAGACACGCCCGTCATCATCGTCTCGAACCTTGGTCAGGAAGCCGATGTCGAACGGGCGAAACAGTACGGCATCAAAGGGTATTTCGTAAAGGCCCAGAACTCGATCGACGACATCGCGCTCGCTATCAAGACATATCTTGAAACCGGCTCGATATAATTCGCGTATTTATGCTGATTCCTCGTCTCCTGAATATCAACATCCATTGTATTGTTCTTGCCAATGTCGATATGGTACAATACTGAGAATAAAATAAAGTCGCAGTTATATACAAAAACAAATGCAAAAAGTTTCTCTCAAAAAAGGCTTTACGTTGGTTGAGTTGCTTATCGTTATCGGCATCTTGGCGGTTTTGGCGACCACCGCAGTCGTTATCTTAAACCCCGCCCAACTCTTAGCTCAGGCCCGCGACGGTCAAAGGTTGTCCGACATGGCTTCAATACAGTCGGCGATAGCGCTTTATATGACGGATTATTCAGCGCCGAAGGTAGGGCCTTCATTAACGGAATGTCCTAATGGTGGCGGCGCTGCGGGCGCAGGATATCGTCAAAAAGCTGTAACTGTAGATAGCTTCCTTCATAGGCCCACTACTGAGGTTGCTGTAGACACAGATAGAAACGTTGATGGGACTGGTTGGATACCGGTTGATTTTACCGATATTAGCGGTGGAACCCCACTTTCTATATTGCCGATAGATCCAAGTAACGATACCGCAAATGATTATGTTTACCGTTATGCGTGTAACTATACTAACAATACTTTCGAGTTGAATGCCAAGTTAGAAAGTCTTAAATATGATGATTATATGGCAAACACTGCCGATGGAGGAGATGCCAGTGGTTTCTATGAAATCGGAACATCATTAAACCTCTAATCCCGCGAGAGTTCCCCACCCGTAAGGGTGGGGAGTTTCATTGACCCTATAAACTACTCCCGATATCGGGAGTAGTTTTGGTGTTGGTTAAATTCTTCAAGCTCTGGCTAACAAGCTAACGAGCTATTATAATGAATTACTAAAGAGCTATCGAGCAACAACTAACGAGCTATGTTACAGATCCCCGACGAAAAATTGAAAGAGGCGGTTGTGCAGGAAGGGTTGCTTACGCCTGAGCAGTTTGATCGCGTTAGCGAAGATGCGCTTCGTCTGGGCCAGGCGATCCCAAGCCTTCTTATCTCTAGAAACATTATCAGCCTTAATTATTACAACAACCTACTCTCGGGCTATTTCGGAGTACCTTTCGCGGACCTTGAGGCCCGTGCCGTAAACGAGGAATTGCTTAAAAATCTACCTGAGATGATCGCTCGGCAGAAGCGGGCCATTGTCTTCGGCAAGGAGAATGACGAATCTCTGTCGGTCGCCTTGTCCGACCCGAGCGACTTGTCGACCATCGCGTTTCTCGAGAAGTATCTAAAGGTGAAAATTAAGCCGTATTTCGCATCGGAGGCTGACCTCAACAAAGGTTTCTCGATCTACAGCCGAGCGGTGGCCGAGGACTATAAAAATACCATCAAGAAAAATGTTCTTGCGTCTCTCGAAAAACGCATCACCGGAGAGCAGGGTGCCACGGAAGTGCCAATCGTCGATATCATTAACAACATCCTTTCCTACGCTCTTTCGCTTCGCGCGTCTGACATTCACGCTGAGATATTTGAGGATCTGATACTGGTGCGTTACCGCATTGATGGCATTCTCCATGAGATCATAGAGATACCTAAAGAAGTTTATCCGGCTATCACCGCGCGCATAAAGCTTTTGGGCGCGATGAAAATAGACGAGCATTACAAACCGCAGGATGGGAGGTTTAGGTATAAGGTTGGTTCCGACATGGTCGATATCCGCGTTTCGATAATCCCCACCTTCTATGGCGAAAAGATCGAAATGCGCTTGCTTGCGAGCACCTCGAAGCCGCTATCCTTTGCCGAACTAGGCATGCTGCCTGAAACAGCGAAGATCGTGGAAGAGAACGTGCGGAAAAGTTACGGCATGGCCCTTGTAACTGGGCCTACCGGTTCGGGTAAATCAACCACGCTGTACTCCGTGCTTAGCATTCTGAACCGACCGGAAGTTAATATCGTCACTATCGAAGATCCGATTGAGTACGACATGAAGTACGTTAATCAGACACAGGTGAATGTCGTAGCCGGTATTACTTTCGCCTCTGGGTTGCGCGCTATCCTTCGTCAGGACCCGAACATCATAATGGTTGGCGAAATTCGCGACGAGGAAACCGCCGACATCGCGGTGCAGGCATCGCTCACCGGGCATATGGTTTTGTCTTCATTGCACACCAACGATGCGCCGACCGCCATCCCGCGTCTTTTTGACATGAAGATACAGCCTTTCCTGGTCTCTGCCGTTTTGACCGTCATTGTCGCCCAGAGGCTGGTGCGCGGCATCTGCAAGACCTGCATATATTCACATGCGCCATCAGACTATCTTACTAAGCTCGTTAAAGACGAAGTGGTCGTTCTGGGCATACAAGACAGGTTTGCCGTGCCGAAACTGGTGTATTCCGGAAAGGGATGCGCCGCGTGCAACGGTATAGGCTACAAGGGGCGCATGGGTATATTTGAGGTGGTGA
>MHIY01000016.1:4984-7500 GCA_001817755.1 Candidatus Colwellbacteria bacterium RIFCSPLOWO2_01_FULL_48_10
AGATGAGAAAGCTGATCTTAAGCCCAGAATTCTCACTCGACAATTTGCGCAAGCTGGCGCGGAAGGAAGGGATGATCTCGATGTTCGAGGATGGCCTTAAGAAGGTTGAGCTCGGCATGACGACGGTGGAAGAAGTGCTTCGCGTCGTAAGAGAGTAATCGCGAATAATGCGAATTAAGGCAAATAATGCTAATCAAATCAGACAGCGAGCTAATTTTTCCAGAATTAAGCTATAAGATTATTGGAGCCGCTTTTAAGGTTTTTAATGAACTTGGGTGGGGATTGCCAGAAAAGAATTATGGGTTAGCTTTAGAAAAAGAGTTGCAGGATCAGAATGTGGCCTGTAAAAAGGAAATTTATATTCCCATAAAATATAAAACTTCTAATATCGGGAAATATTATGCCGATTTTATTATTGAGGGTAAGATACTCTTAGAATTGAAGGTTGTAACTAAATTAGGTTATACGCAGGCGAGGCAATTATTGGGATATTTAAGGTCGGCTGGAATTAAGCTGGGTATATTGATATATTTTACTAAGGACGGAGTGAAGTATAGGCGAGTTATCAATTCCCAAGCATAATAAATTATTTTTTTTATTCGCATTATTAATTTAAATTAGCATTATTAGCGAATACTCATGAAATTTCATTACACAGCTTCCCAACCGAACGGCAGAATGGTAGACGGCAGCATGGAGGCCGAGGCGGCATCTGAGGTTTTAGCGCGCCTGGCCTCTCAGGGGTTGAAGCCGATTTCCATAAAGTCTTTGGGGAACGTCGAGTCGAAAGGATTGAGAAGTATTTTCGCTCAGGAAATAACGATGGAAGATAAGGTTTTCATCACGAAGTATTTGGCCCTCATGCTTAAAGTTGGCACAGACCTCTTTCGGGCCATCGACATACTGGTGGCGGATTTTGACAAGCAGTCGGTTAAGCTTCTGCTTATCGAGATAAAAGACTCGCTGGCCAAGGGCCAGCCCCTTTATTCGACCTTCGCCCAATATCCAAAGTATTTTTCGCCGGTTTTCATCAACATGATCAAGGCGGGTGAGGCGTCCGGCAACCTCGACAAAGTGTTCGAGGATTTGAGCGTGAGCCTTGAGAAGCAGGAGAGCCTGCGCAAGAAGATCAAAGGCGCACTTATTTACCCGACTATCCTCATATCGCTCGCGCTTGTCATCATGTTCGTTTTGGTGTCATTCGCGATTCCGAGGATTGCCGAGATATTTACGTCCACTTCCCTCAAGCCGCCGCTTTTCTCAAGGTTGGTTTTCACCATAGGTCTTTTTGCTGGGCGCAACTCGTATTGGATAATTCCTGGCACAATTAGTTCCATCATCGGAGCATGGGCGTTCTTCCGTCGCACCGAGCTCGGTCGGAAATATCTCGATCGGATATTAAATCGGACCATGGTTATAAATCAGGTAATTTTTAGGATCGCCATCCAGCGTTTCGCCTCGACCCTCGCTTCGCTCCTGCGTGCCGGCATGCCGATAATTAATTCTCTGGAGATCACGGCCGAAGCTGTCGGATTTCCGGAGCTCAGAGCGGCATTGCTTAGGATTTCCCGCGAAGGCATAACTAAGGGGCTTACTATCTGCGAAGCTTTCCAGAGAGAGAAATTTTTTCCGCGGGTGGTTGTGAATTTGATATCCGTTTCCGAGAAGGCTGGTCATATTGACCAGGTTCTAGACACTCTCGCCGAGTTCTACGAAGTTGAGATTGAGGCGTCTATCAAAACGCTCTTGGCTTTAATCGAGCCGATATTACTTGTGTTTATCGGTCTCATCGTTGGCGTTATTGCCCTTTCGATTATTGTTCCTATTTATCAGTTGGTCGGACAGGTCTAGCGACATAGCTTGATAGAACAGAAGCTCGATAGCTCGCCAGCAAGACGTGGAAATGCAGCTTGATAGCGGCTTTGGCACTTCGATATTAGTATTCTAATTTCTAGGCTGTGGTGCTACAATTTCAGCAATGCATTCAGCAAAAGAGCCATCTCCCTATCCCGCTAAAGAGCTGTGTCGCTATCGAGCTAACAGGCTTTCCCGCGGCTTCACCCTCATCGAGGTTGTAATTGCGATAGGCGTTATTTCCATCGTGAGTGTGATCGGTGCCGTAAACTACGTTGGTTCCAAGCAAAGAAAGTCTCTGGACGCGGCTATTTCCACTGTTATCAGCGAAGTGCGCGGGGCCATGGAAAGTTCCCGATCACAGGAGAGCGGAGCTCAAAAGTGGATAAGTTTCGAAAATCCCGTTGGCCAAGGCAACGATTTCTACCGTGTTTGCAGTGGAACATACAACGACACCCCGGCGACGGATTGCGCTGCCGAAGGAGGCGTTGAGACAAGCAGAGTCAAGCTAAAGTTCGACTTGGATGTCGTAGATCCGCCCCAGGGAGAGTCAAAGAACGTAGTGATCTCGAAGGGCGCCGGGTTACCCGTAGAGACGACTGAGATAATTGTTAAGTCCGTTAATGGGGGTATAGATCGTCAGAGAATTATTATCAATTCGA
>MHIY01000016.1:7514-10904 GCA_001817755.1 Candidatus Colwellbacteria bacterium RIFCSPLOWO2_01_FULL_48_10
CTCAATTACATCCCGCCTTCCATTTTGTCCGGGGAACCTATGGTGGTAACTGCTTTGGCGACATCGGTGAACGAGACTTCTGCGATATTGAATGGTTCCGTAACTCCGAATGGCGCTTCGACCCTCGCCTGGTTCAGGTACTCGGCAACTAATCCCGGCTCATGCGACGATAATTTTGGAACTAGTGTTCCCTCAGATGGTACGGCCGTCGGTTCAGGTTCGGAGCCCACTCCATACTCTGAGAATATAGACGGCCTGACCGATAACATTACCTATTATTACTGCGCTATCGCCATTAACTCAGAAGGCGTCAGTTATGGCGCCGTAGTTCCGTTTACCGCTTCGCTGCCTCCGGAGGCTGTAACATCGCCGGCGACCTCTATCACCGCTTTTACTGCTACTCTGAACGGTTCTGGAAACCCCCAAGGCGTTTCAGCTACTGGCTACTTCCGTTATTCGACCACCGACCCAAGCTCTTGCAATGACACCTTCGGCATTAGGGCGCCGTTAAGCAGCGGTACCGGCCTTGGTTCCGGCACAGGCTTTACTGCGTTTAGCAGAGGGCTCTCAGGGCTTTCTGCCAACACGATTTACTATTTCTGCGCGATAGTGACTAATTCTGCCGGAATAGGTCTGAGCCCGACAGTTCTTTCCTTCACTACCTCCACCGCTCCTCCGACAGTAACAACGAACGCCGCCACCTCTATTACCGACTCTTTAGCCACTTTAAATGGATTGGGCAATCCAAATGGTCTTGACGCTAACGGTTGGTTTAGATATCACAGCAGGTCTACGCCGGGCACTTGCACTGACACTGATGCCTTTGGAACGCGGATTCCTTCGTCCAGCGGTGCTGATTTAGGCGCGGAAAATTCGGATGTTGGCTATAGTCAGGGTGTTCCTGGCCTTTCTCCTAGTACCACCTACTATTTCTGCGCGATTGCATCGAATACCATCGGTACCGGCCTTGGTTCCGTTTTGTCGTTTGCTACCATGGCTTCGTCTCCGACAGTTACAACTTCCGCCGCCACGGGCATTGCTACTTCAACCGTCACTCTCAACGGCTCAGCCAACCCCAACGGCGCTTCCACCACCGGCTATTTCCGCTACTCCACCACCAATCCTGGAACTTGCAGCGACACATTCGGCACCAGGGTGCCATTGAGCGGGGGGACAAATTTGGGCGCTGGAACGTCATCAGTTCCTTTCAGCCAGGCCATCTCTGGTCTGACTGCTGGAACCACCTACTATTTCTGCGCGATAGCGAATAGCGCGGGCGGTACGGCTCTCGGTTCGGTATTGTCGTTTACAGTCTATCTACCCCCCGCCACGATTACTCTTTCTGCTTCCGAGAGCGGATTGGTAACTGTAAAGGATGCATCGATCTCTCCTGGCAGGCTTGGTCTGTCTTGCGTTAACAGTTCTTTGAACGACAAAATCTACTGTTTCGGTGGTTTTTCCTCTCAAGGGGAAGGGTTTACTTATTACAACCAGGTGGTCGAATACGACCCATTGACCGATACCAGCGTAACCAAATCAGCTGCCATCCCTAGCAGCAATGCTAGAAGCGGGCTTTCCTGTGCCGAGGATTCAAGCACTAATAAGATCTACTGCTTTGGCGGGAAGGATGGCGGAGCTCATGAAGATGATATTATAGAATATAATCCGGCCGATGACACCCTGGTCACCAAATCTGCAGTTCTCCCCGGACCAAGATCGGATCTCTCCTGTGCCGAGAACTCAACAACCCACAAGATCTACTGCTTTGGCGGGCATAGCAACTTTGACGGCGGAAACGCTACCGTTAATCAAATAGTTGCATATGATCCAAGCAACGACACGATCAGCGTACAATCCGCCACTCTTCCGTCCGCGAGGGCCGCGCTTTCCTGCGTCGAAAGGGCCTCCACCCACAAGACCTACTGCTTAGGAGGTTATTCTTACGGAGTAGTAAACCAAATCGTGGAATATGATCCGGCTAGCGATACCGTTGCTGTGAAGTCGGCAACCCTTCCCGGGTACGGTGCTCATCACTCTTGTACTGAGAATTCTTCGAATCAATACATATATTGTTTTGGAGGATTTGATGGTGAGATAGCCGAGTATGATCCGGTAAATGACATTACCACCCCGCTACCAGCTGTATTGCCGGTGCCCAACCAGTCCACTTCGTGCACAATCAGCTCGGCTAATCAAAATATTTACTGCTTTGATGGATACGATCATAATGCCAATAATGAAATAGATCAGATAGTGGAATATGACCCATTCTCTGTTTCAGCTATTATTCTGAGAGGTTCAGCCAACCCCAACGGCGCTTCCACCACCGGCTATTTCCGCTACTCCACCACCAATCCTGGAACTTGCAGCGACACATTCGGCACCAGGGTGCCATTGAGCGGGGGGACAAATTTGGGCGCTGGAACGTCATCAGTTCCTTTCAGCCAGGCCATCTCTGGTCTGACTGCTGGAACCACCTACTATTTCTGCGCGATAGCTGTTAACTCCGCCGGTATGGTTTTCGGCTCTGTAGTTTCTTTCACGCAGCCGTAATATGCTCGAGAGTCAGCATCTAGTATAATTAAGATACTTGATGAAAGATCCAAGAAGCGGCCAGTCTCTCATGGAAGTTCTGATATCCATCGCCATAGGAGCGCTGATATTGGGGTCATCAGTGGTGGCTGTTACTTTAACCTTGCGTTCAAGTTTGCAGAGCCGTTCCACTAGGTCGGCCTCGCTTTTACTCCAGGAGATGATGGACAACGCGCGTTCAATTGCCGAGGGCGACTGGCGGCAGATATATGACCTAGATCCGAAAGGGTCCGCCGGCCAATATAAATTGGCGCCAACCCTTGCTATAGAAAGCGGTTCGGAAGACATAACTATAAACGGCACGGCGTATACGCGCTTTTTTACTGTTGAAAACGTCGCGCGCAATGCCGCCGGAGAGATACAAGCGGCCGGCACGGACGATCCTTCGACCCAGAAAATTACCGGGCATATTACCTGGACCGGGAATCAGGGCCTTACCGCTGCCGAGTATCTCACCAGGTTCGATAACCGCGCTTATCGTGTTTCGGATTGGAGCGACCCCACTGGCTATGCAGAGCAAAACGGCTTGAATCTTATGACGCCTGGACAGGCAACGCTTGAGTAACAAAATTAAAATTTAAAGTTCAAAATGAAAGATTCAGGACCGAGATACGCCAGCCTGTTAATTTGCGTTATTAGCACATTCCTCATATTGATGTCTTTCGGGGCTGTTACCGTTTTTGCCTTTACCAATATCGATGCCGCTGATTATTGGGCGTGGAATGACAGCCGGGGATGGCTCGATTTCCGAAGTACGAATACGGTCGAGGTGACGAATGCAAAACTCACCGGCTATGC
>MHIY01000016.1:10949-17303 GCA_001817755.1 Candidatus Colwellbacteria bacterium RIFCSPLOWO2_01_FULL_48_10
TGCGATACGAGCAACTATGTTGTCGTGAATGATAGATTAGGGGCTCTCTCTGGCTATGCCTGGAACGACGGAATTGGCTGGATAAGTTTTAGCTGTGACCAGACGGCGGTCGGGGGCAGCAACACCTGTTCAACCTCTAATTACGGCGTAAACATTGATTCTGAGACGAGCGAGTTTATGGGTTATGCTTGGAACGACTCGATTGGCTGGATAAGTTTTAACTGTTTAGACGAGGGGATTTGCGACGTATCTAGCTATCGTGTTAAAACTGCATGGTCTTCCGATATCCTGGCTTTGGACGGATATCTTATTTCCAAGACGATAGATACCGGCGAGGCTGGCGGCGCTGCCTTTAACTATATTCTATGGCGCGGCGACTTGGGGCAGACTGGCAATACCGTGAAGTTCCAGCTCGCAACAAGTAATTGCCTAAATGGCGCCATTGATTCTACAACTGCGGGTGATGGCGCTGCCTGTAATGAGAGTATCGGCTGGGGAGGTTCTAAGGCCAGCGGTGATGGAGCGTTCTTGGGAAGCGGCGGTACATCGGTTGGTTATTATGAACCAAATGGTCCTGGTATTCCGGCGGTTATTGATGCTCTTAACCATAATAACAAGCGCTACTATCGATACAAGATGTTCCTCGACCGGCCGACTGGCAATACCATTTCTCCCGTCGTCGAAGATGTGGTTGTAAATTGGTCTCCCTAGATAGCTCGATAGCGACATAGCTCGTTAGAAAAGAAGTTGATTAGTTCAAGTAAGGCATAAATGATCCAACAAACGCAATGAGAAATTTCAAAGAATTATTGGTTTGGCAGAAATCGATTAAATTAGTAACTCATGTTTATAAGGTAACCAAGGATTTTCCAGATGAGGAGAAATATGGATTGATTAATCAAATGAGGAGATCGACGGTTTCCATACCATCTAATATTGCCGAAGGGCATATGAGGAATACGAATAAAGACTTCGGACAATTTTTAGCCATCGCTCAAGGTTCATGCGCGGAACTGGAAACGCAAATTATCATTGCTCATAGTCTAAACTATATAGACAAAGACAAGAATCAACGGCTCGTATCAGAAGTCGATGAGATAGCCAAAATGTTATCATCATTACGCTCGAAATTATGATTATCAACAGACTCACAAGCTATGTCGCTATCGAGCTATGTCGCTATCGAGCTATGTCGCTATCTTGCGGTGCGGCCACTCTCTCGGTCGTTCTCGCGATCTCATCTATAATACTTGTCGTTACGGTTGCCGGCGTTATTATCTCCACCATTCTTACCAATGCCGCTTTTAGCGAACGGCTGGCCTCGGATGCCCTGTTTTCCGCTCGCGCTGGCGCGCAGGATGCCATCATGAGGATAATAAGATACAAGAATTGTTCGCCGGATGGTTGTCCGTATGACTATTCGATAACTATTGATAATGGAACGGCGCAGGTAAACATCAGGGACTCTGGTTCGTGGTATGGATGCGAAGCTGTCCCGGCCGGCCTATGCGTGATATCCACCGGTTCTGCCGCTCTAAGGAAGAAGAGGATTGTTGTGAAAACTGTTGCCGATGCGATAACCGGCGAACTAAAGATTCAGTCTTTTAAAGAAGTACCGCTATAATAATATAGAGATGAAGATCGAATTCGCAGGTTTATTCCACAAGCTAAGCAAGTTGGTCATGCCGCCAACCGGGATCGGCGGTTTACAGATAACTAATTCCTCCATCCGCTTCATGGAGTTTACGCGGGACCGTAAGACGCACGGCTTGGCGGTAAAGTCGGCCTCGCTTCGCCTGCCGCCGGGGATAGTTGAGTCCGGGCGCATAAAAGACCAGCCTAATTTCGTGATGGCGCTCCGTAACCTCCGCGCTCAGGTCGTTCCCAAGGGCGGCAAGATGGTGAACGTGGTTCTTACCATTCCCGCCGGCGACGTATATGTCGAGGCTTTTAATCTACCCGCGTTGGAAGATAAGAACATCAGCGAGGCGGCTAACCTGAACATGCAGGTCATCTCGCCGAATCCGATCGAAAGATCTTATTACAGTTGGATGGTTGTCGGCGATGCTTCGGCCGGTTATAGCCAGCTTGAGGTTTTGGGTGCCTTTGCCTCCAAGGAAGTGGTGGACGAATTTACTGCCGCGCTCGAAGAGGCAGGATTCGGCATTGCCGCCATAGAATTTTCAAGCCTAAGCTTAAAAAGAGTCCTGACCGCTGCCGCCATTGTCAAAAAGGAGTTTCCTTATCTGCTCGTGAAGATCACTCAAGAAGGGCTTATATTCATAATTATCCGCAACAACAATCTCTATTTCAATTATTTCCATTCCTGGGACAAAGTTGTCGAAGAAAGCGGAGTTGTAACGCTCGAACAGATAAATTCGATCGTGGCGACCGAAAGCCAAAGAGTCATGAATTTCTATTCTAGCCATTATGGCGGGCAGATAAAAAACATATTGCTAATAACCTCAGTCTTCGCCGACGAGATAATGGCTTTTTTGGAGGTGCGTTATCCCGGTTTCGAGAAAACATTACTCCGTTCGGATAAGGAAAATCTGCACGGCGTTCGCGGGGCCGCCTTAAGAGGAGCCATGACATATGCCGAGGAAGACGAAATAAACTTGATGGGCCCGGATGTCGTAAATGCTTTTTGGCGCGACAAGATAAATCGTTTTGTAGGCTTTTGGCGCAATATAGTGCTCACGGCGGCGGTGTTTGTGTTGGCGGTTTTTGGCCTCGCTGATTTTTCCATAAGAGCGCAGGCTGAGATCATAAGAATAGCGAACATGACGAATCTGCGGGAGCCGGCGACCACAGAGCTGGTTGAGGTGCAGAAGACAGCTAAAAATTTCAATGTCCTAGTCGCGGCGCTTCTGAAGGTGAGAGCATCGGCGAAAGATGCCTCGCCCCTCATCCAAACTATCAACGCCGCCGCGGGCGCTAATATCTCTGTTGTCAGATTGTCCCTCAGGTCAGCGGATCTAAGCGGCACTATCGATGGCTTGGCTTCAAGTCAGGACGCCATCATAAGCTTCAAGAACCGGCTTATCGCGGTTTCCGGCATTGCCGATGCCGATCTTCCGCTCTCAAGTATCATCAACCAGCCGAGCGGCAAGTGGTCGTTCGTCATAAGTTTTAAGATCAAGCCCTAATTCTTGATTTTGCTTGGTTTTCCAGTCTTTTAGCTATCTCCGCAAAAACCTCGTACAGCTTAATCATATCAGCCTTGCTTATTTTGCTCAGTACGAAGTCGAGCGCTTTGCCTTTTTTGCCGCGTATGCCGATGCGTATGCGGTAAAACTTTTGCGTCCGCAGCGAACTGATTATAGAATCAATGCCCTTATGACCGGCGCTGGAGCGGTCGAAAGATATCTTGAATTTTCCGAATTCGATGTCCGACTCGTCTTGAGCGACCGCGACCTCATCCGCCTTCAGGCCGAATTTTTTCATCGCGGCTTTCACGGCTGGTCCGGACTCGTTCATGAACGTTTTCGACTTAGCCAGAACGGGCTGTTTGGCAGTTTTCAGATAATCAAACAGTTTTTCTTTTTTCCAGCCTTCTCTTTTACCAGCTGTTTGTTCAGCCAGCCATGAAACGAAAAGCTTGC
The DNA here is from genome assembly GCA_001817755.1 of Candidatus Colwellbacteria bacterium RIFCSPLOWO2_01_FULL_48_10. Lineage (GTDB taxonomy): Bacteria > Patescibacteriota > Minisyncoccia > UBA6257 > Colwellbacteraceae > 2-01-FULL-48-10. Next base: position 14,555 of record MHIY01000016.1, read on the forward strand.
CGGCGTTATGATGCGTTTCCGCATATTCCGAGTCCGGATTTCCAATGCCGATGATTAATTTTGGGTTCATTTCCGTTGATTTGATTTATGCGCTTTTTAGACTATACTAAGTATACATTTTTCCCTGATTTCCGCTTGAATGCAAGCATTTTGGGGAGCTTGACCAAAGCATGTATCGGGTAGTGAACTTCGATAAGTTCCCATCCTTCCGATGGGCACATAGCAACATACATCATTACACCACATTGTCATCTACCATAAAGTTGGCTGCAAATATCTTAGGAAGGCAATCGAATTTCTACTAACCCGATGGCCATCAGAAAATTCTTACTTTCGGTTTGGGAAGTGGTTGAAGTGCTTTTGGTTGCGCTTGTCTCGGTTTTCATAGTTTATGGTTTTATTGCTCAACCGTTTCTAGTGCAGGGAGCAAGCATGGAACCTAATTTCTCGACTGGCAATTACCTAATAGTCGATGAAGTAACCTATCGTTTCCGCGATCCTATGCGCGGGGAGGTGATAGTGTTCAAGAATCCCAACAACGAATCCGAATTCTACATCAAGAGGATCATCGGCCTTCCGGGTGAATCGGTTGATATCATGGCCGGCAAGGTATGGATTGATGGAGCGGTTTTAGCAGAAGATTATCTGCCTGTCGGCATAGACCTCCATGGCGAGTCTCCGTTCAAACTGGATGCGGACGAGTATTTCGTGATGGGCGACAATCGCCCGCGCAGTTTTGATTCGCGCAATTGGGGGCCGCTGAAAAAAGACGAGATAATCGGAACGGTGAGGCTGAGATTCTGGCCGCTCAACGACTTCACCCTCTTTTCCGCCACGGCTTCGCCAGTGAGCGACTCGTCTGCGAGCAAATAACACCAACGGCAAATGAATACCCTCACCTAATTAAGATATGCTTCGCAATAAACTAATTAAAACATGTCAAACTCGAATTACAATGTCATCATCGAAAATCGAAAGTCGAAACGATGTATTTATGCATAAATCTTAATTAGGTGAGGGGATGAAAAAAACAACAAAGACAAGGAAGACAAAGAACAAGTCAGCGGCAGTCGCTTCCGCGATCGAGTTTAACGACATGAACGATATCCTCCCGCCCGACATGCCTTTGTGGGAGAAGCTAGAAAAGTTCGCTTTCGTCGCTGCGGACTTTTATAACTTTTCGCAGATCGAAACACCGATTTTGGAGAGGCTCGACATCTTTGCTAAGGCGAAAATGGCGGGGGAAGAAGGCTTCCGTCCGCCGTTGTCCGTAAAGTCCAAGCACAAAGATGAGTTGGTATTAAGGAGCGACATGCGGATACCGACCATGCGCAGTTATCTGGCGAACGGTTTTTCCAAGCTGCCCCAGCCACAGCATCTTTTCTATCTTGGTCCGATCTTTAGAGAAGGCCAGGATGGCCGCCCGGTTGAGCTCCACGAGCTGGGCTTTGAGATCATCGGCGGGCCGACAGACGCCGTCTACGATGTCCAGGCTATCAACATCGCCTACAAATTTCTCGAAGACATCCGCATCAAAAATCTCATTATCCGTATCAATAGCAGCGGTTGCCTGGTGTGCCGTCCTAATTATCGCAAGAAGTTGGTTAACTATTACAAGTCACTAGAAACTTGCGGCAGTTGTGCGAAACATTTAGGCAAGAATCCCATCAAGATTCTCGCTTGCGCGAGCGAAAAGTGCGCGGGCCTCAAGTCTGGCGCGCCGAGTATTTTGGATAGCTTGTGTAACGGATGCAATAATCACTTTCGCAACACGCTCGAATTTTTGGAAGAGATGGAACGTCCGTACATGCTCGACACCCACCTTACCCCATCGGCTGATTATTATGACAAGACCATTTTCCAGATCGTGGCTGAAAACGAGGAGATCGGGTCCGTAGTGCTTGCCTCCGGCGGCCGGTATGACTATCTGGCCGAGGCCATGGGCGGACACTCGACTCCGGCTGTCGGGGTCTCGATTGGCTTCCGCGCCATATTCGATTTCGTCAAAGCTAGATCGCTCGTGAACGTGAAAGCGAAGAACAAAGTCTTCCTGGTTTACATCGGAGACTTGGCGAAAAAGAAGGCGCTCTCGCTCATAGAAGAGTTTAGCCGGCACAATGTTCCTGTGATTGAGAGTCTAGGTCGGGATTCACTTGCGACCCAGCTGGAATTTGCGCTGAAAGTCGGTTCGCCTCTTGGGCTGATCTTCGGGCAAAAGGAGGCATACGAGGAGAGCGTCATTCTCCGTGACATGAAAACCGGAACGCAAGAGATAATTCCGCTGAGGAAAATAGTAGAAGAGGTTAAAAAGAGGCTGAAGGAATACTAAGAGTGTTCGCTAATAATGCGAATTTAAGCAAATAATGCTAATATATCGATATTGTTTTAATCTTATTCGCATTATTAATATAAATTAGCATTATTCGTGATTACTCAGTGTGTTTTTTGCAAAATAGCCAAGAAAGAGATCCCCGCCAAGGTTGTTTTTGAGACCGCGGGCATTGTCGCTTTCAAGGACATCAAGCCGTCCGCGCCGGTGCATTATTTGATAGTTCCCAAAGAGCACGTGCAGTCGGTCGCCCATCTTAATGAAACCCATGACGCGATCACCGCGGAACTTATCTTTGCCGCCCGCGATCTCGCGGACAAGCTCGGACTCAAGGGCTACAAGCTCGTTTTCAACGTCGGCAGAGAAGGAGGCCAGATTATTGACCATTTACATTTGCATCTGTTGGGCGGGTGGACAAAG
>MHIY01000016.1:17313-19226 GCA_001817755.1 Candidatus Colwellbacteria bacterium RIFCSPLOWO2_01_FULL_48_10
AATCCCAAGGACGAAACAACAAATCCTCTGGCCGGGCAGGCTAAACAATATCCAATCCTCAAAATGTCCAAATCCAAATGACCAACAAATTTAATCATCTTTTGACATTTGAGCTTGGTCATTTGGATTTGTTTAGATATTAGGATTTAGAATTTTCGCGAATGGGATATTAGGTCCCGGATTTGCTAAAAACCGCCATTCTTGTTACCATATTTCCACTTAAACAAAGATATGGGAGTAATCGTAAAGAAAAAAGAAGGGGAATCCCCGAACTCGATGGTTTACCGCTTTGTGAAGAAGGTTCAGCAGAGCGGGGTTTTGCGCGAGGTCAAAGGCCGCCGTTTCACCAAGCGCGGCGTAAATAAGAACAAGCGCCGCCTTTCGGCGATACACCGCGCCACCAAGCGCGCCGAATTGGAGAAAACCAGAAAGATGGGCCTGGCGGAAAGATAGTAGTAATTGCGAACAATGCTAATAAAAGTAATAACGCGAATGAATACAAAAAAGTCGCGGAGAGCATATAATCAATTAGCATTATTTGCCTAATTCGTATTATTAGCGAGCACTCTTATGGCTCTAAAAGAACAACTGAACGCCGACATCAAAGAAGCGATGAAGGCGAAGGATGCTGACAAGCTGAGCACTCTTAGGATGCTTGTTTCGGTTTTGAACAATGAGGCTATCGAAAAGCGCGCGAAACCGGTCCGACCAGAGTCGGACTCCGACACTGGGTCGGAGCGAGGCATCCTGACCGACGAGGAAATCATTAAAGTTCTCCGCCGCGAGAACAAAAAGCGCGATGAGTCTGTCCGCGTCTATATTGAAGGCGGCCGGCCAGAATTAGCTGAGAAGGAGAAAGTCGAAATGGCCATAATTTCAAAATATCTTCCCGCCGAGATGCCGGCCGCGGAAGTCGAGGCCGTTGTGAAGCGCGTCATTGCCGAGGGCAACAAAACTATTGGCGACGTAATGAAAAAAGTGATTGCCGAGACCGGCGGACGGGCGAACGGCAAGTTCGTTTCCGAGCTGGTGAAAAAACTTCTGGCGTAATTAACTAAATTTAATACACTCCGTTGTTGTGGAGCCTCTGAAAACAAGAAGACGTACCAAAAAGTACGTCTTCTTGTTTTCTTTCTCCACGCCTAGGATTGTGTTAAATTTAAGTTAATTACGTTCTATCCATGACCAAACCAAGACCAGTCAAGCCAACTCACAAACTTTCAAAATTCGCATCGGCGGTTTTGCGTTTCATGAAGGCCAAGGGAGAGGTCAACGTCTATCTTATCGATGGGCGGACCATGCGAAAGATGAACCGCGAGTTTCGCGGGCAAGACAAGGCGACCGATGTTCTTGCGTTCCCATATCCCGATGATTTTCCGATGCCGAAAGGCGCAAAGCGGCCGCTGGGGGATATCTATCTCAATCCGGCCTACATCAAAAAGAATAACGAAACACTGGAATATCTTTTAACCCACGGCATACTCCATTTGTTAGGATTCAACCATATGAAGAAAGGTGATAAAATCAAGATGGAGAAGCTTGAAAAACAACTCCTGGCCAAAACAGGAAAAGTCTCCCACATTGATTAATGAGTTCTAAACACGCAATTCTCGGATTAGACATCGGTTCAAGCTCTATCAGAGCCGTTATCGGCGAGGTGGGCCGGGACGGCAAGATGGTGCTGCTCTCCGGCGTAGTAAAGCCATCCAAAGGCTTGCGCCGCGGGGTGGTGATCGACATGGACCTGGCCGCTGGCCAGATAAACGCAGTTCTTCAGTCGGTCAAAGACATATCTAAGTCTTCAATCAAAAACATATATTTGAATGTCGGCGGGATAGACGTGCATTCACAGGTCTCGCGCGGAAGCGGCGCCGTTTCCCGGGCCAACTCTGAGATATACAAGGATGACATTG
>MHIY01000016.1:19266-20718 GCA_001817755.1 Candidatus Colwellbacteria bacterium RIFCSPLOWO2_01_FULL_48_10
GACTTCCGAGGCGGTTAACCTGCCGTCCAATCGCATGATCCTTCACACCATCAAAAAGGAATTTATAGTCGACGGCGTAGGCGACATCCAGGATCCGTTGGGCATGGTCGGCGGCCGCCTCGAGGTAGTGAGTTATATCATCGACGTCTTCCAGCCGGCGGTCAGGAATCTGATAAAGTGCGTCGAGATAGCCGGCGGCAGCATATCGACACTCATCTTCAACCCAATTGCTTCCGCTCTTTCGGTTTTGACACCCGCCCAGCGGGAGTTGGGAGTCGTTCTTGTCGACATCGGCTATCACACAACCGGTATCGCCGTCTATGAAGAAGGCAAGCTCCTCCATACCGCTATGTTGCCTGTCGGCGCGGGACACGCGACCAACGACTTGGCTATCGCCCTCAAAATCCCCGTCGAGGCTGCCGAGAAATTAAAGATATCCTATGGCTACGCGATGTCTTCCGACGTGCCGGGCAAGGACAGCATCGACTTGAAGAAGATCGATATCAGTCTGAAGGGCAGCCCGTCACGAAAATTTATTTCCGAGGTTATCGAATCGAGAATGTCCCAGATATGCGATCTCGTAAATGCCGAACTGAAGGCCATAGGCCGAGCAGCCAAGCTTCCTGGTGGGGCGGTCATCGTGGGCGGGGGGGCAAAGCTTCCGGGCATTACCGAACTCTTCAGGTCCGAACTTAAATTGTCGACGCAGATAGGCCTTGCGAACCCGGTTTTTTTCGAGTTGGGGCCGCAGAACGGCGTTGACTTCATGGAGTCGCCGGAATATACAAATGTCCTGGGCCTTCTCCTTTGGAGCCAGGGTCTGAATCCCAAGCCGATCACGACTTCAACGAACAGCATGCTGAAAAACGCCGGAGATTTCATAAAAAATTTCCTGCCGTAGGGCGCTGCGTTGTTAAGTAATTCGGTTAATTTGAACTCCTTCTCCTATCAGGTATAATTCATATTAAATATGGCTTCAAAAAAGAGGGGGAAGAGAGCGAAGAGACGGATGGTGCGGCGTTCAACGAACCGGCCAGCCGATAAATTATCCACTCCGGCCAACAAGGTCAGGATGAAAGTGGTGGGCGTGGGCGGTGCTGGAGGCAACGTCATCATGCGCATGGAAGAGGGGATACGCGGCGTAAATTTCGTGGCCATCAACACCGACGTCCAGGACCTCGACAAGTCCGAAACTCGCAACAAGATACACATTGGTAAAATTTTGACCCGCGGCATGGGCGCCGGCATGAATCCTGAGATGGGTAAGATGGCCGCCGACGAGAGCCGACTCGAAATATCAGAAGCGCTTAAAGATACCGACATGGTTTTCCTGACCGCCGGATTCGGTGGCGGGACCGGTAGCGGAGCCGCGCCGGTGGTGGCGGAAATCGCAAAAGAACTCGGCGCGCTCACCGTGGGAGTGGTTACGAAACCTTTCGCTTTCGAGGGCGC
>MHIY01000017.1:0-2506 GCA_001817755.1 Candidatus Colwellbacteria bacterium RIFCSPLOWO2_01_FULL_48_10
TCGGTTCAGGCGATATTCAAACTTTACGATCTGTTTCTCTACGGCTACGAGACCGTGATGCGCGAGGAGGGTTTTACCGAAGTTAAGACCCCCAAGCTTTTGGAGGCCAGTTCTGAGGGTGGCGCGAATTTTTTCAAGATAAACTATTTCGACCGCCACGCGTACCTTGCCCAGAGCCCGCAGTTTTACAAGCAGATAATGGTGGGGGTTTTTGAACGCGTCTTCGAGATCGGTTCCACTTTCCGTGCCGAGCCGCATTTCACGACCCGCCATGTTAACGAGTATATCAGCTTAGATGGCGAAATGGGCTTCATCGAGAGCTTCGACGATGTCTGCGCGATGCTCAACAAAGTTTTAAAAAAGATTTTCGCCATTATGGCGAAAGAGGGCAAGGAATATCTGACTTATTACAACGCTGAAATATCCGAAGTCCCCGAACGCATACCGCGCATTAAACTTGCCGAGATAAAGAAGATAATAAAGCAGGAGTACGGCTACCAGATTCCCGATGATACCGACATCGATCCTGAGGGCGAGAAGCTGGCCAGCCAGTACGCCAAAGAAAAGTTGAATTCGGATTTCCTATTTATTACCCATTATCCTTGGAAATACCGGCCGTTCTACACCATGCCTGACAAAGAGAATCCAGAAGAGACGCTTGGTTTCGACCTCATTTTCCGTGGCATCGAGATAGTTTCGGGCGGGCAGAGGATACACACCTACCCAGAATTAATGGAGAACATGAAAAAGAAAGGCGTTAAGCCGGCCGGGATGGAATTCTATCTCAACACTTTCAAGTTTGGCATGCCACCCCACGGCGGGTGGGGTTTGGGGTCGGAAAGGGTTATCCAGCAGATACTGGGGTTGAAAAATATCAAAGAAGCCGTATTATTCCCCAGGGACGTAAACAGACTAAATCCATAAAAACAACCAACATGAAAAGCGAAAGAACATTGGTAATAATAAAACCGGACGGCATACAGCGCGCGTTGATAGGCGAGGTGATAAAACGTTATGAGCGCACCGGGTTGAAACTGGTGGCGATGAAGATGACCGTGGCCACCGAGGATATGATCGAAACCCACTACTCTGTCGACCCCAACTGGAAGATGGTAACCGGCCAGAAGGCCATAGATGCTTACCGCAAGAAAGGCATGGTGCCGCCGTCGGAGAATCCGCTGGAGCTCACTGCTATCATTTTAAAAAAACTGAGGAAGTATATGTCTTCCGGCCCGGTGGTGGCAATGGTCTGGCAGGGCATGAACGCGGTTGGCGTTGTGAGAAAGATTACCGGCAGTACCGAGCCGCTGACCTCGGATGTCGGCAGCATCCGCGGAGACTTGACCATCGATTCTTACCAAATGGCCGATACCGACGAGCGCGCGGTTAGAAACCTAGTTCACACTTCCGGTTCGACCGACGATGCCGCAAAGGAGATCGCTTTATGGTTCAAAGACGGCGAATTGATCAATTACAAGCTGGTTCAGGAGGCCATTCTCTACGACGTCAATCTTGACGGAATCCTCGAATAGATAGTATTCGCCAATAATGCGAATTTTAAGCAAATAATGCTAATTGTCTTAGTGTTTTGCATGCATTCGCATTATTAATATCCTATTCGTGTTATTCGCGATTACTCGTCAAGCTTATCCACCTCGTAGGCCTTAAACAGTTTATGGCCGGGTGTATAATATAGTTGATCTCGCCTCGAGATAATTCCCAATCAAATTTATTCACCAAGGGGGACAGTAGCGCTTTGACCGGTGGGTCAAGGACGAGTCCACCATACTGGCATAAGCCGGGATTCACACAACGAGGCGGGATTTGAGGTTTTAAGTCTTATCTAATTGCGGCGCAGAGCCGTTTTTTATATTACTATCAAGATAGCGACCCGAATTCTTGCATCTCGAGAACCAGAATAATTTTGTTCTCAAAATTTTCTTCTCGCTCGTTCCGCCAGGCGGAACTGCGCGATGTCCTCTGCGACGCAAGAATGCGAGTCACTTTAAGCGCATTATGATATTATATTGGCTACATTAATCTTATGCGGCTATACGAGTATCAAGGGAAGGAACTTTTCAAAAAGTATGGCATTGATGTCCCGAAGGGCGAACTTATTAAACTTGGCGAGACCAAGACATTCATAGGCCCCGCCGTTCTAAAGGCCCAGGTTCTTTCCGGAGATCGCAAAAAATATGGTGGGATCATTATAGCGGAGGAGAGCGATGTTGGAAGCGGTATCAGTAAGCTTCTTAACGCAGAAATAAATGGTGAAGCGGTCAATGCGGTCCTGGTAGAAGAAATTATCGATACGCAGATACAATATTATGTAAGTATCAGTTACGATACCATCACTCGCGGACCTATTTTGGCCTTGAACACTGCAGGCGGTTCGGGAATCGATGCGGCGAAAACATATCCGATGGATATCACGCAAGGCGAAATTCCGGAGGTGGAACTCGATAGGATCCTCCGCGATGCCGGCTTTGTTGCTGAGGACATCCGA
>MHIY01000017.1:2528-4794 GCA_001817755.1 Candidatus Colwellbacteria bacterium RIFCSPLOWO2_01_FULL_48_10
CGTTGCTCGCCGAGATAAATCCGATCTTCAAGACAAAAGACGGGGCATTGATTGCGATAGATTCTAAGGTCATCATCGACGACGAGAAGGTCAATCCGAACGAGAAAAGATTCATATCGATGGGCGGGGATATCGCTATCTTAGCCTCAGGCGGCGGGGCTTCGATGCTCAATATGGATTCATTGCTGAAATATGGCGGCCGTCCGGCGAATTATGCCGAATATTCCGGCAACCCCAAGGCCGATATCGTTACAGCCTTAACCAAGAAGGTTCTGGAACAAAAAGGAATAAATGCCTTATGGGTAATCGGCGGTACAGCAAATTTTACTGATATTTATGAGACGATGTCTGGTTTTGTAGATGGGTTGAAAAGCCTATCCGAAAAGCCGCAGTACCCAATCTTGATTCGGCGGGACGGTCCGAGGCAAAAAGAAGCCGGAGAGATGCTTAGGCGTTTCTCCAAAGAGAACGGCTATGATATGCATATTTATGGCCGAGAGCTGCCCATGGAAGAAAGCGCCAGAATGGTAGTCGAGCTGGCCCAAAAATTTGCTAATCGCTAGTGGCTAGTCGCTAACAACTATTCAAATGGCTATCCTAATCAACAAATATACGCGTGTCTTAATACAGGGAATCACCGGCGGCGAGGGTTCGCGTGCCGCGAAGGAAATGATTGATTATGGCACCAATGTTGTTTGCGGCGTGACGCCGGGGAAAGGCGGCCAGAGCGTGGAGGGGATGCCCGTGTACAATTCGATAAAAGAAGCCTTGGAGAAACACAGAGATGTGAATGTGTCGCTCATCGCCGTGCCGGCTACTTTTATCCGTAAGGCTGCTCTTGAAGCGATTGAAAATAGAATACAGGTCATCAATATTTTGACCGAGCATGTAACGGTGGAAGATTGCGCCCTTATCTACGCATCGGCGAAAAAGGCCGGGGTCATGGTAATTGGGCCGTCTTCGGTGGGAGTAATTTCTCCCGGATTTGCGAAGTTGGGGGTGATAGGCAGCGGCGAGGTGAAAAATGTTTTCACGCCTGGCAATGTGGGGGTAATTTCCAAGAGTGGGGGAATGACGGCTGAAATATCCTCCGTTCTGTCGCAGGCGGGTATCGGGCAGAGTACGGCGATAAACATCGGCGGAGACCAGATCATCGGGTCGGACTTCGTAGATATCCTAAAGCTGTTTCAGAGCGATCCAGAGACCAAGGCGGTTGTCATGTTCGGCGAGGTTGGCGGTTCATATGAAGAGTTGGCGGCTGAGTTTATAAAATCGGGCGGGTTTACTAAACCCGTTATTGCGGTCATCGCCGGGAGTTTTTCCGAAAAGCTTCCGAAAGAAACCGTGCTTGGTCACGCCGGTGCGATAGTCTCCCAAGGGCGGGGAAGTTATGCCTCAAAAGTGAAGGCGCTGGGCGAAGCGGGGGTGTTTGTTACATCGAGTCTCATAGAGATGGTGGATATAGTTAAGAATTTAAAATAACCTTACCAATTACGAATTTGTACCAATATACCAATTGAATCCATTCGTATATTCGTATTGATTGGTAAATTGGTAAGGTATACTTAATAATAAGTATATGAAGTGGAAAACATCAATTAGCACCAAGAAGGACAACAGGGTCTATATCCGCGGGAAGAGCCTGGACCAGATGGTGGAGAGTTTCGGTTTTGCCGATGCGGTTTTCTTTATCTTGACCGGGAAGATGCCAAGCGATGCTCACTCCAAGCTTTTCAATGCGATCCTGGTCTCCTCGATCGAGCATGGCGTGGAAACGCCGTCGGCATACGTTGCGCGAACCGTGGCCTCGACCGGAAACAGCATAAACGCCGCGCTCGCTGCCGGAGTGCTTACGATTGGCGAACACCACGGCGGAGCCGGAGAAGCGGCCGCAAAGATGCTCCAGTCTGGAAAATCCGCAAAGGAGATAGTGGGGAATGCGTTAAAAAACAAAGAGCGTTTGCCGGGCTATGGCCACAAGATATACAAAGACGCCGACCCGCGCGCCGAAGCGTTGATGAAGATGGCCGAGAAGCTGAAATTGTCCGGCAAATACGCAAAGCTCGCGCAAGACATCCAGAAGGAACTGAAGACTCAGTCCGGCAAGGATCTGCCCCTGAACATCGACGGTGCTCAGGCCGCCCTGCTCTCCGAGCTCGGTTTTGACGCCGGATTAGCCAAGTCCATTTTTATCCTCTCGCGCTTGCCGGGGCTCATAGCCCACGCGCATGAAGAGGTAACCAAAGAAAAGCCCTATCGCCGTTTT
>MHIY01000017.1:4819-5059 GCA_001817755.1 Candidatus Colwellbacteria bacterium RIFCSPLOWO2_01_FULL_48_10
GGCCGACTTTGGATAACTAATAACGACTAACTTTTAACTATTAACAATTAGAATTTTTCTCTCAGGTATGGCGAAAAATATTTGCCGTATTTTTTCTGAAGCGCCTTATTCTTCCAATCGGTGGGGCGGATGACTTTGCGACAGTCCTTAGATTTACAGTTGCATTTAAAAGAAGCGAAAGCTTTTTCATAAAAAGCATAATCAGTGGCCAGTTCTTCGCCTTCTGATATATTTTTTATG
>MHIY01000017.1:5074-11289 GCA_001817755.1 Candidatus Colwellbacteria bacterium RIFCSPLOWO2_01_FULL_48_10
TTTCTAGCTCTTCTCGTGAGGTGGGACGAATAAAGAAATCATCGCTTATTTGGACGCCAAAATTACCAAGAACGGATTCATATTTTCTCCAATCCTTAACAGGCACAATTACCCCCCCTGCAACTAGAACTGTTTCTCCTTTCGCGATTTTTTTGCGAGCAAACGTGCCAATTTCATGTATGGGCGATTGTCTAACCTCAGCTTTCGGCGTGAGCCAACGGTGGCCCCATTTCTTATGGATATTCATTATTTTGAGAAACGCGTGCCTACAACCTCCCAGTCTATCGCCTTGAAGAATGCCTCGATGTAGTCGGCGCGTTTGATGCCGTAATCAGTGATGTAGGCGTGTTCGAAGACGTCGAGGACGAGGAGGGGAGTGCATCCGGCGAGGTGGCCCATGTCGTGCTCGTTCACCCAGGTGTTGAAAAGGCTGTCGTTTGCCGAGTCGTGGTAGAGGATGCTCCAGCCGATGCCGCGCATCGCGCCGGTCGCGCGGAAATCTTTCTCCCAGGCCTCGTGCGAGCCAAACTGGTCCTTGAGCTTGGTTGCAAGAGCCGAATTCGGATCGAGGGCCTTGCCGCCGTTCGCCATATTGCCGAAGTAGAGCTCGTGGAGCTTCATGCCGTTCCACTCCCAGCCGAAGCGGCGTTTCATCTCAGCGTATTGCGGAGTTGATTGTTTCCCGTCTTTCGCGAGAGTAGCAAGCTCATCAACAAGCTTGTTTACGTTCGTAACATACCCGCCGTAAAGGGTGAAGTGGTTCTTGAGAAGGGTGTCGCTGAAGCCCGGCGTTCCCAAAAGACGATCTAAGTTTTGTTGCGTGTATAGCATAAGGGTAGTATATAGCCACTAGCCACTAGTGGCTAGTGGAATCAAAAAAGTGCCCGGTTTCCCCACTGATCACAGGGGAACCGGGCATAAGAGGAGAAAGGGGTGGAGGATCAGTCCGAGGGCTTGCTTCTGTCGCGGCCTGGCTTCGGCGGCTTGGAGTTTCTTCGTTTGCCGCCGAGCGGTTGACCTTCGGGACGGGGTTTGATCCGACCAGGCATTTCTTTTTTAGGTGGTCTGTACATGCATCCTCCTCCAAGGAGAGCTGGCTACGATAATACTCTCTGCTAATACAAAATCAAGCTTAGTGTTTGTAAATTATACTCGACCTACTGTAACATGAATCCGTTTCGGGCTGTATTATAATGGCAGTATACGTCCATGGGGTGGATGCGGTCTGGGTTCGATTCCCAGCAGCCCGACATAATCAAAAACAATTCCTTCAGGAATTGTTTTTGATTGGGCTGCGGAATCGAACCAGTGGAGGGAGTCGGGGAACCGCGCTCGGTTCCCTGTGTCGGAGAGAATCGAGAACCGAGGGTTCTCGAAGCGCAGCCTCGCGTATGCGAGGCGAGCAGTGAGATAGCAAAGTGTCCCAGCAGCCCGACATAAATAAAAAATCTCCCGCGATGCGAGAGATTTTGAATACCTCGGAGCTCTGCCCCGCGGAACCTTTATGTCCTACTTTGCAGAGGCCGTAGTCTTTGCGAGCACCCGCGCTTTCACCGGCCGTGCTGGTTTGGCAAAAGTTTTAATGCACTGGACGCAGGCCACAGCCTTCTCGCCAGCGGGAGTTACGGTTTTTTGAAGATTTGGATATTTTCTTGTCCAATTGGTGGGGTTGTAGTGGCCGCGGAGCTTGATCCTGTGGCCGACCATCTTCGAACCCTTGCCGCAAACATCGCAACTTTTCATGGGAGTTATCATACATGATGATCGTGTAAATGCAAATTCTTCTGTTGAGACATCCCCTAATCGATAGCCATATTATTAGACTTTTGTATATCCCTTATTCGTGCGAATAAGCCGATGGACGGCGCGGAGCTTTCACGCATGCTGGTTGCGATTGGTCCAATGCCCTATACTAGATGGTATGGATTCTTTTCCGATAATAATTTTTAAAATTGGCGTACTTGTTTTTTCGGTCATGATCCATGAGATCGCGCACGGCATGACGGCCCTGAAGCTGGGCGACGAGACTGCGAAGCTTTCCGGTCGGCTTACCTTAAATCCGCTAAAACACATCGACCCCATCGGTTCGATATTGGTTCCGCTTTTGTTTTATTTTTCCGGCGGTGGATTTTTCGGCTGGGCGAAGCCGGTGCCGTACAACCCCCGCGCCCTTTATAAAGATTTTCGGTATGGGCCCATGAAGGTTGCCTTGGCCGGCCCGTTTTCTAATCTTGCCTTGGCGGTCGTTTTTGGATTAGCAGTTCGTTTTGCCGGATCTTTCATGGATCCTCTGACCATTGCGCTCGTCGCGTTCATAGTCCAGTTGAATTGTTTGCTCTTCGTTTTCAACCTTCTACCCATCCCGCCGCTCGACGGTTCGAAACTTCTCCTGCTTGTTTTGCCCAGACAATATGCGCTGCGGTTTGAGATGATGGGCTTCCAGGGATTGATCCTTATAATTCTTTTCCTATCGTTATTCTCGGGTTTTATCTACAGGATTTCCGATGCGCTTACGATGCTGCTGATCGGCGTTTGAGTGGTTGTGGATTACGGAACGAATACGTTGCTAGAACGTTATATATAGTGACAGGAGGAATAAAGGTCCCTCGGGGCAGAGCCCCGCGGTATTACAGGAGTTCGCTCAGGCTCGCGCACTCCCACACCAAGGCGCGAGGTATCTACCCCATGGAGAAGCTTTACGGAGTTAGACCTTTGTTCCGACGTCGCTCGGCTGAAATGAATCTGCTATTCATTTCACTCCTCGCTAGTCGGAATAAGATACAGAACTATGACAACACAGCTCTTTTCCCAGGCAACAGTTCCCGCGGAGAAACGTGGTCTTGCATAGAGAAGAAAATCGTGCAGGATTCCCTCAATGCAACGAGGCTATTGCCCATGAACTACATTGTGCTTGCACGGTGTAGTTTCCCTTCGCTATAAAGATTCCTCGGGGCAAAACCCCGAGGTATTCGCGGAGCGAGCTTTGCTCGCCCGCCCTCGCGCCTTGGCGCGAGGTATTCAACCTTTGTTGCGACGTCGCTCGGCCCAAATGGAAATGAGTACATTCCCATTTGGCTCTCTCGCTAGTCGCAATAAAAACGCGTTTGACATAAATCGCCAGCTTCTGCTAAACTTCTTGGACTTTAACGTGTCGGGTAGTGAAATTGAATTCGCCGCTTCAGCGGCATTCACTGCTTGATGCGCCTAAAAGCGCAATTCAATTTCTAATACCCGATGCCAACAATTCAACAGCTTCTAAAAAGAGGCAGAACGAAGTCGTCCAAGAAGGACCGCACGCCGGCCCTGGGTTTTTATTTTAATGTTTTGAAAAACCGCCCGCTTAATTCTCCGTCACCTTTCAAGAGGGGAGTTTGTTTGAAAGTTTTTACCACCACTCCAAAGAAGCCGAACTCAGCTCTCCGTAAGGTTGCGAGAGTAAGGCTCACCAACGGCCAGGAAGTTACCGCCTATATCCCGGGCGAGGGACACACTTTGCAGGAACACTCTGTGGTCATGATTCGCGGCGGCAAGGTTCGCGACCTTCCGGGTGTCCGTTATCACATCGTTCGTGGCAGACTCGACACAACTGGTGTCGGCGAGAGAAAGCAACAGAGGTCAAAGTACGGAGCTAAGCGTCCCAAGGGTGGCGGAAAATAATAAATAATCAAGAAACATGAGAAAAAAGCGCCAATACAAGAGAATTCATAAGCCCGACGTAGTCCACGGCAACATAGCCGTAACGCGCTTTATCAACTATTTGATGGAGGGCGGCAAGAAGACGACGGCTGAGAAAGTGATGTACGACGCGCTTGATGCCATTGCAAAATCGACCAAACTCGACGGTTTGGAAGTTTTCCTGAAGGCGATGGAGAACGTCGCCCCGCAGGTTGAAACCATGTCCCGCAGGGTTGGCGGTGCTAACTATCAGATACCCGAAGAAGTAAGGCCGGAGAGAAAGTTCGTGCTGGCCGCCAGGTGGATCATCGGCGCAGCCCGTGCCAAGAAGGGCAAACCCATGGCCGATAAATTAGCCGAAGAGCTCGCCGCCGCTTACAAGAACGACGGAGCCGCTATCAAGAAAAAGCTCGACGTCCATCGCATGGCCGAGGCCAACCGCGCTTTTGCCCACTTTGCCCGTAAAAGAACCGCCTAATTCCTAACAAGCTAATAAGCTAACTACTAAAGAGCTATTTTAACCATGTCCAGAAGTTATCCAATAGAAAAAGTCCGCGACATCGGCGTCATCGCCCACATTGATGCGGGTAAGACCACAGTTTCCGAGAGGATTCTTTTTTATACTGGCGTTTCGCACAAGATCGGCGAAGTGCACGAGGGCGACACCGTCATGGATTGGATGGACCAGGAGCGCGAGAGAGGCATCACCATCACCTCCGCCGCGACCACTTGTTTTTGGACGCCGACTTACCGCAATGGCGACAAGGCTTTTGAGCACCGCATCAACCTTATCGACACCCCTGGCCACATCGACTTCACTGTCGAGGTTAAGCGTTCGCTTCGCGTTTTGGACGGCGCAGTCGTCGTCTTCGACGGCGTCTCCGGCGTTGAGCCGCAGTCCGAAACCAACTGGAGATATGCCGACGATTACGGCGTACCGAGAATTTGTTTTATCAACAAGCTTGACCGCATGGGCGCCAGCTTCGAGGGCAGTTTGGCCTCGATCAGGGAAAGACTGAACCCAAATGCCATCGCCATGCAGCTGCCGATCGGCCTAGAATCCGATTTCAGCGGCCTCATCAATCTTCTGGAAATGAAGGCTTACAAGTTTGAAGGTTCAAATGGCGAGCAGATCATCGAAATTCCTATACCCGACAACATGAAAGCCGAGGCCGAAAAGCGCCGCGCCGAATTAGTTGAAAAGATCGCTGAGTCCGACGACACGCTCTCGACCAAATATCTCGAAGGCAAGGAAATATCTTTTGACGAGTTGAAAAAGGCACTCCGCGCCGCCTGCCTTAAAGTTCAGATCATTCCGGTTTTTACCGGCTCGGCTTTAAAGAATAAAGGCACTCAATTCGTTTTGGATGCTGTCATCGATTATCTTCCTTCGCCGCAAGACCTGCCTCCGACCAAAGGCATTGACCCATCCGGCAAGGAGATCGAACGCCACCCCAAAGACGACGAACCTTTTACCGCTTTGGCTTTTAAGATCGCGGCGGATCCTTTCGTCGGCAGCCTTACTTATTTTCGTGTCTATGCCGGCACCCTGAAGAAAGGTTCTTATATTCTTAATGCAACCAAAAACAAACAGGAACGCGTCGGTCGTATTATTCGCATGCACGCGAACCAGCGCGAGGAGATCGACGAGATCTTCGCCGGAGAGATCGGAGCCTTGGTTGCACTGAAAGATACGACTACCGGCGACTCGCTCTGCGATCCTGAGCATCCGATGATCCTTGAAAAGATTGTTTTCCCTGAACCTGTTATCAGCCAGAAGATTACTCCCAAAACTCGTGTCGACCAGGAAAAGATGGGCAGTGCTTTGAGGCGCTTGGCGGAAGAAGATCCGACTTTCCGCGTCCATGGCGACCCTGAGACCGAGGAAACAATTATTTCCGGCATGGGCGAACTCCACTTAGAAGTTCTCGTTGAGAGGATGAAGCGTGAGTTCGGAGTGCAGACCGTTGTCGGCCGACCGCAGGTTTCATACAAAGAGACCATCACTGGCGAGGCCGAAGCCGAAGGCAAATACATCAAGCAGTCTGGAGGCCGCGGACAATATGGACACGTTTGGTTGAAGGTGAAGCCTTTGGAACGCGGAGCCGGATTCGTTTTTGTGAACGCCATCAAGGGAGGTTCCATTCCGCAGGAATTTATTTCTCCGATTGAAAAGGGCATCAAGGAAGCCATGGATAGGGGAGTTGTGGCCGGTTTCCGGCTGGTTGATTTCGAAGCCACCGTTTTCGATGGCTCTTACCATGAAGTAGACTCTTCCGAAAATGCTTTCAAGATGGCTGGTTCGATGGCCCTTCAGGAAGCGGTAAAGAATGCTAAGCCCGTTATATTGGAACCGATCATGAAAGTGCAGACCATTGCCCCGGTCGAGTTTTTTGGCGATGTAACCGGCGATGTTTCTTCGAAGAGAGGCAAAATAACCGAGATCAAGGATAGGATGAACACGAAGATCACCGACGCCGAAATTCCGCTGTCCGAAATGTTCGGCTATGCCACCAAGCTTCGTTCGATGACTCAGGGCC
>MHIY01000018.1:0-564 GCA_001817755.1 Candidatus Colwellbacteria bacterium RIFCSPLOWO2_01_FULL_48_10
TTCGACCACGCGGATCATAATTGAGTCGGCGAATTTCGAGCCGTCAACGGTACGGAAGACCTCGACGCGTCTGAACTTGCGGAACGAGTCTTCCAAGCGCTTCGAGAACGAGATAACGCCCGCGCTCGCTGGGGAGGCGATGGACCGCATGGCCGCGCTAGTTAAACAACTTTCTCCAGGAGCATCCGCGAAGACGGAGGTTGATGTTTATCCGTCGCCGGCAAGGGAATGGGAGGTTGTTTTTTCCGGCCAAGAAATAAGCTTATTCATCGGCATGGATATTCCGGTTGAGTTTATTGTAACAACGCTGTCCCGAATGGATTGCCGGGTGGAGAGGGCGGGGGACAGCTTTAAAGTTGTTCCGCCCTTGGACAGATACGACCTCGCGATCCCGCAGGACATCGCTGATGAAGTTGCGCGCATCTGGGGTTACGACAAACTCCAAGGCAAGCTTGCTCCGGCCCTTTTGGAAGCCCTACCGCCTGACAAAACTTTTTTCTACTCGGAGAAGATCAAAAATGTTTTAGTCCCATTGGGTTACTCTGAGGTTCTTTTATACTCGTT
>MHIY01000018.1:581-1594 GCA_001817755.1 Candidatus Colwellbacteria bacterium RIFCSPLOWO2_01_FULL_48_10
GAGATCAGTTATCCGCTGGCCGAAGACAAGGCGGCCTTACGTGAACGTCTTTCGGACAAGCTTGCTGAGGTGCTGGTTTCCAATGCCCGCAATGCGGAGCTTCTTAATCTGGAGAATCTAAAACTTTTTGAGATCGGCAAGGTTTTTCCGAAGAGCGGAGAAAAAACTTCGTTCGCGTTGGGCGTTTCACAGATCAAGAAAAATAAGAGTTCGACCGCTGAGGGCATATTGAAAACCGATATTGATAGCTTGCGAACCGCTTTAGGAGCCAATTTTGATTGCGAGATAAAGAAAGGTGAATACGGCGCGGCGTGCGAGATCGATATCGATGCGATAGTTTCCAAACTTCCGGATCAGCAAGCCTTGAGAGCGCTTGGCTTCAAGTCTTTGCCTAAGGATAAAAAGTATCAAAAGTTCTCGGTTTATCCGTTCATCGTGCGCGATATCGCCATGTTTGTGCCGGAGAATGTTGATGAAAAACAAGTCCAGCAAACGATCGAAAAAAATGCCGGGCCTCTTTGCGTTCAGATAAAGCTATTTGACGTTTTTACCAAAGATTTTCCCGAGGGGAAGAAAAAGTCTTTTGCTTTCCGCCTGATATTCCAGTCGTTCGAGCGAACGTTGACAGAGGCAGAGGTCAACGCGCAGATGAATCGAATTTATGTAGCCTTGAAAGATGAGGGCGCAGAGATACGCTAATAGCCCTGTTTCATAATAACTCATCCAAAGATTATTCCGACAAGCGAGAGAGCCAAATAGAAATAGGCCTATTTCTATTTGGGCCAATCTGCCTCGCCGGCCCGCTTCGCCGAATCGAGGCGAACAAGGCGGGGCGACGTCGGAATAAAGGTCTAATACTTGCGGCCCGGCCAGCGAGAATGCGCGAGTGAAGCGAGATCTAGCAAATACCGCGGGGCTTGCCCCGCGGAACCTTTATTAGGGAGCAAGTCTAATGCAAGAAACCGCTCATATGTCCTGAATTACGAAACTCTCCTATTCAGGCGGGCATTTGG
>MHIY01000018.1:1618-7913 GCA_001817755.1 Candidatus Colwellbacteria bacterium RIFCSPLOWO2_01_FULL_48_10
TTCATAGAGTTTCGTAATTCGGAGCTGGCTAGCGTGAAATTTCCCCAATCTGGCGTTTAGTAGGCTATAGCCTACTAAACGCCAGATTGGCTGAGACAGCATTGATAATATAAATGCCGTTGAACTCAGCATAAGTGCGCCTGTCAAAGCCATTTAGAAATGTTGGAGCATTCTGTTCGTTTGTGTTTAGAGCAATTTTTTGCTAAAATTAGCCCTAGTTTTCAATTCATTCAGACATAATTATGACTAAGGCGGAAGAGACAAAAAACACCGACATCACCAGCGCTAAAGGCTCTTATTCGGCCAAGGACATATCCGTTTTGGAGGGACTCGACCCGGTACGCAAGCGTCCGGGCATGTACATCGGCTCAACCGGCGTTTCCGGCTTGCATCACCTTATCTGGGAGATTGTCGACAACTCAATTGACGAGGCTATGGCCGGTTACGCTAAAAACATTGAGGTTCGTATTTTGAATGATGGTATGGTTAGTGTCGAGGACGATGGGCGAGGCATACCTGTCGATGTTCACCCTAAGACGAAAGTTTCTGCGCTTGAAACAGTGATGACCACGCTCCACGCCGGAGGGAAGTTTGGCGGCGAGGGTTACAAGGTTTCGGGCGGTTTGCATGGCGTGGGCGCATCGGTTGTGAACGCGCTTTCTGAGTGGCTTAGGGTGGAGGTGTATCGCGACGGCGAAATGTATGCGCAGGAATATAAGATCGGCAAGCCTCAGTTTAAGGTCAAGAAGATCGGCAAGACCGAGAAGCGCGGCACTAAAGTTACGTTTAAGCCTGATGCTTCAATTTTTTCCGAGACCAAATTCAACCGGAAGACGGTCATCGAACATCTGCGCCGCCAGGCTTATTTAAACAAAGGTTTGCGGATAGTAATAATCGATGAAACCCCTTCGATTACCTCAGGGCAAGGAGAAGAAGGTCCGGCATATTATGGCTTTAAGTTCGACAACGGCATATTGTCTTTCATTGACTACCTGGCCGAAGGCGGCGACAAGCCTGTGCATGAGAACATATTTTATGCTCACAAAGAACAGGACGGCATCGTGGTCGAGGCCGCGATGGTCTACAACGAGGGGATCGAAACCCAGGAATTGAGTTTCGCGAATAATATCTACACGATTGAAGGCGGGATGCACCTGACCGGCTTCAGGTCTGCGGTTACGCGCACTATAAACGACCACGCGCGGGAGAAAGAATATATAAAAGGTAAAGAAGAGAATCTCACTGGTGACGACGTTCGCGAAGGCATGATAGTCGTTCTGTCGATCAAGATACGAGAGCCTCAGTTTGAAGGCCAGACGAAAGCTAAGCTCGGCAACCCAGAGGCAAGAACTGTCGTCGAGGCGGTGATAAATGCCGCCTTCGGCGAGTTTTTGGAGAAGCATCCGAGCGACGCGAAGCGGATAATTGAGAAGGTGATCCTGGCTGCAAAGGCCCGCGCGGCTGCCAAAGCTGCCAAGGAGACGGTTCTAAGGAAAGGAGTTTTAGAAGGCCTTACTTTGCCGGGCAAGCTGGCCGACTGCGAATCAAAGAAAGCCGAGGATTCTGAGCTTTTCATTGTCGAGGGTGATTCGGCCGGAGGCTCGGCTAAACAAGCCAGAAACCGCAAAACCCAGGCCATTCTGCCTCTGCGCGGCAAGATATTGAACGTGGAGAAGTCGCGCGTCGACAAAATGCTTTTGAATAAGGAAATCAGGTCGCTCGTAATAGCTTTGGGCACCGCCATCAGCGACCAGTTCGATGTTGCGAAGATCAGATATCATAAAATAGTTTTGATGACCGATGCCGACGTGGACGGCGCGCACATCAGGACTCTTTTACTGACACTTTTTTACCGGTATTTTCTACCAGTCATCCAGAACGGATACCTCTACATTGCCGAGCCGCCCCTATATAAGATCTCAAGCGGTAAAGCTCACAAGTATGCCTATTCCGATGCCGACAAAGAAAAGGTTTTGAAGGAATTCAAAGATGGGCAGAACATCAACATCCAGCGTTACAAGGGCTTGGGCGAAATGAATCCCGACCAGCTGTGGGAGACGACCATGGATCCGGCTTTCCGCGCCTTGCGGCAGGTGGCGATAGACGATGCCAAAGAGGCGGACAGGCTTTTTGACATCCTCATGGGCAGCGAGGTCGGTCCCCGCAAGCACTTCATCCAGATTCATGCAGCATCAGTTAAGAATCTTGATATCTAGTTCTTAACCGAAAATCCTAAATTCTCTCCCTGCTACCGGCAAGCAAATATCAAGTTTTGAAAAAATGTCCGATCCGGATGTTAAAACTGAGCGTCAACAGATATAATGATTTTGTGGCCGTTGACAAAACCACGGCATCTGCTAGACTGATGCCAGTTTCCGCAGAAAGTAGGCAAATAACTAAGCCCTACCGAGGATTCCAAAGGCTATTTGCCTTTGTGAGGCCCGACAAACTGCGAAGACGCAGTTTTTCCTGTTTTTGAGGAGCGAAGGCGACGAAATACTGAGCAGTGCACTGCGAACATATTAATCAAATAATTACCAAAAAATGAAAACAAAAGCGCAAAAAACAGAAATAGTCCGATTGGCTGAACAGGAGATGAAGGATGCAAAATTCCTGGTTTTTGCAGATTTTAGTGAGACTCCAGACGAGGTTATTAAAGCCTTCAGGCGTTTGGCGCGGGGCGCAAAGTCCCGTTTCCATGTCATCAAGAAGCGTCTTTTGGGCGTGGCGCTGAAAAAAGCCGGTATTGAGTTTAATCCCAAACAGTTCAAAAGCCAGGTGGGTACGGTTTTCGCCCAGGGCGACATATCCGAAATTGCGCCGGTTATGTACAAGTTTTCGAAGGCGAACGCTAACTTCAAGCTTTTGGGCGCGCTCGATCTCATTAATAAGTTAGAAATGCCTCTACCCACCCTTCAGGCTATTGGTAAATTACCGTCTCGCGAAGTACTGCTTGGCCAGGTGTTGGGAGGCCTTACCGGCCCGATCAGGAAACTCATGTATGTATTACAGGAGGTAGCAAAAGGTCGCAAATAAAAAAGATAAATTTAAATTAATTATATGACCAAAGATCAGTTCATAACAGAGATAGAGAAGATGACTGTTTTGGAAATCGCTGACCTAGTGAAAGCAATGGAAGAGAAGTTCGGCATCAGCGCGACTCAGGCCGCTGCTCCAGCCGGAGCCGCCGGAGGCGAGGCTGCCGCGGAGAAGACCGCTTTCAATGTTATCTTGAAGGCTACCGGTGATCAGAAGATCAACGTCATCAAGGCTGTTAAGGAAGCCACCGGATTAGGTCTCAAGGAGGCCAAGGATCTCGTTGACGGAGCGCCCAAGATGGTAAAGGAGAACCTCAAAAAAGAAGACGCCGAGGAACTGAAGAAGAAACTCGAAGCCGCCGGTGCGACTGTTGAATTGCAATAAGAATTCGCTCACTATTCCTCTCGAGGACTCAGAATGGTTTTCTGCTGAAAACCTTCTTATCTCTCGGCATCTTCATGCCTCCGAGAATGTCCTCTGCGAGGAATAGTCAGCTCATTGCGCTAGAAAACACTCTGGAAAACGCCCCGGTTGAAACCGGGGCGTTTTTTGTCTATAGTTCACGCATGAATACCGTATCGATAATTGGCTTAGTGGCTGCTTTTTGCACAACGGTGGCTAGTTTGCACCAGGCCATTAAGACAATTCGTAGTAGAGAAACCAGAGGTATTTCGCTGTGGATGTATGTTCTGATTACTTTCGGTTTTTCCTTGTGGCTAGTTTATGGATTCATGATAAAAGATGTACCGCTTATAGCGGCCAATAGTGTTACTTTGATTTTAGTGATTCCCGTCCTTGTCATTAAGATAAGGAACGGCGAGAGGAGTTGAAAGAAGAATAGTATCGCGCCCATAGCTCAGTGGTAGAGCGTTCGATTCACATTCGAAAGGCTGCAGGTTCGATCCCTGCTGGGCGCACCCCGTAAAAAAATATTCCGTCGAAATGGAATATTTCAACGGGGCTTTGCCACGTTGCTGACCTCAGCTACGGGGTAGTCGCGTGATGAGTGAAGCGAATTTTACGCGACACAAGTTTGTTTGTGGTTCTTATGTTATCCTTAAAAAATTGATGAAACGGCATATTTTTCCGGATATGGAGGGGGCGGTGGTCGATTCCGCGATCACTCATTTTCTACTGATGCTCGGTTACAGGCTTTTCTCGGTATATTTTTCTCTGTTTTTAATAGACAGAGGTCTGGCTTTGGCCAAGGTTGGGTACACATATTTTCTGATCTATCTGAGCATCGTGATCTGCGCGCCAATTGTCGGGATGCTTCTTTACCGGCTAAATCCAATTATTCTTTCTTCTGTCGGTATTTTGGGCTATGGAGCGTATTCGCTCGGCATGATTTATTCGCAGGGTGCGCTTTTCGATGTACTACAGATACTGCTCGGCGCTTCAGCCAGCCTTTTCTTTGTCGCTTCGCGCAGTCTTTTTATCCGCCTGAAGCTGAAGAATTACAATTCCGCTTTCGGGATATTCCATTCCGCGCCGACCTACGCGAATTTTTTCGCGCCCGTCATGGGCGGTTTGCTCATCTGGCGATTCGGCTTCAACGGTGTTCTCGTAGCCAGCTTCATAATTCACCTTATAAATGTGTTTTTCAATATTCATACCCTGTCCGAATCCGGCCAGCATGAGAAACGGGAAATAAACCTAAGGAAAATCGGCCGGAACTATTGGACAATATTCTCAAGCTTCAATCGCTTGAAATTAACGCCCTATATAATGCTGAGTTTCTGCGTTCTTGTTGTGGCCGGGTTGTATAACGCATATTTCCTTCTTTTTCTAAGAAATATCGGCTTAAGTCAGAATGACGTTATTACCTACATTTCATTGTTCTCTTTTGTTTTCATTTTCATATCGATCAACCGCATAAAGATATTGGGCCGGATCAAGTCGAGTGATGGTTTCGCCAGGGGCGGTTTTCTATACGGACTCGCGTCGATATTACTTGGCCTTCTAGGCTCCAAGATAGGTGTGGTCGGGATTTTCGCCGTAGATATTCTTAAGACATCTTCCGCATTCATCGTGGGAGCAATGCGCTCCGGCCTCATTGCGATGGATTTTACGGATTATTCCGAGGAAGCCGGAGTAATTGATACAATTTTTGCTCCGCTTGGTACCGCCATCGGCGCTTTCATTGGGGGAATATTGGTTGATTCCATAGGGTACGGCAGCACGTTCAAGATAGCCGGATTATTCATTATTACCATAACGATAATTTACCTATTTCTTAAAAAGTATATGGCTGCCGGCAACCCTGACACAACCCTGGCCCAGCCACCGCTTCATTAGATTAGCCATTATCGTGTGGGGAATTGATATTTTCTTGATCGTTATCTGGGTTACGTGTTGATAACTTGGTCGCAGATCGAAAAACCAGCATAGATGCTGGTTATTTTTCGCACCTATTTGTTCTTCGTAACCGTTTTGACTTGCTTAGTGTTGTGGGTTACAATGATTGAAAAGTGGGGAACTGTGGATAACTATGTGGAGAACCCTCTTTTTCTGGGGATAACCGAGTAATCGCGAATAATGCTAATTAAATTAAATAATGCGAATAGACACACAAGATACAGAAAAGTCGACTCAGGCAGATATGCGATTGGCATTATTTGCTTAAATTCGCATTATTAGCGAACACTAAAATGTTTATCGGAGAATTCCAACATAATATCGATACCAAAGGCAGGATTGCGATTCCGGCCAAATTCCGTACGAAGGTCTCTGGCGGAGCCATAATCACTCGTGGCTTGGACCACTGCTTGTTCGTTTTCACTTCGAAAGATTGGGAAGCGCTGGCGCAGAAGCTTATCGCCTTGCCTCTTGCTCAGGCGAACTCGCGCGCTTTTGTCCGACTGATGCTCTCTGGCGCATCGGACGTCGAACTCGATGCGCAGGGCAGGATACTGATACCAGATTATTTGAGAAAATATGCCGGGCTTTCCAAGGAAGCTAAAGTAACTGGCGTTTACAACAGAATGGAAATCTGGGACACGGCGGCCTGGAACGCGTATAAGTCGAAAACTGAAAATGCTTCCGACGAAATCGCCGAAAAATTAGGGGAGCTGGGCATATAAATTTAAAGTTTAAAAATCAAAATGCAAAATGAAAGTTTGAAATTCAAAATGGGTCGAATGACAGAGGAATCGAATCCCTAGCCTCATTTTTAATTTTGAATTTATGCATGTCCCCGTTCTTTTAAATCAGGTTTTGGAAACGCTTGACCCCAAGCCCGGAGAGACGTTTGTCG